>CAZBQM010000097.1:0-7706 GCA_964494045.1 uncultured Rikenellaceae bacterium
GAAAGATATCCTTAAGCTCAAAGTACCCTGTGATATTGTCAATGGTACCTGAATAAACAAGGATTCTTGAATAGCCTGTTTCGACAAACTTCTCTTTTAGCCCCGACACGGAGCCGGTAACATCGCAGGCAACTATCTCAGTCCTGGGGATCATGCATTCCCTGATCCTGACATTCGAGAAGTCAAGTGCATTCCTGAAAATCCTGAAGTTTTGGTCAGGCTCCGCTTCATCAGCGATCTGCCTGCTCATTTTGATTAAGTGATTCGTTTCTTTCCTGCTGAAAACAAGGTTTTTCCTGTTATCAGACTGTTGTCCGTCCTTTAAAAAGAACCTTTGAAACAGGTCTGATAGTGCCAGTATGAAGCGGCTGAACGGATAAAAAAGGAAAAAGAAAAATGCTGAGGGAATGCTGAAGAGTTTCAGGAAGAAAACCGGAGAAAAGGAAGATATTGTTTTTGGCACGAATTCGGCAATGGCAAGTATTAACACAGTCGAAACAACAGTAACTATAACAAGCACTATTGCATAGGAGCTGAAAAGAGGCAGAAGCACGGGGATCAGCAACCTGGAGAATAAGAGAACGAATATTACAAGGGTAATATTGTTGCCAATCAGCATTGTAGCAATGAATTGTCCTCGATCATCGGAGAACCTTTTAACGATACCGGATCCGCGTACCCCGTGTTTTTTGTCTGGTTCTGTTTTCAGGTTGCTATGGTTGAAGAAAGCAATTTCAAATCCTGAAAAAAAAGCCGACAGAAATAATGCAATAAGTATGATCAGAATACTGTTCATACTTCAGATTAAAAGGTTTCTGGTGTACCTGTTGCAGAAATATGGGATAAAAAAGGTTACAGCCGGTCTGAGGTAGCCGGCCAGGACCGGGATGATCTCAAGGTTCAGAAGCGATTTTTCCTTCATTGGAGACATAGAATGTAGCTGTAACATTTTTTATCTTACGGGTTTCCTTCCTTGGGTCATATTCAAAACCCGTGCCCATTGTAACCTGGTCCTGATCGGTGATTTTTACAAACCTGTCGGTATAAAAAAGATTCTTCCCCTGATCCCAGTATAAAAGTTCTGTTTCAACCATATCATTCTCAGAATTCATTGCCACAACACTGTCACGAAGTTCCCAGAGCGCCCTGGCTTCTGTATATTTTGCATACTTTGCTGCAACTTTTGCCGTAGGTTCACTGCTGCCTTCATAAAAGATAACATTTATTCCAAATCTGAATTCGGTATATGGAATATCGGCATTATTATGTTGTTCGAGAAGAGGAGCTTTCAGTATCAGCTGTAATTTACCCGAATCAGTGAAAATGGTCTCAAAGTCCCTGGCAGTGGCAGAAGGGAGGTTTTGTATATCGTCACGGAAAACCAATCCGGCCTTTTTCCTGCATGATGAGAGAATGAGAACCCCGGCTGTAATCAGGAAGATAAGTCTTTTAATATTCTGACGTGCAATCCTTTCTGTATTCATAGGATCAGTCTGCTTAATCAGTCATACCTGCGTTTTATGAACCAGAAGTCATAGAAGTTAAGGCTTGCTCCAAAGGTGATGTAATCTTCAGTATGGAGATCTTTTGTTGCTGATCCGCTTCTTCTTGTATAATCAACAAAGAAATTTGCCTTTGAAAGGGATCTTCCCAGAGGTATACCCAGGCCTGCTGTAAGGCCTGTTTCCTTTATCTGTTCATTGTTGATAATCAAATAGTAGTCGCCTGTGTGAAAACCAATTCTGTACTCTATCCTTTTAAGGAAATTATAGTTTGAGGTCCAGTCGGGAATATACTCAGCTCCAAAATGCAGGGATCGGGTATCGGCAAGATAACCGTCGGAACCGTAGATGTCACCTTCAGACCATTTTGTCGAAACCAGGTCGATACCTAAGGAGTATTTGTTCTTTTTCCCTCCAGCGATACCAAACCTGAGGGTTGCCGGTATATGCGCACGGGTCTTGTTATCGTTGAAGTACAGCAGAGTATCTTCTGCGCTGGTAGAATAGCCCAGATGTAAGTTTTCATAGTCTGACCTGTAATCTCTTCCGGTCGATATTGCTGCTCCAGCATTAATGTAATTACCGTTTTTCAGATCGAGTGAATACTGCAATCCCAGATCAAAATTCAAACCGCTGATCTGAAGTTTTTCAGTATTGATGAAATGGTACATATACAGGAAGTCAGAAAATATAAGTTTATTGTTCCTTTCGATCTCTCCGAACAGTACTTTTATGTTTGCTCCTGCCGACAGTGAACGGGTAATTTTCAGGCCTGAGCCTATAAAGACGCTGGTCAGACTGCCCTTCCCTGAATGTGTGGAAACATACTCACCAACGGATGGATCATAACCCGGATCACCCTCAAGAACTGGTTGTGAAATTCTGTAGTAGCCGTTGCTTATTGGGACCATACCGAAGGCCAGGCCAAATCCCCTGGCTATGGGCATTCCCATAAGTATATGATCGAAGTTCATATCATCGGAAGAGAATTCTGTACTGCCGTCCTTAAGATAGTTCATACTATAGTCCAGCCCGAAATCGAAAATAAAGGAAGTGGTATCAAAACCTGAATAAGAGGCAGGATTATCAAAATAAACGTTGGTGTTATCACTAAAGGCTGTTCCGGTGCCTCCCATTCCGAGGCTTCTGAACGACCCGGCCGGCTCAAGGTTACCAATATTGAACCTCCCATAAGGGCTGTTTACAAGTTTCTGGCCAGAGGCAGCAATTGAAACAAAAATGATCAGTAAGGAAACGGTTTTCCGGAATAACTTGTTACGCATTGTATTCTAAGATATTATTTAAACCATCAATCACAATGTCAGGCATATAGGTGACATTATGACTTATTTTGTTCCTGAGAAATCCTCCATCACCACCAGTAAGTACTACTTTTACCTGGGAGTATTTTTTTTCAAACGTGCGAATATACTCATTTATTTCATAAATAATCCCGTTTACAACTCCGGCCACTATGGCATCGGTAGTATTACGGCCCGGAGAAGTGAAGATCTCAGAAGCTTCCACAAGAGGCAGGCGGCCGGTGAATTTGTTGAGGGCCTTGAACCTTATGCCCATACCAGGAGATATGTTGCCACCCCTGAAAACTTTACCTGAAAGGAAGTCATAGGTGATTGCAGTTCCTGCATCGATTATAAGTACATCTGATCCGGGCCACAGGAATGAGGCGCCTGCAACAGCTGCCAGACGGTCGGGACCAAGTGTTTCGGGTGTATCATATTCAATCCTGAAGGGGAGCCTTGATTTTGAAGAAAGGTTATGGACATAGGGTATCCTGAAGGATATCAGATCGGAAGCAGGATCGTTGGTTTTTATGACCGAGCAGATTATCGCCTTGTCAATTCTAAAGGGAGCCAGTTTCACCCTGAGCTCTTCGTTGTTCAGATCCTTTACCCTGAAAAGGCTTACCCTTTCGTTTCCCCTGTAAACAGCAACCTTGGCTGCTGTATTCCCCATATCAATAATCAGGTTCATGGCAGAATGGTATTATGCTGATTAACAAATATACTAAAAACACGGAAAAGTAATCCGGATAATAATGGTCATACATCCTGTAAGGTCAGCTCCGGGAAGTGTCTTCAAGGATTGTCGTTAGCATCCTTATTGCATCCCTGACGCCGGTAATATTCTTGACAGTAAGGCTTAGCTTCGACTCTTTCTGTCTCACCGACATCACCCCGGATCTCCTGCTGACATAATTCATCAGCCGCACGAACAGAGTGCTTTTATAGAATGCAGAGTCCTTGTCGGAAATAAAGGAGGCGATCATCAGGCCGTTCCTGAGCATGATCTTTTCCATGCCAAGCCTTATAGCGATCCATTTCAGCCTTACTATATCAAGGAGGGCGGCCGCCGGAGGCGGTATCTTTCCGAATCGGTCGGTTAGCTTTTTCTCATATGCAGAAAGTGATTCTTCGGTGTCTATATCATTGAGTTCCTTATAAAGACGGATCCTCTCGGGAATGCTCGATACGTAATCATCGGGGAACATAATCTCAAGATCAGTGTCTATCTGGAAGTCAGTGACATATTTCCGGGGTCCCTTATCTTCTTCCCGTATTTCGGATACCTGTGATCCACCCTGGTCTGTTATGTGTTCACTTTCCTTAAGTTCAGAAATGGCTTCATTAAGTATCTTCTGGTATGTTTCAAATCCTACATCGGCTATAAATCCACTCTGTTCTCCCCCAAGCAGGTTTCCCGAACCACGTATATCAAGGTCCTGCATTGCTATGTTGAATCCGCTCCCCAGTTCCGAAAATTCCTCTATTGCCTTAAGTCTTCTCCTTGCTTCCTGGGTCATAGTACTGACAGGAGGAGCAAGGAGGTAACAGAAAGCCTTTTTATTTGAACGGCCCACACGCCCTCTGAGCTGGTGCAGTTCTGACAGCCCGAAATGATGAGCATCATTGATGAATATGGTATTCGCATTCGGAATGTCAAGTCCCGATTCGATGATGGTGGTTGCTATAAGTACGTCATAGTCGCCCTGAATAAAGTCGAACATAATGTTCTCAATGATCCTTCCTTCCATCTGTCCGTGAACAATCGCAGTCTTTACTTTCGGGCACATCCTGCTGACTGCTGCCTGTATCTCACGGATGTTATCGACACGGTTGTGAATAAAGAAAACCTGTCCGTTTCTGGATACTTCATACTCAATCCCTTCCTTTATGATATCCTCATTAAAACCGTGAAGTTCAGTTATGATGGGCATCCGGTTAGGGGGAGGGGTGTTTATTACTGACAGGTCGCGGGCTCCCATCAGTGAGAACTGAAGTGTACGCGGGATGGGAGTGGCAGTCAGTGTGAGAGTGTCGACATTGGCTTTCAGCTTTTTAAGTTTATCCTTGACGGCAACACCAAACCTTTGTTCCTCATCAATGACGAGAAGTCCAAGATCCCTGAATTTCACATCCTTGGCTGCCAGCTTATGAGTGCCAATAATAATGTCAATTTTCCCTTCAGACAGCTCCCTGAGAATCCTTTTCTGATCGGCAGGCTTTCTGTGACGGCTCAGGTAATCAACCCTGCAAGGGAAGTCCTTAAGCCGTGAGGAGAATGTCTTGAAATGCTGGAATGCAAGTATAGTGGTGGGGACAAGAACAGCAGTCTGTTTGTTGTCGGTGGCTGATTTGAAAGCGGCACGTATTGCTATTTCAGTCTTTCCGAATCCCACATCTCCACAGATCAGCCTGTCCATGGGATGATCAGCCTCCATATCGTTTTTCACCGCCACTGTGGCGGTGAGCTGGTCGGGAGTGTCTTCATAGATAAATGAAGCTTCGAGCTCGCGCTGCATATAGGAATCGGGAGAGAAGGGATAACCCGGTGAGGCCTTCCTTTTAGCATAAAGAAGTATCAGGTCTTTGGCAATATCCTTGACCTTTTTCCTGGTAGCCTGTTTAAGCTTCTGCCATGCCCCCGAGCCAAGTTTATAGATCCTGGGTTCGTCATTGTCCTTCCCCTTGTATTTTGAGATCCGGTGAAGAGAATGAATGCCCACATACAGGATGTCGTTATCCCTGTAAACAAGTTTTATTGCTTCCTGTATGCGGCCGTTTACCTCGATCTTCTCAAGTCCTCCGAATTTTCCTATGCCATGGTCAATATGAACCACATAGTCGCCAGGGTTAAGCCCTGTAAGTTCCCTTACCGAAATGCTTTCCTTTTTCGTAAAGTAACCCCTGATGCTGAATTTGTGATACCTGTCGAAGATCTGGTGATCGGTATAGATAGAGACCTTTAACTCGTTATCAGTGAATCCCCCATGCAGGTTAAGCAACAGGGGAGTGAACCTGAGCCCGGGTTTGATCTCCGCAAAGATATCCTTCAGCCTTTCGATCTGTGACTGGCTTTCAGAAACGATAAGCGTGGAATAGCCATCGAGGCTGTTTGCTGTGAGCCTTTCGGCAAGAAGCTCAAAATTTTTGTTGAAGGCAGGCTGGGGCTCGGTCCTGAAGGTAAACAGCTTTTCGTGACTGAAGAACATGCTTCGGCCAAATTCCGCGGTTCTGAACTTTGAACACTCTTCAAAGAACCTGCTACCGGTCATAATAAGTTCCTTCCTGCCACTCATCTGTCCCGCCTCCTCTCTTTGCACAACCTGTGAGAAGATGTTGTTCATCTTTTCCTTCATAAAGGCAGCTTCGTCAAACCACATTACTGATGAAGGAGGGAGGAAGGCGGTAAATGAGTCAGTCACCTCTTCTATCGATATATCCTGAATGTTAGGGATTACCGAAATCGTTTTTCTGATCTCCTGCGACAGCTGGTCGTCAGTGTTGAAGGTCCTTATCGAATCAACCTCCTCACCGAAAAAATCTATCCTGTACGGGAGGTCGGCAGAGAATGAAAAGATATCGGCTATGCTGCCTCTTATGGCGTATTGCCCCGGCTCATAAACAAAATCAACCCTTTCGAAGTTATATTCACTGAGCATCTCTTCAATAAACTCAAGCGAGAGTCTGTCTCCTTTTGTGATCGTCAGGGTATTCTTTTTCAGGTTACGGCGGCTGATGACTTTTTCCATCACTGCCTCGGGATAGGTGACAATAATAGATTTCCTCTTCCCGGAGGCAAGATGGTTAAGAACTTCTGTCCTCAAAACTATATTTGCCGGTTCAGTCTGTTCGTACTGGATTGATCTCTTGAAGGTCGAAGGGTAGAAGAAGACTGCATCGCCTCCTGTCACCGATACCAGATCGTTGTAGAGATATGCTGCATCTTCTTTTTCAGGTATCAGTACCACATGGGTTACCTGGGTTTGTGAAAAAGCGTGGGCAATGCACAATGATTTTGAGGATCCTGTAAGGCCTTCGAGGCCTATGTTCCCGGTCCCATGGGTCAGGAAATCAGTAAGTCCCGCCAGAACGGGATGTGATTTAAACAGGACCGCTAGTTCGTTTTCTTTCATCTGCCGGAATGTGGCGGCAAATTTAACATCATTTTCCCTGATATTGACTAATTTCTGAAAGCGAGGCAGAATATTGTTTCCTTCCCGGGGGTCGATCTTACCTTAAGATTCCCTCCATGAACCCGCATTATTTGTCGTGAAACACTTAATCCTATGCCTGAGCCATTCTTCCTTGTGGTAAAGAAAGGAACAAAAATCTCCTCCAGATTCTTTGGCGATATACCCGGGCCATTGTCGGCCACGCATATCTCGGTAACCAGGTCTGAATTTTTGCCGGCTGAAATAATTATTTTTCCTGAAAGATTGTTCTCATTAGCCTCGAGTGCATTCTTAAGAAGATTGATAAGTACCTGTGTGATGAGATTTTCGTCAGCATTGATTTCGAGTTCAGGGTCTTTCAGTGAAATAATGAGCTCAGTTTCTTCATTCCTGGCAAGAGATTTATATAGTATCCTTACACGTTCCAACAGGTCGTCAACCCTGAACAGTTTTTTGTTGGGTTGTGGAATCCGGGTGAGTTGCCGGTACGATTCAACAAATGACATCAGCCCTTTCCCCTGATCCTGAATTACATTAAGGCCCTGAATAGTCTTTGAAATTGTCATCTCGCTTATTGCGTCAGGAGAAACCGGATGCCCGTCAGTGGTGAAAAAGCGTGACAGGCTATCTGATAGAGAAGTGATTGGTGCAAGAGAATTCATTATCTCGTGCATCAGCACGCGTATCAGTTTTATCCACGAGTCGAGTTCCTTTTCGTCGAGTTCATT
>CAZBQM010000098.1:0-7592 GCA_964494045.1 uncultured Rikenellaceae bacterium
TCAACCGATATCAACTCTTCCTTACCAATCTCCTGCAGATACTTATCAAGTGATGCACTTTCTCTGTTCGTTATGGATTTGGTAATCTTTAGCTGTCTCATTATACCTCCGGAAAAATTTTCGCAAAAATACTGCTTTTATATGTAATAACAAAGAATATCTTATAATGTTATTAACAGCGGATTGGTATTTTGCCAATCCGCTGTATAACAATTTTTTAAATATATCATTAGTTTCTCAACGAGTAGCTAAAGAATGTTCCGTTAGTCTGGATTCCTTCGATAGAAGTCAGATTCTTCTCATTGGAGGTAACCTCGCGTACATCGGCAGCGCTTTTTACCCTTTTGCCGTTAACGCTGAGTATTATTACTCCCTTTTTGATGCCAAGGTCGCTGAGACGTCCTGCAACCACATCAGTAACCTTTACGCCGTAGTCGATGTTATACTCACGTTTGTCATTGGCTCCAAGGGTTTCGAGGCGTGCGCCGAACACCTGGGAAGGATTGTTATCGCGGGTAACGACATCTGTATTGCCGGATATGTTTTTAAGTACTACTGAAGCAGTGTTCTGTTTTCCGTTACGGACATAGGTGACTGTAATCCTGTCGCCGGGTCTGTGGCGTCCCACCTGTTCCTGCAGTTCGCCCACAGAAGCTACTGCGGCATCGTCGAACCTGATAATGACATCATCATTTTTGAGTCCGGCAGCCTCAGCGGCGCCACCCTTATTGACGTCAATGATGAGCACTCCCTTCACCTCATCAAGGTTCAGTTCTTTTGCCTTTTCAGGTGATACATCGTTAATATTGACTCCCATAAGGCCTCTCTGCACCTCACCGAATTCTTTCAGGTCTTCAACCACCTTCTTCACTATGCTTACCGGAATGGCAAACGAGTTGCCGGCATAGGCGCCGTTTGGCGAATAGATGGCCGAGGTGATACCAACAAGGAGTCCTTTTGTATTAACCAGGGCACCGCCGCTGTTACCCATATTAAGTGCGGCATCGGTCTGGATAAACGATTCGATCCTGTAAGCATCGTCAAGTATGTCGAGGTTCCTGCCCTTGGCGCTTACTATACCTGCCGTAACGGTCGAGGTCAGGTTAAAGGGGTTACCTACTGCAAGGACCCATTCGCCAAGTTTCAGTTCATCGGAGTTGCCGTACTTCACAAAGGGAAGATTGACGGCATCGACCTTCAGAAGGGCGATGTCGGTGCTGGGGTCGCGTCCTACAACATCGGCATGAAACTCCCTGTTGTCGTTAAGCTTCACATCAACCTCTTCAGCCTCATCGATGACATGGTTGTTTGTAATTATATAGCCGTCGGGTGAGATGATGACACCCGAGCCATAGCCCTGAACAGTCTGTTCGCGCTCTTGCTGACCGTAGCGGGGACCATAGAAGAATTCCATAATGGGATTCGAAGCAGAATATCCTACCGTGGCTTTTGTCCTGACATGCACCACTCCATGAACTGTCTGTTCTGCAGCATATGTGAAATCAACCTGCCCGGGCTGTTGCTGAACAGCCAGAGAAGTCAGCCATGCCGAAGCATCTTTGACATCAACACCCGAGGAGTCTTTTACAAGCATTACCTTATTGCCCTTCTCGATCTTAGTATATGCAAAGAGAGCAGTTGCGGCCCCTAACATGGCCATCAGTAATGCACCGATAAGATTCTTGATTTTCATTGTTATCAGTTTTTAATTATTTTTTTTTGCCTTAAGCCTGTATAAAAGATTCATATCTTTATAACCGCTTTTCTGGTATTTTGTTTTACAAAGTTCATGCATTTTTTCTATGTAATATCATAAACCAGAAACATTTAACAACTCTTTAACAAAGATGAAAATAACCTTTAACAAATACCAGGGCGCCGGTAACGACTTCATAATTATAGACAACCGCGATGGCCGGATTAATCCATCTGACAATAAATTAATAAGGTGGATGTGCGACAGAAGGTTCGGGATAGGCGCTGACGGTGTGATACTGGTCAGTGACACAGATGGTTTCAGCTATAAAATGACATATTTCAATGCCGATGGCTTCGAAGGCACCATGTGTGGCAACGGCGGAAGATGCACCGCGGCCTTTGCCATAAGCAGAGGCATAGCCCCGTCCGACCATACTTTCAGCGCCATCGATGCCCCCCACAGGGCTATTGCTGAAAACGGACTTATAAAACTCAGGATGAACGACGTAAACGGAACAGATATCATTGGCGGAAACTATTTCATCAATACAGGATCGCCACATTATATAGTGTTTACAAAGGATGTCGCAAATTTCGACGTAGCCGGCGAGGGCAGAAAGCTCAGATGGGCCCCTGAATTTGCGCCGGGAGGAACCAACGTCAATTTTGCCGAGGTCAGGGATAAGGGCATCTTTGTCAGAACCTTCGAACGTGGTGTCGAGGATGAAACCCTCTCCTGCGGAACCGGCGTCACTGCCTCTGCCATTGCTGCAGTTTTGTCAGGACATATTGACAGCACTCCCGTGCATGTTCATACAAGGGGAGGCGACCTGAGTGTCAGCTTCAGGCGCGAAGGGAAACGGCTGACCGACATATGGCTCACCGGTCCCGCCACCCACGTCTTCACCGGTGAGATTGACACCTCACTTGTTGTGATGCAGCAGGCTGATAATGAATAGGAATTACCGGAAGAAGGTTCATTAAGGATCACATATATAATACAGGACCAATTGGAAGAGAAGGAGAAGCTGTTCGGAAAGACTATAAGTGAACTGGTTGCAGTGACAAAGCGGACAGGCATGCCGGGGTTTGGCGCCATGCAGATAGCCGACTGGCTTTACAAAAAGGAGGCTGACAGCATTGAAGGCATGACCAACCTTGCAAAGAAGGCAAGGGAGATCCTTGCAGGTGTTTACACTATTGGACTGAGTGATCCTGCCGGTGTTGCCGAGAGTTCTGACGGTACAAAGAAATATCTCTTTGGCGTGTCGGGCGAAAGATATATTGAAAGCGCCTGGATTCCCGACAAAGAAAGGGCCACGCTGTGTGTCTCCACGCAGGCCGGCTGCCGCATGGGCTGCCTGTTCTGCATGACTGGCAAACAGGGCTTCCAGGGTAACCTGAGTGCCAACGAGATACTTAACCAGTTCAGGAGCCTCCCGGAAAGGGCCAGCCTCACCAACATTGTATATATGGGCATGGGAGAACCCCTCGACAACCTTGAGGAGGTACTAAAGAGCCTCGAGATACTGACCTCGCCATGGGGTTACGGGTGGAGCCCTTCAAGGATCACCGTTAGCACCGTCGGGATGAATAAGGGGATCAGGGATTTTCTTGAGAAAAGCAGGTGCCACCTGGCTGTCAGCCTTCACTCCCCCTTCCCTGAGGAACGCGGCAGGCTTATGCCTGTCCAGAAGAGCAACAACATATCAGAGGTTCTCGGGATAATAAGGGAATTCGACTTCAGCAGCCAGAGAAGGGTCTCATTCGAATATATAGTCTTTGAGGGACTCAACGACACACCGGCTCATGTGAAAGAGCTGGCAAAGATACTTAACGGGATCAAGTGCAGGATAAACCTCATAAGGTTCCATAACGTCCCCGGCTCATCATTCAGGAGTCCCGGCGAAGAAGCCATGATCCGTTTCAGGGATGCCCTCAATGCCAAAGGCATAATAACGACAATCAGGGCCAGCAGGGGTGCCGACATCAATGCCGCATGCGGTCTTCTCTCGACACTTGAACAGAACAGGAAAAAAGCATGAGCAGGAGGTTCATCCTCACCGTCATACTGTCCGCCTTCTGTATAAGCAGCGGATTTCCGCAGGAGAAAGCTCTCCGGACCCTTCTTGCCGATCCGGCCATGAGACATGCATCAGTATCGCTGTCGTTCACCGATGCCCTGACAGGTAAGCCGGTCTATGAATACGAATCACTGAAAGCCATGAATCCGGCTTCGGTGATGAAGCTTGTGACATCTGCTGCAGCCTTCTCCATCCTTGGTCCCGACTACACTTTCGATACATCCATCTCATATACAGGAACACTGGATGCTGCTACAGGGATGCTGACCGGCGATATAGTAATCACTGGCGGAGGTGATCCCGCGCTGGGCTCACGGCATTTTGCAGCTCATTACGGCGACATCGTTGCCACATGGATCAGTGACATCAAGAAGGCAGGCATAAAAAGCATCAGGGGAAGGGTCATTGCCGATGATTCGCGTTACTGTTACGAGCCTGTCCCCGCGAAATGGCTGTGGGAGGACCTGGGCAACTACTACGGGGCGGGCGTCTACGGACTGTCTGTCTTCGACAACATGTATGAGATACATCTCAGAACATCATCTGAGGGTTCAGGTACGGAGATAACGAGGGTGGTGCCGGAGGAATGCCGGACTGACCTGACCAATATGCTCATCTCTTCAGGAAGCCGCGACAGGGGTTATGTCTTTTCTGCTCCTTACAGCAGTGAGGGCGGGCTCGCCGGGACGGTTCCCGTGGGCAGGGACGACTTCGTGCTTAAGGCTTCAGTAAACGATCCCCCGCTTCTGGCTGCCAGGATGCTTGGCAATGCCCTGGCGCGGGCAGGGATAACTGTTGAAGGTGAAGCGACTGTCAGGACGGCAGGACCGGTCAGTGGGCGGATCATGACCCGGATAGGTGTCATAGAGTCTCCGCCCCTTTCTGAGATCATAAAGGTCATGAACCTTGAAAGCATAAACCTCTATGCCGAACACCTGGCCAGGGAGATGGCGTTGAAGGTCAGGGGAGAAAGCAGGTCAGGCACCGGTGCGGAGCTTCTTGCCGCGTTCCTTTCGGGACCGGGATCGGGCTCAGACGGAGGCATGTTCATAGAGGATGCCAGCGGTCTCTCGCCCCTGAATGCGGTCAATGCTGCCGGATTCACTGACTTCCTTTACAGGGCCGGTGCAGGCGAAACCTGGTCTGATGCTTTTATGGCTTCGATACCGGCTCCCGGTGACGGTGGTACGCTGGGATCGGTGTTCAGTGATCCGCTTTTCGCGGGCAGGCTGAGGGCCAAGAGCGGCAGCATGACGCGGACGCGCAACTATGCCGGGTATCTCACGACTGTCACGGGACGCAAGTTGGCCTTCTGTATATTCATTAATAATTTCACAGGGCAGGGTACTGCAATAGCAGTACATTGTGCCGCCATCCTGAAGGAGGCCGCAGGCTGTCTGTGACCATAAAGGAATGTAAAGTACGTGGCAGATTCCCGTCAGGCGTCTATTCTCGCGTATTTTGCATGTCTTTCGATGAACTCACGGCGCGGAGGCACCTCGTCGCCCATCAGCATTGAGAAAATATGATCGGCCTCAGCGGCGCTTTCGATGGTGACCTGCCTGAGAGTCCTTGTCTCGGGATTCATGGTAGTATGCCAGAGCTGTTCGGCATTCATCTCACCAAGACCTTTGTATCTCTGGACGCTGACTGAAGCTTCTTTCCCCTGGCCCATCTCGGCGACAGAGCTGATCCTTTCTTCCTCCGACCAGCAGTAGCGTTCTGTCTTCCCCTTTTTCAGTAGGTAGAGGGGAGGTGTGGCAATAAAGAGGTTACCGCCCCTGATAAGATCCTGCATATATCTGAAGAAGAATGTCATGATCAGGGTGGTTATATGTGAACCATCCACGTCGGCATCAGTCATGATGATGATCTTGTGATACCTCAGTCCCGACAGGTTAAGTGCCTTACTGTCTTCTTCAGTGCCTATATTGACTCCGAGTGCAGTGAAGATGTTCTTGATCTCTTCACTCTCGTAGATCCTGTGAGCCATGGCTTTTTCGACATTAAGGATCTTGCCGCGGAGGGGCAGTATGGCCTGGAAACTGCGATCGCGACCCTGTTTTGCCGTACCACCTGCGGAGTCTCCCTCGACGAGGTAGATCTCGCAATTAACGGGATCCCTGTCAGCGCAGTCAGCCAGTTTACCGGGCAGTCCTGATCCCGATAACACATTTTTACGCTGCACCAGTTCACGCGCTTTTCTGGCGGCGTGGCGGGCAGTGGCTGCCAGGATAACCTTCTGAACGATGATTCTGGCATCCTTCGGGTTCTCCTCGAGGTAGTTTGTAAGCATGGTGCTTACGGCCTGATCGACGGCACCCATTACCTCGGAGTTACCCAGCTTTGTTTTGGTCTGGCCCTCGAACTGGGGTTCAGCAACCTTTACAGAGATGATGGCTGTAAGTCCTTCGCGGAAGTCATCACCATTGATGTCGAACTTGAGTTTCGAAGTGGCGCCTGAGTCTTCAGCATATTTTTTGAGTGTACGGGTAAGACCCCTTCTGAAACCGGCAAGATGAGTACCACCTTCGATGGTGTTTATGTTGTTTACATATGAATGGACGTTCTCGGAGAACGAGCTGTTGTACTGGAGGGCAATCTCCACGGGAATCTCGGCCTTGTCGAAAGAGATATGGATCGGGGATTCGATGATACGTTCCCTGTTCCCGTCAAGATATTCGACAAACTCCTTCAGTCCATGTTCCGAAACGAATTCTTCGTAGCGGGGTTTTCCGCCATTGCCGTTCTCGACAAGTTCCCTCTCATCCTGGATGGTAAGAAGGAGACCCCTGTTGAGGAAGGCCAGTTCCCTGAGCCTTGCCGAGAGTATCTCGAAGTTAAAGTCGGTAGTCTGGAATATTCCTGCATCGGGTTTGAAGGTGATCCTGGTTCCCGAGGTTGTTGTCGTACCGATCACCTCAACACCGGTCGCAGGTATTCCCTTGTGGAATTCCTGGCGGAAGATACTGCCTTCGCGTGAGACTTCTGCAACAAGGATGTCGGAGAGAGCGTTAACGCACGACACTCCAACACCATGGAGCCCGCCCGACACCTTATATGAACCCTTGTCAAACTTACCTCCGGCATGAAGAACTGTCAGAACCACCTCGAGGGCCGATTTCTGTTCCTTCTCATGGAAGCCTGTCGGAATACCCCTTCCGTCGTCAGTTACTGACAGGGAGCCGTCCTCATGAATCACTACGTCTATCTTGGTACAGAATCCGGCAAGTGCTTCATCTATAGAGTTGTCGACTACTTCATAAACCAGATGGTGAAGACCTTTCACCCCTATGTCACCGATATACATTGCAGGTCTCTTTCTTACAGCTTCAAGTCCTTCCAGCACCTGAATACTCCCTGCAGAGTATTCCGCCTCCTGCAATTTTCTTTCCTGATCAGTCATTTTATTTTACGATTACGTTACAGTTGCTACAACAAACCAAACTTCAGGCAACCTTACGGGATAAAGAGGTGATTTTTCCGGGCCCCGGATATTAAAAAAAGCATTTAAGGGCATTTAACCGGGGATTGTCCGAATCCTGCGTAAGATCTAATTTCCCGTTCGCCAGACCTCGTTATAAACAACTGATTTTATGAATTTTAATTACAGCCACAAAGTTAACTCTTTCCGGCGCCACTTAAGTTAAAATAGGTTAAAAGAAATCCACATTTTCTTAAAGAAATTAACAATATGGTTCATTGAAGGGATTTCTCAGAGGCTGTATGTGAAACCGGCCATGACGAGGAATCTTTGTGAGGGGTAGAAGGCCCATTCGTTATACCGGTGAAGAGATAAATTATTGATCT
>CAZBQM010000099.1:0-7561 GCA_964494045.1 uncultured Rikenellaceae bacterium
CTGGAACCTACTCTGGAAAGTCTCCAGGAAGTCGTTGTGGTTGGATATGGTGTTCAGAAAAAAACCACAGTTACTGGATCTGTTTCTGTTGTTAAAGGTGATGAAGTAGCAAAAGTTCCCGTCTCCAACATATCCAATGCTATGTCTGGAAAACTTGCCGGTGTTCTTTCAAGGCAAAACGGAGGACAGCCCGGTTCGGATAACGCAGAACTGCACGTAAGAGGTGTTGCAACAACAGGATCAGGTAACCCCCTTGTTGTTATCGATGGTATCGTCAGAAGTAGGTCTGTATGGAATGAGACTCTGAGAAAATATGTTCTTGAAAGTAACATCAACCAGATCGACCCCTCGACAATTGAATCAGTATCTGTTTTGAAAGATGCTGCTGCTGTTGCTCCTTACGGTATGGGTGGCGCCAACGGAGTTATCCTTATCACCACGAAAAAAGGTTCTGAAGGATTACCCACACTTACCCTGAACACTTATTATGGTATTCAGGCTCCTACCTACTACCCCGACCTTCTTACTGCAGTTGACTATATGAAACTGCGTAATGAGAGTATTCTCAACGATAACCCGCTCGCTACGGAAGATAAGCTTGCTTTCCCGCCAGCCAATATCGCTAATTATGCTGAACTGCACGCAGATGATCCTGACAGATATCCCAACAGCAGGACCAGGGACCTTGTTAATTTCAACATCCCTATTCAGAAGCATGACCTTCAGATCTCGGGAGGTTCCGAAAAAATGAAATATTTCGCAGGTCTTGGTTATTTTGGCCAGGAAGGTCTTTTCGAAAGAGTAAACTACAGCAGGTATAACTTTAACCTTAGCCTCGATTCGAAAGTAACAAGTACCACAAACGTATCATTTTCATTCATCGGTTCAACCGAAAAAACCAATGACCTTGATGATGCTTCTTCTTCAGGTCAGATCTTCAGGAGCGGCTACAAATTCATCCCGACTGAAGCAATCTATTACTCAAACGGCCTCTGGGGACAGTTTGCAGGTAACTCACCTGTTGCAGTTCTTAACGGCAACGGTTATAGAACCAATGATAATAACACAATCCTGACTACCCTTTCTGTTGAACAGCAGCTTCCTTTCATCCAGGGACTGAGTGTTAAAGGAACTTTCAGCTATGATACAAGGATGTCGTACCTTAAAGGGTGGCACACACCTTTCTATTATTATGCTATTAACCTGAACGCAGTACCCTCATACACCTGGGAACGTCAGATTTCGACCCAGGAAGGTGGAGCTCCTGCCTATACCTACCTCAGACAGGAAGATCAGAGATCAAGGAACTATACCTATCAGGGTTATATCAATTATGCCAGGTCTTTCGGAGAACATGATATAACAGCACTTGCCGTTGCTGAAGTAAGGAATAATAACTATGACCTCATCTCAGCCAGAAGAAACAACTATGGTGTTCCCGTCGATGAGATTGACATGGGAAGCTCCAACAAAGTTGACTTTGAAAACGGTGGTACATCAAACTCCGGTTCGCAGATTGGTTATGTATACAGGGTAGGATGGACATTCAAAGAAAGGTATATGTTAGAAGCATCTGGCCGTTATGATGGTCACTACTACTTTGCTCCCGGTAAAAAATGGGGTTTCTTCCCGGCCTTCTCGGCAGGATGGAGGATCTCAGAAGAAAGCTTCATGCAGAGTGCTGACTGGATCAATAACCTGAAACTAAGAGCATCCTGGGGTAAATCAGGTAACCTTGCAGGTTTAGCTTACCAGTATCTTCCTGGCTACTCGCTTATCGGCAATGGTTATGCCTTTGCAGGTAGTATGGTACAGAGAGCTAATGTTGCAACTGAGAACAACCCGAACATCACCTGGGAAGTTTCAACGAAATCTGACATAGGTGTTGACGCCGGTTTCTGGAGAGATCTTCTTACTGTATCTGTTGACTTCTTCTATGAAAACAGGACAGGTATGTTGCTCAGTCCTTCCATCACAGTTCCTTATGAATACGGTCTCGGCCTTTCACAGGAAAACGCAGGTGAGATGGACAACTACGGTTTTGAACTCACACTCGGTACCAACCACGAGTTTGCAAACGGCCTCAATCTTAATGCCACTGCTAACTTAAGTATGGCTTACAACAAAATGGTTGAGACCTTCGAAACTAAAGCCACCTATGATAATCCTAACAGAAGACGTACAGGAAGACCTTATGGTACTGTATTCGGATATGAAACCAATGGTCTTTTCAGCACTGCTGACGACAAGAACAGCGATGGTAAAATAAATGCTGATGATGGTTATAATGTTGCACAGTGGGGCACACTGCACCCTGGTGATATCAGGTATGTAGACCAGAATGGTGACAATAAGATCAACTCTGACGACGAAGTTGTTATCGGCTTTCCTTCAGACTATCCTCTTATGTCCTTCGGTTTCAACCCGAATGCATCATGGAAGGGATTTGACCTTGGTTTATTCTTCCAGGGATCAGCCATGACATCCAACACAATCTATAACTTCCAGACCAGTCCGTTCCTCAATAACAACAGTAACTTATCATATGAGTACTACGACAACCGTTGGACACCTGAGAACCAGGCCGATGCAAAATATCCGAGAGCATATTCCAATCCTCCTGCCAACAGCACACAGACAAGTGATTTCTGGCAGAAGAGTACAGCCTATATGAGGCTTAAAAACGCTACCTTCGGATATACACTTCCAAGGACTGTTCTTAACAAAATCAAGATTGACCAGATCAGGGTCTATGTTTCATCACAGAACCTCTTCACAATCAGCAACCTGAAGTTTATGGACCCGGAAATGACTGCCGATACGGGTTATCCTAACATGAAGTCATACACCATAGGTGCAAATGTGACCTTCTAGTTAACTAATCTTAAAATTATATTACTATGATAAAGTTTAAAACAATCAGGAACATTTCATTTATAGGATTAATTCTGTTTAGTTCTATATCCTGTAACCAGGAGGATTACCTGGAGACTCCAGATAAAACGAGGCTGACAGAAGCACAGATGTGGGAAACTGAGAGCACAGCAGATCTTTATCTTAATACCTGCTATAATGAACTGGTTGCCAAAGGTAACCAGCCTGACAACCTCGATAGCTACACAGATGACAATGATGCCGGTTATTACTATACATCATTTAACTGGAAAAAAGGTATCGTTAACAAGAACGCCAACACTGAAAACGTTTGGGGACAGCAATCTGGTCCAGCCAATGATGCAAGCTGGGAAGGTACCTACAGAAGGGTAAGAAAGTGCAACACTTTCATGGAAAAGATTACCGAGAACAAGGCAAACTACACAGAAGCATGGTACAACAAGCGTATGGACGAAGCCAGATTTTTAAGGGCCTTCTTCTATAGCGAACTCTTCTACCGTCTTGGAGGTCTCTCAATTGTTACCAAAGTACAGGATCGTAAGACTGATTCAGAAGCAGAAATGTACATTGCAAGAAGTTCATTTGAAGAAACCTTTAATTTTATTACTTCAGAACTTGGTGATATAGTTGAGAATGCCTATTTGCCGGTCAAATACAGCAAGAGCGATGCCGGTTCCGGAAGAGCAACACTTGGTGCAGCCCTCGCCCTCAAAGGCTATGTGGAACTCTTTGCAGCCAGCCCTGCTTACAACTCAGCTGATCCCGCTGTTCCGCGTACGGCTGACAACCTTTGGAGTTTTGCAACTCCTGATCCCGCAAGATGGGCCACTGCAGCAGCTACAAACAAGCAGTTCATCGATACATGGGGACCCACAGGCACAGGAGCTTATGGTCTCTTCTCGCCGATGGCAAAATTCTGGAATGAAGAGAATGAGTACAACCAGGAAGTTATCTGGGACAGGCAGCATGTTGCATCAACTATGGCCAACACCTTTGATACCTATGGCGGTCCTGTATGGATTTTTGGTACCTATTATACATGGGGCAACTATTGCCCGACCCAGGAAATGGTTGATCAGTACCAGATGGCTAATGGTAAGGACATTACCGATCCAACCTCAGGTTACGATCCCCAGAATCCTTATGTAGGTCGTGAACAAAGGTTCTATGATTTCATAGTTTATGACGGTGCTTCTTACCAGCAGGACTGGATGGCAACACCCGACATCATCTATACCCGTATCGATAAAGTCCATCCTTCTAAAAACCAGATCGACTTTGGTAGTGATGACGTTGGTAACACAGGTTACTATTTCAAGAAAAGACTTGACAATGCTCACCCAAGGGGTGGTAACCTCGACGGCAGGAACTATGTATACTATCGCTACTCTGAAGTCCTCCTCAACTATGCCGAAGCTCAGAACGAAGCCCTTGCTGCTCCCGATCAATCAGTTTATGATGCTATCAATGCAATCAGGACAAGGCCCGGAACTGACCTTCCTCCTGTTGCAGCAGGTCTGACCAAAGATCAGATGCGTGAAGTTATCAGGCATGAAAGAAGAGTTGAACTGGTTCTTGAAAACAAAAGATTATTTGACATCTGGAGATGGAAAATTGCAATGGATGTAATGAACGTAAAACCCCATTGTATGGTTATCCGTAATTCTTCACCTGATGACAACAGCGGTGTATGGGTCTACAATGTAGAAGAAATAACAGGACGTTTTTCCGTTTTCACACAGAAAATGTACTTCAACCCGATCCCGCAGGCAGTTATCGACCGTAACACAAAACTCAAACAGAACTGGGGTTACGAATAGTAGTTGCTTTGATCAGATATTAAAAAGGGTGCCTTTATGGCACCTTTTTTTTTATAATAGTCCTAACGAATGCTATACAGAAAAAAGGGATCAGGTCGAAAAGGCGGTTGACAGGCGGAATAATAAATCAAGCTGCAAAACCTCCTGGCGAAAAGATCCGGCCTGGGAAACTTCATTTAAAACCTTTGTCAATAATTATAACTAATGCAAAAATAATCCGGATTAGAATTTTGTCATTTGATGTTGCAAAAGCTATAGATAATTAATAAAGGTATTAGTACATTTATCAAAATTTTCATCTTAATATCCGTGAAAATAAGATCTAACCATACAAGACTTTTTTTAATTGTTGCTTTTTTTGCAGTATTCTTTTTTTATTTCCTTATTCCAAACAGATATCACATACTTTTCCTTGAGCAGGAACAGCTTTTCAGGTTCAGCAGTGATTACTTAAAGGAATATCTGGCACTGCCGGGCTCGCTTCCTCTTTTAACCGGCACTTTCCTCACCCAGTTCTTCGTCAGTCCTTTTGCCGGTGCATTAATAATAACAGCAGCTGCAGTAGTGCTTTTTTATATTTCACGACGCCTTTCAGGAAAATCAGCAACTCCAGGTTTTATTCTTTCCCTTGTCCCTGTCTGGCTGATTGCTATACTCCATAGCAGCGAGAGATTCACCTTCGGACAGACTGCCGGAATAATCCTCTTATATCTTTGGATATTGTTTTTTATTTCAGCAGGCTCTTCCCGGAACAGGATGATCATCTTCTTTTTAACCTGGCCGTTCTTCTATCTTTTTTCCGGAGCATTTGCCATACCTGCTGCAATAATATCCGCCCTGTCTGTCCTGATTTCAGGTGACAACAGCAAGAAATTTGTGCTTGCCCCGTTAATGATCATAACTGCCATACTTTTACCCCTGGTTTTCTCACGCTTCCTTTATTATCTTCCTTCGGATGAAATATTTACCTACCCTGTAATGACAGACCTCTCCCACAGGGTGAAATATGCACTGGTTCTTATTCTCCTGTGGCCACTGGTACTTATTCTTCTTTCAAAGCTTTCAACAGACAATAAAAGGGTTTCACGACTTTTAGACAAAACTCCCGTACTTCCAGGCTTGATTGCCCTTTCATTGATTATTATCCTAATGGTATTTTCTGTTTACCGCTATGCATGGAACAAGCCCTCGGAGCTAATGCTTGCTGCCGACCATTATGTTCAGCAAGGTGAATGGGATAAGGTTCTTGAAACAGCTGAAGGATTCCCCGGTCTCAACACCCTGGTTATTTACTATACCAACCTTGCTCTTGCCGGTAAAGGAGAACTTACTGAAAAGATGTTTTCTTATCCGCAGATCGGGTCTGCCGGACTAAGGCTTAAATGGGAAAGAAATGATAACCTGCTTTTTGGGGGCGATGTATTTTATTCTCTTTCATACATAAATGAAGCAAACCGTTGGGCTTTTGAATCGATGGTTGCCAGGGGACTTAACCCACGTTCGCTTAAGAAACTTGTACTTACATCCATTATTAATGAAGAATATGATATAAGTGCGAAGTATCTCGACAAACTTGATCAGACTCTTTTCTACCGTAATTGGGCATCGAGATATAGAAAAATAGTAAACAATCCTTCAGGTGCCATACAGGATGTGGAGATCAGGAGACACCGTCAGCTCCTGGCAGCCAGTGATTTCATTTCCCGAAACAACAGTCTTAATCTCGACGATCTTTTGAATAATCATCCGGAGAACAAAACAGCCTATGAGTATATCATAGCCACCGTGCTTCTCGACCGGAACCTCGATGCTTTTGCCGAATTTGTTCCACGACTTGCTAATTATGATTATTCAACTCTTCCCCGTTATATTGAAGAAGCCCTGATCTTCTACAATAATTATGAAGGAAAGAACATTATGCCTGAGGGATTCTCTTATTCTCCCGGCCTGGTCAACAGATTCCGCGACTACGCGACCATTTATTCTGCATACAGGAAAGACATGGGTGTAGCTTCTGTCAGGTTACGTGAAAAGTATAAAGACAGTTACTGGTATTATCTTCAATTCAATAACAGGAATCAATAATGCGAGCAGCACAACTTTTGAAATCCGGGCCCTGCCCGATGATAACATTTTATCTTCTTATTATCCTTGTCTTATCATCATGCAGCAACAATATGCCGGATTCATTAACACCATCAGGCGAAGTGACTATCATACCTGATTACAGATCTGTTACTATACCTGTTAACATTGCTCCTATGAATTTCCGTATTACTGACGCTGCCCGGAAATTTAAAATCCACATATACAACAATAAGGGAGACAAAATTAACATTAAATCCTCTGATGGAAGAGTTATGATACCTTCAGGCAAATGGAAGAAACTACTTTCATCGACCGGCAACGGAGATTTAATGACCGACATATATCTGTACGGTTCTGAAGGATGGAAAAGATTCAATACCATTACAAATCAGATTGTTGATGATCCTGTCGACAATTACCTTGTCTACAGACTTATTGAGCCCGGTTACGAAACCTGGAACAAGATGGGCATCTATCAGCGTGAAGTCAGTTCATTTATTGAAAAGCCTGTGATGCTTAATGATTTCAGCGACGGCAACTGTATGAACTGCCATTCGTTCAGGTCTAACAACCCTGATCATATGATGTTTCATATGAGGGGTGAAAATGGTGGAACTGTGATATATGATGAGGGTGAGCTGAAGAAAGTCGACACTAAAACCGACAGCACCATTGCTGCAGGGGTTTATCCTGCATGGCATCCCTCAGGAAATTTTATTGCCTTCTCAGTCAATAATATAGTTCAGAGTTTTCATGCT
>CAZBQM010000100.1:0-7351 GCA_964494045.1 uncultured Rikenellaceae bacterium
CCAGCTGGGCCCACATAAAAAAGAGCGAGAGTGAGAGCGATAGCGAACACTCTCGTTCTTTTTCTCGCTTTCACACTCACACTCACACTTGCTTCCTATGCCATCAGAAACTCTTCAGGGATATTTCTGAGTCTGGCTATGTCAGTTATTTTTTGTTTGACATCGAAATGCGAAACGCATTTTACACTGCACGATTCGCATGAGTCACATGGTTTGTCAGGAATCCCGGCGCTTGCCAGATTATGATATGCCTGAGCAGTGTTCTTATACCCGTATGCGTACATATAACTCCTCATAATGGTGGGAATATCAAGATTATGAGAGCACTGAGGCCGGCACTGTCCGCATTGCTGGCAATAAAGCCCGGTTTCCGAATCGATCGATGCCATGGCCAGGTCCCTGAGCTCCTGTTCGGTCATCTTCAGGTCTCCCAGCATTGCAAGGTTTTTCTGAAGCTGTTCCAAGGAAGTCATTCCTGAAACAATCGACGAGATGTTTTCATTTTGCAGCACCCATTTTAATATTGCATCGGAATTCGGCTGCGATCCTGATTTATCGCGGAAAACACCTGCCGTCGATTTCATTGCCACAATTCCCATGCCTGCCTTTGCTGCAACGGCAATGGCTGAATTCAATGGTTCGATATCCTTGATTTTGTAGTTGTAGGAGATCATCGCGACATCGTAAATTCCTGCTTCGGCAGCTGCATTCAGGGCTTCTGCGGAATCGCTGTGAGAGGCGATGCCCACAAAACGTGTCTTACCCTGTTTTTTTAGTTGAGAAAGAGCTTTCAGCACTCCTTTATCAAGCACTGTTTCTTTTTTCCCTGCATAGGGGAAAAGAAAGAAGTCGACATAATCGAGTCCGAAACGTGAAAGGCTTCCTTCTGCTTTTTTGATATATGCATCAGGGTCGAAAGTGCCGGCGAACCTTCCGGTCTGGTTATCGAAATCGTCGGGAGGAACCGCTGTTCCAACAATAAAGGAATCGCGGGGAAGTCCCCTGAGGCCTTCACCAACTATTTTTTCATTGTTCCCTTCGCCGTAGTAAGTGGCTGAAAAAAACATTTTCACTCCGGCTTCATAGGCTGACCTTATAAAACCGGTATCGAGGGCGCCCGATGTGCCAAAACTTATAAGAGGTGTTTTGATGCCGGTTCTTCCCAGTGTCCTGACAGGCAGATCTGCCGGATTATCAAAAGGTTTAGAAAATGTATTCCCTTTCAGAGCCCCGGGAATCAGGGCAGTGCCTGAAATACCGATAAGACTCTTTTTAAGAAATTCACGACGGTTGTTGTTTTTCATTGCCTGAGACTTTTATTTATGATAAGAACCAAAAAATCAATAAAAGCAGATTACATATATAAATGTCTATAAAAATAGTAAGAAAACAAAACCATATTTACCCCGGATGATTTTTCGTAAAACGTAAACCTCTTTCTGATTCCAATTCCTCTCACACTTTTCCCACTGACTCTGCAGTCATTCCAATATTCCGGCTTTTTTGTCAATTCATGATTGCATTGTTCTTGCTGTCACTCTCCACTTCCACCTTATGGTCGAGCTTTTTAACCTTCCTCCCTTTATTGAACTTATATGTATACATGAACTGAATGAAATTTGAAGCATCAAATCCGATAACATTCGTAGAGCTGAAAACAGGCGTTTCGGTTTCAGTCCTGTTAAGTTTAATGTTTGTCGATAATGGCAATACCCATACAAATCCCATACTATGGTTCTTTACCTGAGCCTGAATACCAGGTCCGTAAAATGGATGGTTGAATGTTTTGGACTGCGCGTCGACATTTATTCCGTCGTAGCTTAAGAAAACAAATGCTGTCGTATTCTTTTTACTTCCAAAACTGTAATAGGCCGTGCCGGTCATGCTCCATGAAAAATAATTTCTTGATGGTATTGTAACTGTTGTCCCGGTGTATTCATTGATATGACCTTTAAAAATACGTGCATTAAAATTGACATACCACAATGTTGCATTTATACCGCCTCCCATCTCATACCCGTTAAGCAGGTTAAATGGTTTGGTAAATGTGGTTACCGTATTGTCATCAGGTGAATCGATAACCCTGTACTCATTCCCCACCCTGCCAGAGAAGTATTCATTGTAGATGTATGGTGAGAAATAGTTGCTGCCAAAATTCCAGGTATAGGTAAGCTGCAGACGGTCACGATAATCAGGCTTCAGATCAGGGTTTCCCTGTGTGATATTGTAATTCTGGTCTGTCCTGAAATATGGATTCATGACGTATATCCCGGGCCTGTTGATCCTCCTGTTATATGTAAACTTCAGGTTATGTGTTGCAGAGAATTTATATTGCAGATTTACTGAAGGAAGCAGACATGTATAGTCCGGTTCGGACACAGAGTCAGCTTTGATGTGGCTGTTTTCGACTCTCATCACTGCCTGAAACCCGATCTTCTTCAGATTAAAGGTAATCCCGCCGTATACCGAATTCCTCAGTTCACCATATTCAAACAGGTTGTCTGCCTGAACATCATCTATGGTAAAATCATAACTCATCTGCTGGTAATACAGCTGGTAGCCCGTTTCAATTTTCGCAGACATGCCAAGAGGTTGTACATAATTCAGCTTGGCAGAATAATAGTTTCTTTTGTTCAGATTGTCCTCATACCTGACATATGTATCCAGTTTCGTTTCTGAATTAAATGGATAGCGGGTATTAGCATAGTTGTTATCCTCGTTTGATTCAAATACATACAGAGTGTTCTCAGCCGTGAATTCCTGCACCGGGTTTTTGAATGTCTTTTTATATAAAAGAGATGCTGATGATTCATCACTCTTGTATCCGTTATAGGTCAATGACGAAATCGTGTTTAGCGGATTCCCGCTTTTATAAAGGAAGGTCTCACTCAGCAGGTCTATATCCTGATTTGTTGGTTTGTAGCTTAAATTTAAGCTCAGGCTGTTTTTATCATTGATGTAATAATCAAAGCCGGTGTTTATTGTCGACATTGTAACTTTTATGCCGCCTGCCCCTGACAGGCTGATCGTTGAATCAATAGCCGAGAAGGTACTTATATTGGTATTAGTGATGTCGAGACTCTGCGAGATATTCAGGGCTGTCGCATAGAATGTTATTTTACCAAGTGAATAATCGAGGCTGCCTGTTACCTGGCTGGTTACCTTGTTAAATGGCTTCAGATTAAAGCCAAAATTACCGTTAATACCATATCTTGCTTCTTTCTTCAGAATGACGCTAATCACTCCGTCAATATTGCCTTCATATTTACCAGACGGATTGCTTATTATTTCAATGGTTTCTATATCCGTCGGAAGAAGCCTGGCAAGATATTCCTTGTCGCGCTGCTTTCCATCAACCTCGATAATGAAATTGCTGCTGCCGTTAAGTGTCACATTGTTCTGAAAATCGACATTGACCTGGGGTATTTTTTTAAGTAGCTCATACCCGTTGGTGGCAGTTTTAGATACTACTTCAGGAACGGAATAACTGGTCCTGTCAACCATCTCCTTCCCCTTAAGACGTTCGCCTACAATTGTAATCTCACTTAAGCTTGCCGTGGTCTCACTAAGAAAAATTGTATCAACCGTAACATTCTCAAAGCCCTCATTGACGATTATGCTTCTCCCGGTGCTTTTCAACCCCACAAAGCTTACCCTGATGAAATAGTTACCAGGCTTTACCTTTTCAATCAGATAGCCCCCGTCAGTTAACGTAATAACCCCCGTAATCATAGATGAATCAGGCAGCTGAACCAGCACGACGGAAGCAAACGATACCGGTGATTTATCCTTCTCAAGGCATACTTTTCCATCGATGTTCTGTGCCTGAGAAACAACCGAGGTCATCAGCAGCAGGCAGATTATATATTTTCTCATTTTTTATTGGTAATAAACTCTTTATAATGCATCAACTTTCGATTCACTGTTAATATCAAGAGGTATCTGCATACTAAAACCCGGACCGGAGACCCCCAGGTTCCCAGTTATATGCAATTTCTCTTTACTTTCAACCACTAAGCCTGAGCGGATATCAACAACCATGTCCGACCTGGTCAATCCCTTAAGATCATCATAAGTTACGGTGGCGGGGCCTGACTGTATAGGATCAGCATTTTCTGCTGCCTGAATTACTGATTCGGCTGTTATATCTGCATAATTGTCCTTTATCCCGTCGAGATGATAGGTGGTTATTATATCAAGCATCATGCCCCCTGAGTTCATCTTTTGTTTTACACTCCAGTCATCACCTTTGGAAACCTGTTTCCCCGGCAGGCAGTATGTAAACATTTCGATCATTTTTTTCAGATCATTCTCACCAATCATGTTTACCGCCTGTTTCTTAACTTCTACTGCTGTGGGACCTGCCAGGGTTATTAAGCTTGTGTCCTTCAAAACCATGTCTGACAGCATCTTCAGGTTCACAATCTCAATTGGTCTGCCCGTAAAATCCATCTTGACATAAAGCGCATTTTTACTTAACCTGTTCTGTATGCACGACAACACATCTGCTGTCTCGGCCGATTTCATGTCACCTTCAACTGCTGAGCTGATATTGACCACCTTACCCATTGCATTTGTATTAGTAACCAGAGTGTCGAAACGTATTTCTGTGATTATAAAGTCGGGTGTCTTGTCAATCATTTTCAGCGAAAACGCATAATTGACGTTCGATTCTGTGATCTGCTGCACCCCGTTCATTGTCTGGGTAACAGTTTGCTCTGTGACAGACCTTAACCGATATAACTTGTTTTTCTCAGGGTTAAGCTTAAGGTCGGTCATGTTTTGTGCTGATAACGAAGCACATAACATAATTGTTATAAATAAAATGATTGTTCTTTTCATGTTACCTGATTTAAAGTATTTACTAATTCAGGTTTAAAAGTAGAACCGTAATGTAGTTTTGAATTCAGAGTATCGGTAAACGGGGGTTTTAGGCTGGTGAATCGCAGATTTGACCGGAATAATAATTAACCCGGAGCCTGTGAGCCATGATAGGGACAAAATAAGAATTCAAACCCGGGCTTAAAGTTCTTTTTCAGTCATGTACACAGCTGACAGAACCGCCCGGGCAATAAATCAATGATACCGGGCCAAAGGAATTTGTACTGTTTCTCAGAAGCCGGAAGTAGCTGAAGTCAGCCGGGGCAGATGGCCTAAAGTGTCGAGAGGGAGAGTGTTCGCTCTCATATAAAGAGCCAGGGCCTGCAGTTGATTTATCCTCTTTTTCCCCTAAGCCTAATTTACAAAAAAAACAATCATAACCGGAAAAGGCAATAAATGTACTAAGCCTGCTCAATGAAATTCAGTTTTACTGTTTTGAATCCTGGTTAGGATGTCAATCCAAATGATATCAGGATATTGTGCGTGTTGAAGACACTTTTTATACAGGCAGGCCCCTCGTCAGGATACACAAAATATCTATGATAAAAAGGAAGCGTGGGTTACTTTTTTACAAGTTCGACCCGTCTGTTTCTTGCTCTTCCTTCTTCTGTATTATTATCACCTATCGGCTTATCCTGTCCAAATCCTGAATAGCTTAGTCTATCAACCGCGATCCCCTGGCCGGTTATTGCAGCAACCACCGATTTTGCCCTTTCCTCAGACAGGACTTTATTTGATGCAGGACTCCCGACATTATCGGTATGCCCCTCAACACTGAGTTTCAGATCCGGGCTCATCTCCAGCATTTTTACAATCTGCCCGATGATTGGTTTGGATTCATCCCTGATAATTGACTTGCCGGTATCGAAATTTATGTAGAGAGCTACGTAGCCATCGCGGTTAAGGGCATCAAGCATGTCGCTTGCTTTGACATCCTGCTTCATCATCTCTTTCAGCAAAACGGTGAGATAATAGTCATCACCACCCAGCGAAGCTACTTCGATCCACATCTCTTCTCCGCCTTTAGCAACCTTTCCAACAATCATATTTAATCCATTGTTGTCAGCACATTCGGCCTCCTGAGGCGCTCCCTCATAAATGACAGTTCCGCCCATGCTTTTTACAGCATTCGCATAATTGCGCATTATCTGAATGACACTCGCACTCTTTCCATCTTCTTTTAAGGTATACTCTCTTGTGTATTTCCTGCCTTCAACTGTAATACAATTCTTTCCGTTAAAGAAATTGTAACTGTCAAACTCAATATCTTCAGCATCATATATAACGTAGTCTGGCATTGATGTGAACCAGGGAGTATCCTTATATTCAGAATCCTGAGCTTTGGCCTGAGCCGCAGGGAGCAGCGACAATATGACAATCCCCAGAATGTGTAATCTTGTTTTCATAATATCCTCCTTTCATCCAATGTGTTACGAAAATCAGACTAATGCTTATGAAACTTCTCAGATAAATGTAAATTTATTGCTTTCTGACACGGTTTACAAAAATTTCTTTACAGTCTTCACAGGCATGAAACCCATGTGAATGGCAGTTTATTGGCAAAAGCCCCGGAGCCTGTACTCCGTCGGTGGTTTATTGTATCACATACAGAACATCGAGGATGACCTCAACACCCGTCGCTTGCCGGTTAGGGGTGTTTATTGAATATACCAACCGGCGAATACCAGTTTGTTATATTAATAAAGTAATTTAATTGTATCCAGGCTATTTTTAGAAGTTGATGAGGAATTTACCGGTTTTATATTCTTTGAAACACCTTCTGTGGACAGATTATAAGAAACTAAGGTCTTCGTATATACAATTTTCCCATCTGTCATCTGAATACATCCAACATAACCAATGCCAGGACTATAATAAGTATACGTATCAGTGTTTTTTTCCGTGGAATGAATCTTATAACATTTAAATGCACCAGCTTTAGTATTAAAAATCTCATTTGTTGATTCACATCTTTTTGTTACATCATCAATAACATATAAAGCCGTACTATCAATAAAATTCCTGCTAAGATAATCACTTGAACTCCAGGACTCATTAGGTAATATTGGAAATTTCACATACAAATTTTTATCCAGTATATTTATTCTGGTATCAGTTTTACTTCCATAAAAATAAAAACCACCAACGTCATTATTGCATAGTAACTTTAAATGTGGCATCCAATTCCAACTCCATTCATATAGCGTTACATCCGTGCCGTCAATATTTACCTGGTGAATTCCCGTAATTGACAAAAATGTAGTATCCTTCGAGACCGGATTACCTGTATTCGAAAAATTCGTATCCAGATATTTCCAGGAATAGCCTACCTGCAGAGGCTGTATCACTGCAAATGAATTTTGATAATCTTCTTCCTTTTTACATGAGAAAATAGATATTACACAAATAATAATTAAAATATTCTTCTTCATGGTTTTATGGTTTTATCCAGTTTTATTTAAAATCAGGT
>CAZBQM010000101.1:0-7280 GCA_964494045.1 uncultured Rikenellaceae bacterium
AGATGTTCTTCCGGGATACCTACTCCATTATCGCTGAAAGAGAAATAAATGAATTTTTCATCTGCCCTTTCTGTTTTCACTGATACAGTTGTTCCTTCTCCGGCATAGTTAATGGAATTCTCAAGAAGATTCTGGAAAACGGAAAGAAGCAGGGATCTATTCCCTTCCACAGCAACAGTTTCAGGAATATCGAATTGCATTGTCATATTTTTCTTCTCAAGGGCAGAACCAAAGTTATCTCTTACCTCGCACAGTATAGCATGAATACTGACCCTTTCAGTCTCAAAATTGTTACCTGCTTCCTCTATACCATTCAAAAGAGCAATATCGTTAATCAATTGGGTAAGTCTGTTGGATTGGGCAAGGATCCTTTCGAGGAAATACAGAAGTTTCTCTTCAGGTATGTTTTTACCTGAAATCAGAGTCTCAGCGTATCCTTTAATTGATGCAACGGGAGTTTTAAGTTCATGAGCAATATTGGATGTCATTTGTTGCTTGATAATCCTATTCGTCTCTGAGCCTGTTACGTCATTGATGATAATCTCGAACCCTTTATCAGGAAACACAATACACTGTATGACAAAAAACCTTCCTGCTTTGGTGATATTGTACTCCATTCTGTAATGGGTCGATTCTGATCTGGCACTATGTTTTTCAAGAAAATCCGTGACAGGTTTAAACTCATTTATCTCAGGAAAATGCACAGGATTTATCGTAGGCGTGTCAGATATAATATTCAGATATTCTGCATAATGACTATTAGAAAGTATTTTGGCCTTATCTTGAGTAAAGAAGGCTACGCCCTCATTAAGTACATTAAGGTGAGTAAAAAGCCTTTCTTTTTCAACTGCCAGGCTATCCTTCAACTTATGAAGATTTCCATACAGGCTGATGATTTCTTCACTAATTGTACCGAGCTCATTTTTTGGAAACTGAAGATTTCCGTCAAGTGGCTCATTCCTGCTCACCCTGATTGCAAAATCCCTGAGCATGGTCACTGACTCTGAAAACTTGTTTGTAACCAACAGAAGTATAATCCAGAACAGAATAAATGAGAACAGTATTACCGGAATGAACATCTTGTCTGCAATAAGGAATGTGATTACATTAATATCATAGACAAGGGCTGTTCTTATATAATATTGATTGTAAAACCTTGAGTAATAATAATATGGAATTCCAGTTGTAGCTGATTTTCTTATTATGGTACCGTATTCGGAAAATGTGGATTGTATGATTTCAGGACGATCCCTGTGATTTTCCATAGACGACCAGTCTTCTACCATGCTGTCGTAAAGAACGTCTCCAGTATTGTCGATAACAGTAACCCTCAAATCCTTTTGAGGCATAATCCTTATCAGCGAATCAATGAGACGGTAATTGCCTGATGTGGAAATGCTGTTTACCCGGATAAAATTATCAATAATTCTGCTTGTGTTATTAAGCTCATCGTTCAGTGTTTCAGTCCTGAATTTTTTCTCACGTGTATACAGATATCCCACAATAATGAGGGTAAACAATAAAAACAATATTGAATAATAGAGAAAAAGCTTATTTCTGAACCTGCTTCTTGATATCATTTGGATTTCTTAATTTATTTCAAAGAATAACTGAATGGTAATATTTATTGAAGATATTATAGAGCATATCTATGAATTCTCATTTTTTTCAAAACCGGAATGTCTGACATCAGTTCCCTGCAACGAATAGATGGTTGCCTCCGCAATGTTTGTGGCATGATCAGCAATTCTTTCGATGTTTGTGATCACATTCTTTATGTCAATATAACCCAAAAGCATCTTTTTGGTTCTTCTGTCGAGCCTGGCTTTAGCTATACTATTGGCAAGGAGCTTGTTATTCATTTCGTCCACCATAGCATCATTTTTTATAGTCCAGATGGCAGATTTCTGATCATTATTTACAAACGAAAGCAATGATTTCTCAACCATTAATTTGCCTGACTGGAACATTCTGAGGATCACATCTGACATTATCCTGTATTCATCTGTCCTTGATAAAGTCTCAAAAGCATAGGTCATATTCATTACCAGGTCTCCTATTCTCTCAAGATTTATTGTCATTCTGTAGACAGATATCAGTTTTCTGAGATCAGACGCAAGAGGCTGGTATAGAACGATTGAATTAATGAACTTATCGCTTATTATGATTTCAAGCCTGTCAATTTTGGCTTCATTACTGTTGATTTCCTTTATAAGTGATATCTGTTCTGCTTCATCAGTCGACTGCATAACCTTCTCAATAATGTTAAGCTGGAGAAGAACAAGGTCTGCCATAGCCTGAAAGCTTAATATCGTATCCTGTATTGATTGTTCCTTCTTTGTATTCATAAGGCTAATAATTTACAATAAAATTTTTACTATTAAGACTAACCAAATTTTCCTGTCAGATAACCTTCAGTCCTGGGATCCTTTGGATTGGTAAAAAGAGTATCCGTCTTTCCCGATTCAACAAGTTCGCCGAGATACATGAATACTGAATTATCACTTATTCTTGCAGCCTGCGACATGTTATGGGTGACCAGTAGAATTGTATACTCCTTCCTTAATTCAACAAGAAGGTCTTCAATCTTTGAAGTCGCAACAGGATCAAGAGCAGAAGTGGGCTCATCCAGAAGCAATACCTCCGGATTAAAGGCGATGGTCCTTGCTATGCACAATCTTTGCTGTTGTCCGCCACTGAGAAAGGATCCCTTTTTAAAAAGAGAATCCTTCACTTCGTCCCACAGGGCTACGTCGCGCAGGGCCTTTTCTGTAACTTCTTCCTTCTCAGATTTTTTCAGACTTATTCCGTTAAGCTTATAACCTGCAAGTACATTTTCTAAAATGCTCATGGTAGGAAAGGGATTTGGTCGCTGGAATACCATTCCAATCTTCCGTCGCAGCTCCATAGCAGGCATACTGTGGATCTCCTGATCATTAAGAAAGATTTCTCCCTGTGTATTTATTGAAGGATACAATTCATGCATCCTGTTAAAAGCCCTGAGAAGGGTACTTTTTCCGCAACCCGAAGGACCCATGATTGCGGTAATGGCATTTCTTTCAATATCTGTGTTTACTGACCTTACAGCCTGTTTTCCTTCTTCATATGAGACAGATAAATTTCTTACCTTAAGAACAGGGTCATTTATATTTGATTTTATTTCAGTCATTTGATCAAGCCTTTTTATTCCTTGTTGTTATTGATCGGGAAGTAATATTAAGTGCCAGAACCAGCAACATCAAAAAGAGGGAGGAACTCCAGACCATTTTGACCATATTCGGATCGTTATAAAATTCCCAAATCAGCAAAGGGACTGCACTTACGGGTTTTGCGATATCAAGGTTAACGGCAGAACTTCCGAGGGCTGTCATCATAAGGGGTGCTGTTTCTCCGATTATTCTTGAAAGAGAAAGCAGTATTCCGGTCAGAAGACCGCTGAATCCGGAGGGAATCAGGACCTGGAGAATAATCCTGTAATAGGGCGTCCCAAGAGCATATGCGGCTTCTCTGATTTCAGCAGGGATCATCTTCATTGTTTCCTCTGTGGAACGAATGATCATTGGTAACATCATTATTGCCAGTGCAACACTACCGGCAAATGCTGAAAATCCGTTTGTTATATTTTTAACGATCCAAAGGTATGCTATTATACCCAGTACTATTGACGGGATACCCTGCAAGATCTCAGATGTCTGCCGTATCAGTGATGAATACCAACCGGTTTTGTTTTCAGCAAGATAAACTCCGGCCATTAGTCCTGTCGGTATTGCCATTACCGATGCTACTGCAATAATCAGAAGGGTACCGGTAATTCCATTTGCAATGCCTCCGGGCAGAATTTCGTTATTTGCAGCTGCTGCCATAGCCTGAAACGCATCTGGCGCCGTTTCAACGAAAAAACTCAGGTTTATCTGACTTATACCTTTTATCAGTACCTGACCAATTATTACAACTATTGGAATAACTGACAACAGGGACAAGCCAATTACAAATACACGGAATATTCTGTTCTTTCTGTATCTCGATTTTATGATATGTTCAGAGTTCTCAGGTCTCATCAGGGAGTTAACCTTTTAATAATATACTTTCCAATGCCATTGATGATGGCAGTTAATGCAAAAAGAATCAGTCCCAGAGCTATGAGGGAACTCAGTTTTAATCCTGAAGCTTCTCCAAACTGATTTGCAATTATACTGGCCATGGTATTTCCGGTATCAAACAAACCTGAAGGCAAGGTGTTTGAGTTGCCAATGAGCATTGTAACTGCCATTGTCTCACCTATTGCCCTTCCAAGAGCCAGAATAAAGCCAGCAAATATTCCTGAACCTGCATTCGGAAGTATCACATTGAAGATAACTTCAATTCGGGTTGCTCCCAATGAGTATGCTGCTTCCTTAAGATCGTCAGGAACCATAGACATAATCTCGGAACTTATGGAAGTAGCATATGGAATAATCATGATGGAGAGTACCAGGGCGGAAGTAAAGATTCCAAAGCCCTGGTTGCTTATGCCAAGGCTTGTCAGTAGCGGACGAAGTGTATAGAATCCCCATAAGCCATAGACTATTGATGGGATTCCTGCAAGAAGGTCTATCATATAGCTAAGGGCACCAGCCAGTCTGGTTCCACGGAAATATTCAGCTATAAAAAGTGATGTTGAAAATGCAAGTGGGATACAGATTGCCAGTGCCAGGAATGATGTAACCAATGTTCCGGCAATAAACGGGAGGGCACCATAAACTTCCCGACCTGTTGTAGGATCCCATTTATTGGTTATAATAAACTTCAGACCAAATTCCCTGAATGCCGGAAGAGAGCCTCCTGTAAGGGAAATAACAATCCCCGTTGCCAGTACTATTATCAGTAATGATGAAACAAAGAGGATTGTTTTGGTTACCCTGTCGCTATTCATTCAAGCCTTTTTAATACTATTTTAATGGTTTGCCGTCGTAAGTAACTGTGCCCAGAATTTTTTTAGCCGTTTCCTGCAAACCCACAGGCAGAGGAGCATAGTTGACACTTTGGGCTATAGACTGTCCGTCCTGTCCGATCAGCCATTCAAGGAAATTCACAACCGCACCGGCCTGCTCTAAAGCGCGCTTATTGTATGACTGTTCTCTGTAAAGTATCATCCATGTGAATCCGCTGATTGGATATGCCTGCGGATCCGATGAATTGGTAACCATTATCCTGGTGTCGGAGGGTATTTCGGTTCTGGCTGCAGCACTTACAGATTTAATATCAGGATTAATAAAATTACCTGAACTGTTCTGCAATTTGGCAAACTGAATTTTCTGTGCAAAAGCGTATTCAGAACCTATATATCCTATGGCTCCCGTTGTCTGACTTATTGTACCTGCAACGCCGGGATTCCCCTTGGCTCCAATTCCTGTCGGCCAATTAAGAGATTTACCAACTCCTACATTGTCGGCCCAGTTCTTGCTTACCTTTGTCATATAATCGCTGAAAATATAAGTAGTACCACTGCCGTCCGACCTGTAAACAACTGTCATACCAAGATCAGGAAGCACTACTCCCGGATTCACCTGCTTAATTGTTTTATCGTTCCAGTTTTTGATTTTTCCAAGAAATATACCTTCAAGAAGTTCCGGAGTCAACTTCAGACTGTCTACCCCGGGGAGATTATAGGCAATTACAACTGCCCCAAGGCAGGTCGGAATATGAACTATTTCTGACTGGAAATCTTTCAGTTCAGAATCTGACAGAAATGCGTCAGTGGCACCAAAATCAACAACTTTATCTGCAAGACTTCTTATGCCACCCCCTGAGCCTATGCCTCCATAATTGAAATCAATGCCATTGGTTTCACCATATTTTCTGAAAGCCAGATTATAAAAAGGCATCGGGAACGTCGCTCCTGCTGCTGTTACTGAGAGTTTTTTGGATTCGCCGGCAGCCTTTTTTCCTCCACTGTTACAGGAAACCAGGACCGTTAAGATCGTTAATAAGAATAATAATTTTTTCATTTTTTTGGTTTTAAATTGGAAACTATAACTTCACTTCAAAATAGATACCGGGGGCAGAGGTGAACGGTATTGATTCATCAGCTTTTAACCTTCCTATGTAAACAGGGGCAATCCTGATACCTTTTACCGGAGAGTAATCAAATCCTGCTATGAAAAACTGTCCATCACTGCCATAATTCCACGGATTAACATCTGTACCAATGGTCTCAGACCAGAGATAATCATATCTTGCCAGGAGACTGAATTTCTGTGAAAGTTTCAGGGTTCCAAATGCCGAGATACCTGAAAAATCATGGTTCTTTATCATTTTACTATTTGCCTGCATGGCATACTCAACTCCCATGGTGATTTTTTCATGAGTATATCCGGCATAAAAAGACAGGGTCTTCCGAAGAAATTCTTTTTTCATGAGATCAGCATATACCCTCAGTTGTAAACCATCCACCGGGGCAAAGGTTATACCTGCCGTATATTTGAATACACTGTCAGCCTGAAGTTTCTTATATCCTTCACCGTTCAGTACAGATAAATCCACAGAAACATACTTTGAATGCACATATTCCAAAGCTGCTCCGATATCAGCACTTGAACTGAATCCGTATTCGTCCTGGAGGGTCCTCAATATATAACGGTGTCCCCAATTCTTTTCAACCAGACTGAATGCGTCTGTGCCAATCATCCCAATTCTACCTGAAAATTTATCTCCTTTATAAAGTAGAAAGGCATTTTTAACATAGGCAGTCATTTGCAGTCCCCCTACTCCGGGATCTCCAATATCAAAAACTGCCCTGGCTGAAAAAGATTTGCTGAAAAAATGTTCATATCCCAGATAGACCCTGGAAATTCCGAAAGCAGGATTACCACCATCCTTGTTGAAGGAGTAATTAACATTGCTGAAGTTCACGAAAACAGGCCTTCCATATGGTTTGAATGATTCCTCTTTCTGGCCTGAAATGTTTGTTACTGGAATCAGGAGTAACAAAAAAATTGCAGTCTTTGTCTTAATTGTTGTCATCATCTTTTTTTTATGATTCAAATATGAGCCGGTATTATTACATGACTGTTAAGATGATATGACAATACTGTGACAAATTTGTTACAAATCAATCACCAGATAATTAGCCTGATATGATTAATAATTAAAACATTAATGTTTTTAAATTAAGATTCAGCGAGTCTCAAAAACCAGGTTTCCAGGGAAAAACAAGACAAAAGATACAAGTCTGGGTTCAACGAAGACACTGACCGAAGCGTCAGTGACAAAAGTCACAAGTGAAGAAGACTGAGTTCCAG
>CAZBQM010000102.1:0-2456 GCA_964494045.1 uncultured Rikenellaceae bacterium
GATGACCCTGATTCCTTAACCAGCTCCTGTGAACGAAGCCCATTTTGTCATCTTTCCCGAACCATTCGGCACTTCTTAATTCTACTTTCTTAGCCATTGATTTTATTTTTAATACTACATTAATTTCATCTGACGGATACCGGACTTGCTGCGTTTCTTTCATGAAGTCCTTCCTGAAAAAATACGGGCAGCATCACTTTACAGAAAACCTGTAGATGGTTACCGATCTGAATTTTTCCCCCGGACTTATCACTGTTGAAGGAAACCCTGGTTTGTTGGGGCTGTCGGGGAAATGTTGGCTTTCAAGGGCGAATCCCGACCTCGTTCTTGCTGACGGGGTACCTGATTCCAGACTTTTTTTCCACATCATGGCGTTACCCGAATAAAACTGCATGCCCGGCTGGTCGGTTATCACCTCCATCATACGTCCGCTGACCGGATCATATACAGTCACGTCAATCTTCTTCCTGTTATCCAGAACAAAATTGTGATCATAACCGTTAATGACGCCGTTATCATACTTCTCACCTATCCTGTCGCCTATAACGTGAGGAGTGGTAAAGTCAAAAGGAGTATCCTTTACCGGCCGGATCTCCCCGGTCGGGATCAGGGTTGCATCAACCGGTGTATATGATGAGGCGTTCAGGGTAAGAATATGATCGAAGATAAAACCCTTGCCGGCTCCGTGAAGGTTGAAATAGGCATGGTTTGTAAGATTGATAACACTCTTCCTGTCAGTTGAAGCCAGGTATTCCATGACGATCTCATTCCTGTCGGTCCAGGTATAGGTCACTGAAACAGTCATCGTTCCCGGGAAACCTTCCTCCATGTGCGGGCTCAGGTAGGTAAATCTCACTGCCGGATTCCGGCCCTTTACTATTTCCCCGGTCCACACCTTTGAAAACCAGCCGTTGCTCCCCCCGTGAAGAGTGTTAGGTTTGTTATTAACCGGAAGAGAGTATTCAACACCATCGAGGCTGAATTTTGCATTTGCTATCCTGTTGGCATATCTTCCTATTGTTGCTCCTCCGAAGAGATCTTTAACTATCTGGTCAAAAGAATATGATCCAAGGGTAACATTTTCCCTGACACCATTTTTGTCGGGGACTTCCACTCCAACGATCCTGGCACCATAATTTGTCAGTTTCAGCACATTGCCGTCCCTGTTTGTGAGAGTAAAAAGAGTAACACGGCTTCCCATATGTTCGCCCAGGTCCTCCATTTTCACAGGCTCAGGCCTGTTATCATCCCCTCCGGCCGCAAATGCAGACGGAGAAAACATTGTTAAAAACATGAAAACAAAAACTTTCATCTTAATATAGTTTTGATTTGAATGGTCTGATTGCCTCCCCATGAGGCGGGACAGATTGCCGAACCTGTGCGGGAGAACCCACATCTATGGGAATTACTTACATGGATCTTTATATATCTGAATTCCATAAGCACAATACTTACCTGCCCGATTATGAATCACAAATTTATTCAAATGCGGGAAGCAGGTGACAGCCAGACTGACTTTTTAGTACAATTGTTGAAAAAGCTTACCTTTTCAACAGCATAAGCCCCTGATCAAATACCTACCTTTGACCCTTTCAGTAAGGTAAAGATGGATTTGTGTTTTTTCAGTCTGAGCAGCGGGAGCAGCGGCAACAGTTACTATCTTGGAACAGCGGTAAGGGGAATTCTGATTGATGCAGGTATCTCTGCCACCTCGGTCAGGAAGCACCTGAAAAGCTTCGGGATAGGAATAGAGGCAGTAGCCGGGATACTTGTGACCCATAATCACAGCGATCACATAAGGGGTCTGGAGGTTCTTACCAGGAGATACTCCCTGCCTGCCTTTACATCAGACGGGGTCCGCAGGAGTATCCTGAGTCCCGGTAAAAAGATCTCAGCAGCTGCGATCCGTGAGATCCCGCTTCGTAACAAATTCAGCCTGGCAGGTTTTGATATTGAAGCTTTCCCTGTCTGTCACGACGCCCCCGAGACTTTAGGATTCCATATCTGTGCCGGGGAAAGAAAGATCACTATCGCCACCGACCTCGGACATATCTGTGAGACAGCCGCTACATATATAAGGGCCGCCAACCTGCTGGTTCTTGAATCAAACTACGACAGGCAGATGCTTGAAGAGGGAGGATATCCGTATTTTCTTAAAGCCAGGATAAAATCGGACCATGGTCACCTGGATAACCGGCAGGCTTCATTGTTCCTGGCAGATATGGCAAATGAAAACCTCACGACAGTCTGTCTTGCCCATCTCAGCAAAAACAACAACACTCCTCAGAAAGCTCTTGACACATTTCACGAGACTTTTTCCGAAAAAGGAATAAGTATTTGCCAGAATTGCAATCACAGATAGCCGAAAACTTTCCAATTCAGGCAGCCTGGCAACAAGAAAATTTAATCGTGAAGAGTATAAAATATTATAAAGGTCAGTCATGACAGATAAACTG
>CAZBQM010000102.1:2466-7146 GCA_964494045.1 uncultured Rikenellaceae bacterium
GATATCCCGACCGAGATATTCAATGATTTCCGGAATTAGTCCTTTCTCCCTCTTATCTCAAAGGGAAGCTGAGTCAGGCATTTATACTGAAAAACACACCTTCCAGTCTCCATAAAAAAGATATTATAATATATCACTGCTTTTTATACTTTTGCAGCGGTTTAAAAACTGCTTTTTCAATGAATTTCTTTCTGAGACCCAGAGTTGCCGAAAAGGGTATTGTCACCGACAGGAGACGAACAAGGATAGCTGTTGCCCTTGCCTATTTCTGCATGGGTATCTCATATGCTTCCTGGGCAAGCCGGATCCCTGACCTGAAGACATCCCTTCATCTTACTGACGGTCAGCTGGGTTCTATACTCTTTGCCCTTCCAGTGGGTCAACTCCTTATGATGCCCTTTTCGGGAAAGCTTGTAACACGTTTCGGCAGTCACAGGACGGTACTTTTTGCCCTTCCTGCCTACACCGTTGGTCTGAACATCATCGGTCTGGTCACCAGCGGATGGCAACTGGCAGTAATACTTTTCTTCTTCGGTCTGGCCGGCAACCTGAGCAATATCTCGATCAACACCCAGGGTATTGCTGCGGAGAAGCTTTACGACCGCCCTATCATGGCTTCTTTTCATGGAGGATGGAGCCTTGCAGGATTCACGGGAGCCCTTATCGGGATGCTCATGATAAACCTCAGGATAGAGCCGAACTGGCATTTCTTCATTATCCTTGTCCTGGTCTGGATAATCTTTTTCATGAACTACAGACACCTGATAAGGATTAATCCGGGCATCTCCACAGGTGAAACTAAACGGAAGTTCTTCTCGAAGCCTGATGCAATACTCCTTCAGCTTGGTATAATCTGTTTCTGCAGCATGGCCTGCGAAGGAGCGATGTTCGACTGGAGCGGTATATATTTCAAGGATGTGGTGAAGGTCAATCCTTCGATTGTCGTCCTTGGCTATACTTCTTTCATGATCATGATGGCTACAGGACGTTTCCTGGCCGATTCTGTTATTGCCAGGACAGGAAGGCAGAAGTTGCTTCAGATCTCGGGGATACTCATCTCGGCAGGTCTCTTCACATCTGTTCTCTTCCCTACCCTTGTCCCAGCCACAATAGCATTTATGCTTGTCGGTCTGGGAGTATCGAGCATTGTACCTACTGTCTACAGCACTGCCGGGAAATACGGCAGGGTACCTCCCGGCATAGCACTTGCCACCGTCTCGGGAGTCGGTTTCTTCGGTTTCCTCATGGGTCCTCCGCTTATCGGACACATAGCTGAGATAGCAGGTCTCAGATATTCATTTGCCGTGATAGGTCTCTTCGGACTGGGGATAACCCTAATGGTCTCAAGGATAAAAGCCTTCAGGATAGTTCAGTAACAGGTGAATCAATGAATAATAAACCAGCCATCCGGGTGGCTGAGGTTGAAAAAATATGCCGGAGAAAGATCAGTTAGAATGATCCGGCTCCGGCAGAATTCTGATAGTATTATTTTTTTCAGATCTTCAGGGCTATTCCTACGTTGAAGTAGGTGACACCATAGCCAAGTTCAGCCATGACGGCAAAAGACTCCTTGAAATAGTAACGGCCTCCGATGAACCACGACCAGACCACACTGCTTGAAGAGGCTTTTTCACCTTCAGAGCCCGTTCCCGTCCATTTGGCAGAATAAATGTTATATCCAAGGAGGAGACCCGTATAGGTGTCGAGTTTGTCAAGAAGAGGATAGTGAAAATTCCCTTTTGCACCCAGAATGAAATTGCTATACTTCCATCCCCAGTCCATATATTCGTACTTGTAGGATGAATAAGCAACATAGGGTCCCACCCCGATTACTCCTTTATCGATGATCCCGTCGGCAACGCCAAATTCAAGGGAAGCCGACAAGGGAGGAAGCGAACTTTTATAATGGGCCCCCGTGTAAAGTGTCGTCCCGAATCCAATACCAAGATTAAGAACCTTGTCACCCTTGGAAAAGGTGGATTCCTGACCTGAAAGCTGAGAAATAGTAAGAGTGATCGCAGCAACAAACAGTAGAATTTTTTTCATGGTTTAAAAAATTAAAGGTTACCTTATTAAAACAAACAAGTCAATGTTATGTTCACGGTACCGGTTTCCCCGGAAAGAAATTTCAAACCCGATGCACTGCTTACCTGTTATCTGATTCAGATCCTCACCTTTTCAACCAGCACAATAATTCATATTGTTCCTGAATCTCAGCAGATAATATTTCAAAAGAACCTGTTGCAGAAAAGCTAAGTTACGTTAATTATTTCAATCAGCATACAGGGAAATCCAGGAATCTTATCAGGGCTTACCGGATCTGATCTCAGGTCTGTGATCTGAAGATAGCCTTCAGAATTGTCCGGGATCTGGCAGGTTGGTCTTCCTGTCAGTCAGCATCATATCCATTTCAGAAGAATCCCACACACGAGGGCTCGGGTGAAATACACTTATAAACCGGTCCTTCCGGCATTCCGGTTTCTCTGTTTATTCTGAAAACGGATAGTTCTCCTGATCTCTGGTTTGCCACAACCATGAAGCGGCCCGAGGGATGAACCGCAAAACTCCTTGGCCAGTCGCCCCCGCATGCGACACGTCGTGCCTGAGTGTGCAGACCGTCCTTCCCTGTTCTGAACACCACGATGCTGTTCTCCCCCCTGTTCGAACCGTATATAAAGCGAAAATCTTTCGCGGGATGTATTTCAGCACATGCATTTAAACCGTTATAGTCACCGGAAGTGGCCGGAAGGGTCTGAAGCAAGACAGGCATCTTATCACCTCCTGTGTCAAAAACCATAATGGTCGAACCCAGTTCATTGATAAGATACATCCTTTCACCGTCATCGCTGAAGAAAAAATGCCGTGGACCTGAACCTGCGGGTACCCTGATATCTTTATCCTTTTCAGGGACAAGCTTCCCACTGACGGTGTCGAACCTGTATTTCATGATCCTGTCGAGTCCCAGGTCACTGACATACACAAACTCACCGGAAGGATCGCTCACTATCATATGGGCATGAGATTCCCTGCCGGGCTCAGGCTCGTATTGAATAAAGTCACTCGTCATCTCAGGTATCCCGTCCTTATCCAGTCTGACTACCGCAACCGATCCCTGTGGATAGTTGGCCAGAAAGAGATGCTTCCCATCGTGGGACAGGGAAATATAACAGGGACCGCCTCCCGCGACAGGCAGTTCACCAGCCAGTCTGAAGGAATCTCCGGGACGTTCCCTGACGAGGGTAGTGACACCGCCACCCGGAATCCCGTTGAATTCCATTACCTCGTTCACAAGATAGACAATGTCTGCTCCGGGGGAGACACAGAAAAATGAAGGATCAGGGCCGGCATCAAAACTGCCTGAAAGCCTAAGGCTTCCATCCCTGCCGTTGAAGTCAAAAACAGTAAAGCCCCTGTTCCCCTTTGTGGTATAACCGCTTACAAAAAGTCTTATTCCCATACTGCAACCTGTCAACAAAAATCCTGTAAGAGAAACAGCAGTAAAAAAACAAAACAGGTTTGCTGCCTGCCTTGTTCCATACCTCCCGGATTCCCTTGCAAGAAGCAAATATACTAAATAAAAAAATCGCCACCCCCGCAACTGGTGGCAATATATATTACGTTGGAAATCTGGTAGCCACAGTGAAGCCGTCCATCATGGAACAGGTAATCATTAGAATCCATTTCAACCTGATTTATTCTTTTCCGGACATGAAGTGATAAGGGATGGGTATGATGGCGGTAACGCCGGCTGCAACGGCTTCTCCGGAAATATGGTTATCACTGATAACTAATAAGGAAGGCCTGAAAATATGTTTAATAACGATAAACAGGAATACGTGGGTGTTTGCATTAATAATCTGATTTTTTACCCCTTTGACCTGGCAAATCTGCTGTCGGACCGCTGTCTGCCTGCATGCTACTTGGATCTGAAGCTGAAAAAATAGACATACAAAATTTGTACTTTAAAAATCTTATTCTATATTTGTTGGTGCCATCTTTGTGAAAAGAAGGCTTTTATATTGGATTGAATAAGACCTAAGATATTGATATAGTTAAAACTAACCCTAACCTAAACGTCCTGCCTATGATAAATTGACAAAGAGATTTCTTTTTGAAAAGTGGCATTTTCACCAGCCACATGTTTTTAATCAATCATTAACATCTACTAACCTTTTAGTGTAAGTTGTTATGTAATAATTAAATTAATCTAAATTATGAAAAAAATCAACTTCTTGTTACGGACAGATTCCAGTTCATGTCCGGAAGTATTTAAAGTTTCGAAGATTTTCACTATCCTTTGTCTGATAGCAGTTTTCGGTGCATTTCAGCTTGAAGTTAATGCACAGGACTCCTATGATGCTGCCAGCACGGTTGTTGTAGCAAATGGTAGTGAAGATGGTATGGCAGTACAGCAGAAGATCACCGGTACTGTTACAAATGAGCTTGGCGATCCACTGCCAGGTGCTACCGTTCAGGTTGAAGGAACAACCCTCGGTGCCATAACTGATATGGAAGGAAAATTCAGTGTTGAAGTTCCTAATCAGAACGCCATTGTTTCCGTTTCCTTCGTGGGATATATCACTCAGAAAGTTCCCGTTGCAGGAAAAACCACTCTTAACGTTTCTCTGGAACCTACTCTGGAAAGTCTCCAGGAAGTCGTTGTGGTTGGATATGGTGTTC
>CAZBQM010000103.1:0-6990 GCA_964494045.1 uncultured Rikenellaceae bacterium
ACATAGTCTTGATTTTTATTAATGACCTGACGGTGCATCATTACTGTTTAACAACTATTTTTTTCTTCTTGTCAAAATATTTGGTATGAAGAAGATGATGAGCTTTTTCGCTGTTCGGTTTCCCGAGGAACTCTTCATAAAGTTTTATTATGAACGGGTTCTCGTGCGATTTCCTGATAGGTTTGTCTGCATCTTCCCTGTAGACGGCTGCAGCTCTTGCCTTAAGGATAGAGGAGTCGCCATGGTGGTAGGGCTGTCCGCCTCCGCCGATGCAACCACCAGGACAGGCCATTACCTCGATGGCATGGAACTGTGATTTGCCTGATCTTACATCATTGAGAAGCTTACGTGCGTTACCCAGGCCGCAGGCGATGCCAATTCTTATTGGCAGGCCGTCGAAGTCGATGGTTGCCTCACGGACACCTTCGAGTCCCCTGAGTTCAGTAAAGTCAACTCTTTCAAGTTTCTTGCCAGTATGAACTTCATAAGCAGTTCTTACGGCAGCTTCAATGACACCACCGGTAGCGCCGAATATCACAGCTGCACCTGTTGATTCACCAAGAGGAGAATCAAAATTTTCGTCCTGAAGGTTGTTGATGTCTATATTGGCCTGTTTGATAAAGGCTGCAAGCTCCCTGGTTGAGATAGAGTAGTCAACGTCGGGAACTCCGTCAGTTGAAAACTCAGGTCTCTGGCACTCGTATTTCTTGGCGAGGCAGGGCATTATTGAAACGACTACGAGGTCTTTTCTGTTAACACCGATTTTGTCGGCGAAATATGTCTTGGCTATAGCACCGAACATCTGCTGTGGCGATTTGGCCGATGAGGGAATATCCTTGAGATCAGGGAAGTATTCCTCGAAGAAGTTGACCCAGCCGGGGCAGCAGGAGGTGAGGATCGGCAGCTTGGCAGTGGTATCACCTTTCAGATGCCTGTTGAGTCTGTCAAGAAGTTCAGTTCCCTCTTCCATAATGGTAAGGTCGGCAGCAAAGTCGGTATCGAAGACATAGTCAAAGCCGAGTGCCCTGAGGGCTGATACCATTTTACCCGTAACAAGTGTGCCGGGTTCCATGCCGAACATTTCTCCGAGGGCTGCACGTACAGCCGGAGCAGTCTGGACGATAACGGTCTTTGAAGGATCGGCGAGAGCTCTGAGTACCTCGGGAGTGTGATCCACTTCGGTAAGGGCTCCTGTGGGGCATACAGCCACGCACTGGCCGCAGTAGGTACAGGTTGAATGTTCGAGGTTCTGCTCGAAGGCCGGAGCCACGGCAGCCATGAAGCCCCTGTTGACAGCGGAGAGAGCACCTACAGTCTGTACGTCATTACACATAGTTTCGCACCTGCGGCACATGATACACTTGTCGAGGTCCCTTATTATAGAAGGTGAAGTGTCGGTTTTGTAAGTCGACATTGCAGCGTATTCAGCACCGGGGATCTCCCTGATACCAAGTTTGTGAGCCATGCTCTGGAGTTCGCAGTTGCCTGATTTAGCGCATACAAGGCAGTCCTTCGGATGGTCCGACAGGATGAATTCCATCACAGTACGGCGGGCATTGAGGACTCTGGAGGTATGGGTACTGACTACCATACCCGGTTCACAATTGGTTGAACAGGTAGGAGCAAGGTTACGGCGGCCCTTAACCTCAGCAACGCACATACGGCAGCCGCCGGGTCTGTTCTCTATATTCAGATCCTGGAGATCCATGTAGCATAATGCCGGAATTTCGATTCCAAGCTTTTTGGCTGCTTTGTATATTGTAGTACCTCTTGGTACTTCAACTTCTTTATTATCAATAGTAAGCTTTATATTTTCCATTGCTTTTCGATTATCTGATAAATATTGCATCAAACTTGCACTTTTCTTTACATGCTCCGCATTTGATACAGATGTCAGGATTGATGTGATGAACCTCTTTTCTCTCACCTGAAATTGCATTTACGGGGCAGACCCTGGCACATGCCGTACAACCCACGCAGTTATCGGGATTGATGACATACTCCATGAGGTTTTTACATTGTCCGGCCGGACATTTCTTGTCCCTGACGTGGGCAATATACTCATCCATGAAGTTGGCAAGTGTTGAAAGCACGGGGTTTGGTGATGTCTGACCCAGTCCGCAGAGGGCTGTATCTTTTATTACGTTACTCATGTTCCTGAGTCTTTCGATATCGCTTTCTTTTGCTTTTCCATCGCAGATCTGGCCGAGCAGTTCATGAAGGCGTTTGTTACCGATACGGCATGGTGCGCATTTTCCGCATGACTCGTCGACTGTGAAGTCGAGGAAGTATTTGGCTATTGATACCATGCAGTTATCTTCATCCATCACGATCATACCGCCTGAGCCCATCATTGAGCCGGCAGCCACCAGGTTATCGAAGTCGATGGGAGTGTCGAGGTGTTTCTCGGTAAGGCAGCCACCTGAAGGTCCGCCGGTCTGGACGGCCTTGAATTTCTTGCCGTTACGGATGCCGCCGCCGATCTCGAAGATGATCTCCCTCAGGGTGGTTCCCATCGGGACCTCGATGAGGCCGACGTTATTAATCTTTCCGGCGAGGGCGAATACCTTTGTGCCTTTCGATTTTTCAGTTCCTATCTTGTTGTACCAGTTGGCACCTTTAAGGATTATCACCGGGATAGCGGCATAGGTCTCGACGTTGTTTACGTTTGAGGGTTTTCCCCTGAAGCCTGCTTCGGCAGGGAATGGAGGCTTGATGGTGGGTTCACCGCGGAGTCCTTCCATTGAATGGATAAGAGCAGTTTCCTCACCACAGACGAAAGCACCTGCACCAAATCTCAGGCTGATGTCGAAGTTGAAGCCTGTTCCGAAGATGTTATCGCCCAGAAGGCCGTATTCCCTGGCCTGTTTCAGAGCTACCTCGAGCCTGTGAATAGCAAGCGGGTATTCAGCCCTTACATATATGAGACCTTTTGAAGCGCCTATACTGTATCCGCAGATAGCCATAGCTTCGAGAACAGAGTGGGGGTCACCTTCGAGAACCGAACGGTCCATGAAAGCTCCCGGGTCACCTTCATCGGCGTTGCATATCACATATTTCTGGTCAGCTTTGTTTTTGCTGGCGATCTCCCATTTGAGACCTGTCGGGAAACCGGCGCCGCCGCGACCTCTCTGGCCTGAATCCTTGATCTCTTTAATGACCTGTTCGGGGGTCATCTCGGAAAGGACTTTGCCCAGAGCCATATAACCATCCCTGGCAATATACTCGTCAATATTCTCGGGATTGATGAATCCGCAGTTCCTGAGGACAATCCTGAGCTGTTTTTTGTAGAAGCCCATGTGCCGTGAGTCGCCAACGGCTTCTTTGGTCTTTGGATCGTGGTAGAGAAGCCTGGTGACTTTTCTTCCCTTGATAACATGTTCTTCAACAATGATTTGGGCATCTTCAGGCTTGACCTGAACATAGAATGTATTGTCGGGCATAACTTTTACGATCGGACCTTTTTCACAGAAACCGAAGCAGCCTGTAAGGATAACCTGTACCTTTTCGGAAAGGCCCCTGGCTTCAAGTTCATCTCTTAAGTTGCAGACAATCGCATCGCTTTCAGATGAATGGCAGCCTGTGCCACCGCAAACCAACAGATGCATGCTGTATTTTGACATTTTAAATCCTCCTATTTTTTAGAATCAATAGTTTCATAATTAACAGGAATGATGCCGTCTACCAGCTCACCTGTCTTGATATATTTCTCAATGATCTGGTCAGCCCTCTTCAGATCAACATAACCAAATACCACGGGGTCCTGGCCCGGCAGCTTGACCTCAACAGTGGGTTCGGCATAACAGTAGCCCATACAGCCAGTCTGGGTTACAACACCCTGAATATTGCGTCTGTCAAGCTGCTCAAGGAAAAACTCCATGACAGCTTTTGCCCCTGAAGCAATTCCACAGGTCGCCATCGCCACCTTCACCTGAACGTGTTTTTCAGGATCCGTCGCCTTGACCCTCAGATCAAGTCCGGTCTCAAACTCTTCGCGTTTCTTCTTCAGATCCGCAAGTGACTTAATTTTCGACATGTTTTTTTAAATTAAATTATTTAACGAATAGTACTATTTTGTTTTGTAGTCTCAATCTATCAATTTATTCATTTCTTTTTTGATAACCTGACCATGATCCTTATAACTTTCATTCTAACCCTTCAGCTCCTATATCAATAAGGTTTTGCAGGATCATATCTTTTATTTCCGACAGTAATGCCCTGTCGTTCAATGTGTCTGTCTCAAGATATTCTTTTGTTTCCTTTGTTGAGAAAGTATATTCCCCGTTATCGGTTCTGTGGGTGTAAATGAAGTCAATTACCGGGTTGGCAGCAATGAGAATTGTCATTACTCCCGGCATATCGCCAAGTGGCTGCCTGTCGATATGAGAAAGTGAAAATACTGCTTTCACCCTGGTTCCCGATCCTTCATGCGATTCAATCTCAAGGTCTCCTCCTGCCATTATGGCATGTTGTCTGAGCAGGGGAAGACCCATTCCTATTTTTCTCGTGGTCCTTGTAGTCACAAAGGGGTCAGTAACCTTTGACAGGAGATCTTCAGGAATACCGGAGCCATTGTCGGTGATCTCAATATCGTAAAGGTCCGATTCCTTCATCTCACGGATTACAATGCTGATGGTTGATGCACCGGCACGTATCGAGTTCTGGACCACATCGAGTATGTTGAGTGACAGGTTTATCATGGTGTTGTTGTTTTTCTGCCTTCAGCACCGGCCAGGGCCATTCTGATTTCAGCGAACGAGGCTTTTTCCATGGTAAACATGGTGAAGGCATCGCCGATATTGTCAGGATAATGGGCATCCGAGCCTGTAGTAATCGTATAGCCATCGGTTCCGGGGTGTGAAGCCACAAATTCACGTGGCCTGGACCGGCGCGATATCTCAAGGGCGTCGGCCTGAAGTCCGGCCGGAAGGAATCCAAGCTGGCTGTAGATGCTGTTTCGCATCCTGTCGATATGTGCAGGGATGAAGATTCCACCGTTGAGGCGGACAAAGGATCCGACTTCTTCCATGGAGGCATCTATCGCACTTATCAGCAGCCGGTCTTCGACATAGACTATCATCTCATCTTCATCGATCACGACCTGATCGCCAAATATCAGGGGGTCGTTTTTGATTTCGGGAAGCCTGCTGTCGAGGAAATCCTGGAACAGATCAAGTTTATCTTCTTCAAAGAACGCGAGGCAATGAACCTCTTCTTTAGTTGTCACTTCAGCCCCCATCAGGGTGAAGATCCCTTTTTTTGCAGCCAGCCGGCTTACCAGCCTGCAGTGCCGGGTACTGTTATGATCGGTTATCCCGATAATGTCAATCCCCTTCCTTGCTGCCTCAGAGACGAGTGTTGCCGGGCTCATGCTCAGATCACCACATGGTGAAAGGAGCGTATGGATATGCAGATCGGCCCGGAAATCCCTCATTCCTTTTTTATTAAGTCATACAAATGTCCGGCAATGGTGAAAGTGTCGAGGGGAGTGGACAGTAAGGGAATATTCTCCTCATCACTCTTTTTCATGCTTTCACTGTCGGGCATATGTCCCTTTACAAGTATTATGGCCGAGACCTCCTTGAGTGAGGCCACCGCGATGATGTTCTGGTGAGTCTGAAGTGTTATCCAGACATTTCCTTCAGCGGCGTTTCCCATGACATCACTAAGAAGGTCAGAGACATAGCCTCCGGAGATCTCACGGTCCAAACCTTTTCTGCCGGAAATGACTTCCAGTTCCAGCATTGATACAAGATCAGATATTTTCATCTTCGGCACCAATTTTATTACAGTTCTTTTCAAGTCTATCCTTTCCCCAGACCTCTTCGGTGATCCTGTAGGCTTTTTCGTGGTTCAGCAGGTTCTGGTTGATCATCTGCTGTTGAATAAAGATGCAGTGTGATATCTGAGCCTTATTCTGGACAATATCTTCGGCAAGGGTCTGGCAGTCGGGTGCACCGCATGCACCGCAGTCAAAGCCGGGAAGGTAACACATCATCCTTCTCTTTCTCTCCATCTTTTTTAATGCTGCATGGATGTCCTCATCAAGCTTTTCAATGGGACGGGGTTCTATATCGCCCAGGTAGCTGAATTCCTTCATATTTCTGAAGGCAGCCGGAAGTTCTTCCGGGCTGCAGCCCTGACAGGAAGCTGCAAGGTTCCTGAGCTTTTCCACGACAAGGAACCTGTTGGCTTTTATAAGTATACCTCCGGCACAGCTCTCGTCGCATGCCCTGAGTTCGAGAAAGTCTATTCCGTTGAGTTTGTCGTTTTCAACACTTTCAAGGATCTCAGAAACATTGGCAATACCGTCTATTGCAAGAGCCCTTCCATTCCAGTGTGCCTGTTCACCGCCTGTGAGGCTCCACATTATTCCTTCAGGACCAAGAAGGTTGTCTGATCCGGGAAGTTCCATATCATTATTTCCGGTCTGAAGGAATTTCTGGATCCTGTTATAGAGCTGGTTCATATTGATTACTCCGTTGATCCCTGATTCGCTTCCGCCGACCGGACTCTTTATTGCCGCTACTTTTGCAGCACAGGGTGTGGCATAGAAGATCCCTATCTCACCGGAGGGAATACCTTCGGCCTTGAATTTCTCCCTGTAGTACATGGCCGACATGTCGATTGGAGGATTAACCTTCATGAGATTGCCGACGAGCAGGGGATGCTTTACCTGGATAAGCCTGACGATTGCCGGACAGAACGAGGATATGAGAGGTCTGACGGTCTCACGTCGCGATAATTCCCTGTAGGCTTCGAGAATCATCGACACACTGTTCTCCACATGAAAGACATGGGTGAATCCTATTTCCTTAAGCGCCCTGTAGATACCCGAGGGGATGGCCTTTTCTGTAAACTGGCCGATAAGCACGCTTGGGATCAGCAGGACTCTCACCGAATAGTTGAAAATCATGTTGAGGTCATCGTGCCCGATCTGTATGGCTGAGACGGGACAGGCTTTGTAACAGTTGCCGCAGTCGACACATT
>CAZBQM010000104.1:0-6943 GCA_964494045.1 uncultured Rikenellaceae bacterium
TTTCTATTTTTGCATGCAGTGCAGGAACTGTTCCGTGCCCTGATAGAAATATGATAAAAAATTCAGATATAGATCTCAGCGAATTCAATTACAATCTGCCATCCGACAGGATAGCATATTATCCGGCTGCTGAAAGGGATGCATCAAAACTACTTGTAAGGACAGGAGACGGAATAAGTTCAGATATTTTCAGAAATGTCGGAGATTATCTGCCGGCCGACAGTTTCCTTGTTTTCAACAACACCAGGGTTATAAGGGCCAGGCTGCTGTTCAGAAAGGAATCAGGGGCAGCCATTGAGATCCTGTGCCTTGAACCGCTTACCCCACGCGACTACGGTGAATCCTTTGCTTCGTCAGGACCGGTCGAATGGAAATGTATTGCAGGGAACCTTAAGAAATGGAAAGATGACAGTATAGTCCTTGGTATCCCTGACGGCAAGGGAACCATATCACTGAAAGCCACCAGGGCAGGCTTTGAAGGTGAGGATGCCTTAAGGATCAGGTTTTCATGGGACCGTAATGACCTGTGTTTCGGACGTATACTTGAAATGGCCGGACACATACCTCTCCCCCCCTATATCAACAGGGCCGACACCAGGGAAGATGCAGTCAGTTACCAGACTGTTTATTCCTCTGTCAACGGTTCGGTAGCGGCCCCTACGGCAGGCCTCCACTTTACGCCCGGCCTGCTGTCGGAACTGGAAAAAAAGGGAATCAGAAAAGCAGAAATCACCCTTCATGTCGGGGCTGGTACTTTTAAACCAATAAAGACCAAAAATATCTTCGAACACGAGATGCACTGCGAGCATTTCCGGATTTCGCGTGGCTGCCTGGCTGAACTCGCAGAAAATGCGGGTGAGATCACGGCTGTCGGGACAACCACTGTCAGAACCCTGGAAAGTCTCTATTGGATGGGGGTAAAGATTTCCGGCGGAGCCCGGCTCCGTGAAGGAATGATCAGTACCTGTCAATGGGAGCCCTATGAAAAAGAATCAAAGCTGCCTGCGGCCGATGCCCTTAATGCACTTGGGAAAGCCATGGATGAAGAAGGCCTCGGATTTCTTGACGGATCAACAAGTCTTATAATAATCCCCGGATACACCTTCAGGATGATAAGGGGCATGATTACCAACTTCCATCAGCCCGGCAGTACACTGCTTCTTCTTGTTGCTGCATGGACCGGCGAAGGCTGGAAAGAGGTTTACAATTATGCACTTCAGAACAATTTCAGGTTCCTGAGCTATGGAGACTGTTCACTTCTATATAGATAGGTCGCGACATCAGTGATATTTTTAAGGAATAAATATTGGAATTTTTTTTTGATAGTAATTTGATAATTCGTTTATTTGGAAACCAAAACAGAAAAAAATGGATGAAAACAAAACAGTTGAACAGGTAAATGCAATCTTCGGGTTATTTATGGTCCTGTTCTATCTTGGGGTAGGGACTTATCTTCTGTTCTTTTTCAAAACAGGTTATATTGACAAATCGATGAGGGTCATCATAGGCTCATCTTTTTTATTATTCGGTGTTTACCGGGCATTCAGAACTTATTTTAAAATAGTTGAGCTTTTCTTTTCAGGAAGAAAAGAAAAAAATGATTAAATTTATAGTCTGTTTTTAATCAAAATTGGCATATACTTTGTTATATTTTGTTAAAATAGTAATGCCATTAAAAATTAATGATTATGAGCAGCGTAAAAGATAAACGGAATTTTATTATCATTGCAATTCAGAATCTTACAGAAGAAATTAGGAGAATTTTGAAAAGATTATCGGATTTGAGATATTTACCTGACAGGGCAGTGGTTCTGATGATTCTGCTGCTGTCAGTTGTTGTTTCGTGCAGGCCGGGCGGAACAAAGAAGCTTAATGAGACTCCAACCCGTGGGAACATACGTATAATGGCTGATGAGTCATTCGAGCCCCTGGTGGATACCGAAGTTAAGACATTTACCTCGCTCTATCAGAATGCCACGATAAAGGCCGACTTCAAGGCGGAAGTTGACCTTATCAATGACTTCATGAACGATTCGGTCAAAGTGATAGTAACCAGCAAAAAACTCACCGAGGATCAGATCCAGTATCTCCGCGATACCCTTATTGTTGCACGTACCACTTCCTTTGCATGGGATGCCCTGGCCCTGATTACGAACAGGGATAACAAGGATACACTGTTAAGGTACAGCAATATCAGGGATATCTTCAAGGGAAGGATAAAAAACTGGAAAGACATAAATCCCGGGTCAGATCGTAATGAAATAAGTGTTATTTTTGACAACACCAAATCAGGCAATATTAGGTATTTTAAAGAGTTATTTGAAATTGACAGCACCCTGGGGGAAAACTTTTTTGCAGTGAATTCCAATGCTGAAGTTGTCGACTTTGTGTCCCGGAACCCTGATGCCCTTGGCATCATCAGCGTTAACTGGATAAGTGACAAGGATGATTCTCTCAGTATGAGTTTCTCGAAACGTGTTAATATAATTGCTGTATCTCAGGAGTTATATGACGGATACTACTACAGACCCTACCAGGGATTCATTTATGACAAATCATATCCCTTTGTCAGAGAGATCTTTTTCATTTCGAGGGAGACATTTACAGGCCTGGGATCTGGATTCATCCAGTTTGCCACAGCCGAACAGGGACAGAAGATAGTGCTTAAGTCGGGACTGGTGCCCGCGATGATGCCAATCAGGCTTGTCCAGATCAAACAATAGGATCAGGGAACCTGTCGCAGAAGGAACTTAAATAGAAACGGAACATTAACAGAAAAAATTGATTATAAATAATAAACAAAAATTGACATCAAATAAGAAAGCTATGAAACGTTCAAAATTAAGTCCGGTTTTTTTGCTGGCAGTTCTGATCTCAGTTTCGCTTAACGGAAACCTTCAGGCCCAGGACCTGAACAGTGGGATACTGCTGACCAAGAGTGAGCAGTATGACAAAGCGGAGGAAGTATTTAAGCAATTGATCCAGAATGAGCCGTCAAATGCAAAAAATTATTTCTACTACGGTGAAAACTATCTTTTAAACTATTTTGCCGATACAATATCCAACTCACTTGCAGTTGCAACCCAGGAAGCAAGGGCAATTTACCAGAAAGGTGTTGATGCCAACGCAAATGAACCTCTGAACTATATCGGTCTTGCAAAGGTTGCTCTTTATCTTGGCGACAATACCACTGCCGAACAGATGAGGGAAAAGGCCAAAAGTTTTCTTCTTCCTTACAAAAAGATCAAGAAGATGACTCCTCCGGCTCCTGAGTATGCCTTCATCCTTGCCAAGATAGGTGAATCGTATATTAACGGAAACCTTGTTGATACATCAAAGGCACTGCCTCTTATCAGACAGGCGCTTACAATCGATCCGAAGAACCCCGATATCTATCTGATAGAAGGAGATGTATTCATGTGTCTCAGTATGGGATCTGAAGCCATTAAAAGTTACACCATGGCCCAGTATTACAATCCCCAGTCACCAACGGCAAACATGAAGATCGGTTATGTATATGTAAGGGGAAGGGCTCTGCAGCAGGCAATTCCTTACTTTCAGGAAGCCATAAACCTCGATCCCTCCTATGCACCGGCTTTCCGTGAACTCGGACAGCTTTACTGGCTTGCACGGAAACTTGATCTCTCGAAAGAGAACTATAAAAAATACCTTGAACTTACAGCAGGCAACATGCCGGCAAGGATCAGGTACGTGAACTCCCTTTTCTATGCAAAGGATTATGAAGAAGTTATTTCGAACGTTGAAGAGATCCTGAAAGTTGACCAGTCGAGATTATATATCAACCGTCTTGCCGGTTACTCAAACTTTGAGAAAGAAAATCCTGACTACGACAAGGCACTTGGCTATATGGAGACCCTTTTCAAATCACTTGATGCTGACCGTCTTCTTAAAAAGGACTATCACTACATGGCAAAAATACTTCTGAAGAAATACCAGGATTATCCCGCCAAAGTTGATGAACTTGCCAAACTGAACGCACAGCTCGATAAGGAGAAATCGAAATACAACGCAGCAAATGCTGCAGAGAAGGCAAAAACGAAAACTGCACTTGATGAACTGACCGCTAAGGTTGCATCTCTCACTTCAGAGGTTAATGCTGCCGAGAAACAGGTCAACAGAGCTTTTGCAGAATATGAAAAAGCTCTCTCTTTCGACAGAAAACCAGGTGACACCTCTCCTATTACTGCATATGAGAAAGGTATGCTCAATGAAATGGCAATAGCATACTACAACTTCAGAAGATATGAAGACGCAGCCAAGGCATGGGCAAAACTTATTGATCCTTCAAAAGAAAACAACACACAGGAATACATGCAGATAGGAAAGGCCTACTACACAGCCAATAACTATAAGAGTGCTGACTCTGTTTTCAGCATGGTAGTAAAGAAAAATCCGGAATATCTTCCTGCATATGTGTATATTGCACGTGCTTACTCTGCAATGGATCCCGATTTTAAAATGGGCCTTGCAAAACCCAAGTTTGACAAAATCATTGAAGTTGCAAAGAAAGACTCTGTAAAGAACGGCGCAGAGATGATGGAAGCATTCAGATACCTTGGCTATTATTACAGTGACAACGGAAATCAATCTGTGGCAAGAAACTACTACAACAGGATGATCAATCTCAACCCATCCAGCAAAGAGAACAAAATGCTTGGGTATAATGGTCTGGGATCACTTGAAATGCAAGCAGCCGGCAATGAAAAGACACTTGAAGGTAAACTGTCCTTACTTTCAAAAGCTTCGGAAGCCTATAACAAGATCCTCGAATTAGATCCTTCCAACCAGTCGGCCAGGGCTTCATTGAACTATGCCCAGGAATATGCCGGATCTGTCAGGAAAGGTATCAACCCCAACGAAATCAAAGGAGTTGTCAAGGATGCAGCCACAGGATCTCCCATTCCCTATGCTTCAATCAGGGTTAAGGATACTGCTGCCGAGAACCTGACCAACCAGAAGGGTGAGTACAAATTTGAAATTCCTCAGAGCTCTGAAGTACTTATTATCAGTGCACAGGGTTATCAGGCAAAGGAAATTCCTGTGACCAAATCAAGGGTTTACAATGTTACACTTAACAAATAGCAGGTTAAATATTTAAATTAAAAATAAATTGTTACAGGTTTTTTTATGATTTAAAGCTTTTTAATCTTTAAGAAACCTGCCGGAATGCCAAAAAAAGATTTTAATTTTAATCGTTATTGGAAAAAAACAATTGAAAATATATATTTGCAAATCGTAAAATCTTAAACCTAAACAAATAGTTAAAATGAGTAAACAAGGAAGTTCGTTCAAAGATGCGTTGCAGAACGTTTTTGCAACAAGTGCTATTTTAATAGCTTTTGTGGTATCCTATTTATTGTTTGTCAATGTTATGGGAAACCCTGTAAATTTCGTTGGTGGTAATCCTGAAGGACAGGCTCTGGAAGGTAACTATCTCGGTATCATTTTTAAAGGTGGTTTTATCGTACCTGTTCTTATGACCTGCGTTCTTACCCTTATCATTTTCGTTATTGAAAGAACTATCACCCTTTCAAGGGCAAAAGGTAAAGGAAGGTTAAATGTATTTGTAAAAAATCTTCAGAATCTTCTTGCAGAAGACAAAATTGAAGAAGCTCTTGAAGCATGCGACAAACAGAAAGGTTCACTTGCAAACGTTATGAAAGCTGGTCTTACCCGTTATCGTGATCTTCAGAAAGATAAAGAACTTGAAAAAGACCAGAAGATCCTTTCAATTCAGAAATCATTTGAAGAAGCTACAGCTCTCGAGCTCCCGATGCTGTCAAGGAACATGGTTATCTTCTCAACACTTGCTTCAATTTCAGTGCTTATCGGTCTTATCGGTACGGTTCTTGGTATGATCCGTGCATTTGCCGCTCTTGCTCAGTCAGGTGCTCCTGATGCTCTTGCTCTGTCACAGGGTATATCAGAAGCTCTTGTTAATACAGCATTCGGTATTTCAGGTTCCACACTTTCGATTCTTGCATTCAACTATTTTTCATCTACTATTGATGCATATACATTTAAAATTGATGAAGCAGGTTTTAGTCTGACCCAGAATTTTGCTGCCTCGTTGAAAAATGTGTAATATAGAATCTTTGTGGTCTAAAATCAATTAAAAAAGAAAGAGATGCCAAAGATCAAATTACCAACCAAGTCGCCCCGAATCGACATGACGCCGATGGTTGATACCTTTTGTGTGATACTTATATTCCTTCTTCTTACATCACAGATGAGGTCACCCGAACCGGCCAGTGTTGATATGCCTTTTTCAATATCAGAGACTCCTACACCTGATTTCAATTCGATGACGTTTCTTGTTTCCAACGATGGTAAAGTATTCTTCAATGTTGACAACGGACCTGATACTCTGTTGAAATTCAGAAGAGAAATCCTCAAGGAAATGGGGAAACAGTATAATATCGAATTCACTGAGGCTGAACTGAATTTATTTGAGAAATATCCATCTTCAATTGGAGTTCCAATCCAGCAGATGAAGCAGTTTCTCAATTCAGGCGCAGCCGACAGGAAGAGCATGGAAGTAGGTATACCGATTGATTCTACTGACAACCAGCTTGCAATGTGGATTCTCTACTCCAGGCAGGTTAACCCCGCTGTCAAAGCCACTCTGAAAGGTGACTCGAATACCGAGTTCCCATATATCAAAAAGGTTCTTGACATACTTCAGGAGAAAAACGTTAACAGGTTTAACCTTGTTACGAACCTGGAAGCGGTAAAAATAAACCTTGACGAAATACAACAGTAACATGGCAGAAATAATTCAACAGGAAAAAGGTGGCGGGAAGAAAAAGGCGAAGAAGATGCTCCCGCACATGGATATGACTCCTATGGTGGACCTTATGATGTTGCTGATAACATTCTTCATGCTTACCACTTCATTGAGCAAGTCAAAGATCATGGAAAT
>CAZBQM010000105.1:0-6829 GCA_964494045.1 uncultured Rikenellaceae bacterium
GAAATAAGCCAGTGTGGTGCCAAGGTAGTTGCCCAGCACATATCCTATCACGCCTCCGGTTATACCTGTTACTATGACATCCCTGTTCCTGAGGGCGTTGGCTACCAGCGGGACAAAAGGAGGTGAGAAGATAAAGGCTGCCGAGGTGATAAGAAAATTGTCGGCATCGATCCTGAATATCTTTGCAAGGATTATGTGAAGGATGAGAGATCCGAAATAACACCAGGTGATGAACATGACAAGATCAAACATGCCGGGACTGAAAGCTGTCATCAGGTTCGACGAAGAGGCCACGGTAAGAGAAAACACTATGATAAGGTACATCCCCAGCTGAAAAGTCTTTTCTATCCGGTTGATCCGCTTCACAAGCGAAGCCAGTATCCCAAGCGTGGTTATGCTCAGCACAGCCACAGCATTCCTGTACTGGGCATACTCAGCAGGAACAAGCATACTCAGTCCGCCTCCGGCAGCAGCTATGAGGACGGTAAGACCAAAAGCCCTGAGCAGTGGGAAAAAGGTCTCCTTCCTGAGCATGCCGGAGAAGTTCTCGAGGTTCTCAGTCTCCTTAACGATTGAATCTGTATTGGCTTTTATGCCGTTGACATCCTTGTATTTGGGCAGGATGAACCTGAAGATTCCGGGAGCCACGGTTATGAAGAACAAAACAAGAAAGGCCCCGACGATGATGTCGTAGGTATTGAGCACCACGAACCTGTCGGCATCCATGTTGAGTACCAGCTTGAGCGCCGCAAAGTTGGGAGTGCCTCCGGTATAGATCCCTTCAAACATGCCGGCCAGCTTCCATGTATCCGGAAAGGTATCCTTCCAGATAAAGAATCCTGCCGTGACCATTATCAAACCTGAAATAAGGGCAAGGATCACAGAAAGGAATCCTGTCCTGGCATACTTGAGCCACCTCTTCAGGTTGAGGGAAAACAGGATAAGCGGAAAAGCCAGAAGGATGGTTGCGGTTTGTATAATATCCTGGATACTCTTGATCCTGTTGACCATAACGTCATCATCAGCCAGCCTGCCCTGGGTCATAAGAGTCTCCATCTCGGCCGATGGTATGGAAGAACGCCCCAGCAGAATCTTTTTATATTCAGGACTTCCTTCCCCGAAGATCCCGGAGGTTCCTATCAGAAGTCCTATGGCATAGGCTATCACTATGGTTCCTATCTTGCCTGCAAGAGTCCAGTGCCTGCATATCAGAATGATGACTACCGGGAACAGAAGATAGAAGAGTACAAGGAGTATTAATGTAGGCATGCGGTTCGTTTAAGGTCCGACAAATGTAAAAAAAGTGATTTACCTGCCTATAAACCGCACTAAAAATAAGTCTAAATACCTATATGGATTAAGCATTACTCACACTCATCAAAGCTCTTCCCCTATTGTTCTATGGCCTTGTGACTCATCCCCATGTTTTGGACCCCCGTCGTGATAGAGATTCTGCACGGTTCTCAGTTGCCGGCTGCCTGAAGCAGTTCCCTGGCATTTTCCAGAGCAGTGCCCGATACGGAGCTTCCGCTCAGCAGCCTGGCCAGCTCATAAACCCTTTCTTCGGGAGATAATAACTTGATGCGGGTTATTGTCGCGTCGCCCGAGTCTTCCTTGAAAACATGGAAATGCCGCGTTCCCCTCGATGCCACCTGCGGGAGATGTGTTATGTTGATGACCTGCATGTAACTTCCCATGCCCGAAAGGATACGTCCCACCTTGTCGGCCACCTCACCCGAGACACCCGAATCGATCTCATCGAAGATGATTGTCGGCAGGTTTTTATTTTTTGAAAGCAGCGACTTAAGAGTCAGCATGACCCTTGACAGTTCTCCGCCAGAGGCAATGCGGGCCAGGCTCTCCGGTTCCATCTGCCTGTTGGCCGAAAAAAGAAAGTCCGCCGTATCCCTTCCGTTGAAGGTGAAGCCATCCTGTGCCTCAAGGCGTATCCTGAACCGGGCTTTGGGCATCCCCAGTTCGATAAGCATCTCCGAGATCCTTTTCTCAACACCCGAAACCACATCCTTCCTCTTTTCAGATATCTCATCCGAAAGCCGTGCAAGCACCTTTTCCTCTTCCCTGACAAGCTCCTGCAACTCTGATAACCTGCTGTCGCCTGTGTTTATCGATTCTATCACGGCAGCTATCTCGTTCTTCCTGACCAGGAGGTCGGTAAGTGTGGAGACCCTGTGTTTCCTTAACAGGGAATAGATGGTATCGAGACGTTCGTTGACGGCCACGAGCCTCGATGGGTCAGCGTCTACGGCGCTTGAGAGTCTTTCAGTTTCGGTGGCTATGTCGCGAAGTTCAATATATGCGGTTTCTATCCTCTTCATCAGTTCAGCCGCACCCTGGTGAAAAGCACTGATCTTTCCAAGAGAGGCCATGGCCTCATTAAGTCTTGAAATAACGGCGCCCTCATCGGCCGACAACAGCAATACAGAGTTCTCCAGGGCCATCTTTATCTCTTCAGTGTGCGACAGCATCTCCTGTTCCTTTTCGAGCTCCTCCTGTTCGCCCTCCTTAAGGCCCGCCTTCTCAAGCTGATCGAGCTGGAACATGTAGTACCCCAGATCGGCGCTGTTTTTCTCAGCCTCCTCCTTAAGTACAGCATACTCCTTCTGCCAGGACCTGAAAGAGCCGAAGTGTTTCCTGTATTCGGCAAGCAGCTTTGCCGTGTCTGCAAAGGAGTCGATGACATTAAGCTGGAAGAGATTGTCATGAAGCATCAGTGTCTGATGCTGCGAATGTATATCAATAAGCCTGTCACCCAGATCCTTGAGTACATTTAGTGTTACAGGGGTGTCGTTGATGAAGGCCCTCGACTTGCCCGAGGGGTTGATCTCCCTCCTCATGAGGGTAAGAGGTTCAAAGTCGAGGTCATTTGTCCTGAAGAACTCTTCAAAGTCATTTTCTTCAACACTGAAGGCTCCTTCGACAATACATTTGTCATTGCCGTCGAGAACCGCCGAACTGTCAGCCCTGGCCCCGAGTATAAGGGAAAGGGCGCCAAGGAGAATTGACTTACCAGCCCCGGTCTCGCCAGTGATGATGGTCAGACCGTCGCCCGGCTCGATCTCAAGTTCCCTGATCAGGGCGTAATTATGTACCGACAGTTTCTTCAGCATAGACCGCAACAGGAATTAGTTGGAAGCAATGATTTTTTCATATTTCGACTTGTTCGCAGGATCGACCTCGTTGAGCATCTGTACCACACGGCTCTTTTCCTCGGGAAAGGCCTGGCTGAATATGTTAACAAGCTCATCAGCCTTTGACTCCATCACTATCTGGAGGTAGTACATGAAAGGATCGGGCTTCCTCCTGTACACATCCTGCAGCAGTCTCAGACTCTCCACGATCCCCGTTCTGGCCTCTGCTATCTTTGATTCCATCCTGTCGAGTCCCCGAATGTTGTACTCATACACAAAGTTCCTGATTTCCTCATAGTTCTTGTCGAGGATGTTCTTTACAAGCCAGTACCTGTTACGGTTCCTCGATCCGTCATAGGGCTTCCATCCGGCCTCGGGAGCATTCTGGGCATTCGTGACTATCTTCTCGGCAGTCTGGAAAAAGCCTGTGCCTCCTCCGGCCGCAAAGCTGTCGTAGTCGAAACCCAGTATGATGTAGGCATAGTACGCGAGCACCGAGACAAGATTTGAGGTGTGGGTATTGGGATTAAACTCAAGGGGCTGAAACTCGACGTACCTGAACTGGAAACTGTTGTCCATAAAATTCAGGAGGGTGGTGTTATAAGAGGTGTTGAACACCGGCCTCCGCAGCTGTACCTGAATGGTGCCCCTGAACTCGTCAGCTGAAAGCTGTTCGTTAAGGTTTATAAGAATGTTACAGTCGATCCTTTCAGCCTGACTGAAGACATTGTTTGTCCACACGGTGCCGTTCATGAACTCGTAGATGTCGCGTTGCATGGTCTCAAACACCTGGCGGTTCGAACCCTGGATCTTCTGTGCCGTCACCTGAACATTACAGTTAAGCTCCTGGGCATCAGCACGAACGGTGGTAGCGAACAACACCGGCACCGCTGCCATCAGTATAAGGATATGTTGAAATGCAGATCTCATCATCACTTGTTTTTGGATATTCCTGATAAACCGTACCGTACAGGTAAAGGGGGTGCTGTCAGAGCCTACCTGTCATCTTCACTATCTTATCCAGAATATCCCGTGCAGCTTCATCCTTTGATTTCAACTCAAATTTATCAATATTATTGTTTCTATCGATGATGGTGATACGGTTTGTATCGTGACCGAATCCGGAACCTTCCTCATTCGACATGTTGAGCACTACCAGGTCGAGGTTCTTTTTTTTGAGCTTGGCCATGGCATGTTCCGGTCCGGAGTGTGTCTCGAGAGCAAAGCCCGCAAGTATCTGGTTGTCCCTTTTTAGCTTTCCCAGTTCAGCGGCAATGTCTTTTGTAGGCCTGAGCCTCAGAATAAGGTCCTCTTCTCCCCTTTTTATCTTGTTCACGGCAGTCTCGGCAGGACTGAAATCGGCCACAGCTGCAGAGAGGATGGCTATATCGCAATCTTTGAAATGACTTTTTGAAGCTTCAGCCATGGATGCGGCTGTGGTGACATTAACCACCTTAATATCACTGTGTTTGGGCGACAGGCTCACCGGGCCCAGTACGAGTGTGACATCGGCGCCCATGTCGGCGGCGGCATCGGCAAGTGCTATGCCCATCCTGCCGGTGGAATAGTTGCTGAGAAAGCGGACCGGATCGATGGGCTCGACGGTCGGACCGGCATTTATCATGACCTTTTTGCCGGTCAGAGGCTTATGTCTTTTTTTTTTTGAAAGGAAGTCCGTAACTACTTTCACTATCTCCTCAGGTTCAGCCATCCTTCCCTTCCCGGAAAGACCGCTGGCCAGGAAACCGCTTCCGGAATCAATGATGTGATGTCCCCTCCCACGCATCGTCTCAATGTTTGCAATCGTGGCCGGATGGGCAAGCATGTCCATATCCATGGCCGGAGCGATGAAGACGGGGCAGCGGGCCGAAAGGTAGGTTGTCAGCAGAAGGTTGTCAGCCACTCCTGAAGCCATCTTTGCAATGGTGTTTGCGGTGGCGGGGGCAATAAGAAAGGCATCGGCCCAGAGTGCCAGACCGACATGGCTGTTCCAGTTTCCGTTCTCAGGATCAAAGAAATCGGTAAATACGGGATTGCCGGAAAGCGTGGCAAAAGTAAGGGGAGTGATAAAATCCTTTGCATGGGGAGTCATGATGACCCTGACCTCCGCCCCTTCCTTAACGAGTAACCTAATGACTGTGGCAACCTTGTATGCCGCAATACCGCCGGTTACACCGATAAGAATATGTTTACCACCTGGCATTGTTCATCAGGCTTTTGTCTTTACTGCTGGAGTAGTCTCAGTAGTGTTCCTGTAGAAAATCTTGTCTTCCTCAAGCTCCTGAAGTGCAATGAGCGTTGGCTTGGGAAGCCTCTCATAAAACTTGGATATCTCAATCTGCTCGCGGTTCTCAAATACCTCCTCCAGGTTATCGGTATATGAAGCAAACTCCTCAAGTTTCTTGTTGAGTTCCTGTTTCATCTCTACGGCAATCTGGTTGGCTCTTCTGGAGACAACTATGACAGTCTCGTAGATATTACCTGTCTGCCTGGTCATCATGTCGAGATTCCTGGTAACCGTGGTTACCGATGCATTTGATTTTCTGTAGTCTATATTCATTTATCAGAAATATTTTCAGTTGTTTTATTTGTGTCGATCTTGAGATAGTCAGCCGTGACCTCATAGATCCTTTTAATCTCCTTCGAGTATTTCGTCTCCGGATATTCATCCACAAACGAATAGTAGTCGTCGAGTGTTGCCTGGAACCTTTCCCTCTGTTTGTTGGCAAAGCTGTTTACAGCGTAGAGATAGGTGGAATTCAGTTTCAGGAACATCATCTCCTCCCGGTATTTTGATTCGGAGTATTCCTTCAGGCTGTTCTCCAGGGCTGTGATGGCCGATTTGTACTTCTTCATGTCGTAGTAAAGCCTGGCGCTGTTGTATGACTTCTCAACCAGCTTCTCCTCGAGTTCCTTGATAAGTACCCTGGCTTCTTCGACGAAAGGACTTGCAGGATATTTCTTAATGAAGAGATTAAATCCATCAATCGCCTTTTTTGAATTTGCCTGGTCTAGTTCAGCCCTTGGTGATGTGGCGTAGTCGCATTTGGCAACCTTGAATGTGGCTTCTTCGGCATGCTTCCCGAAAGGATATTCTTCAACCAGACTCCTGTAATATGTACCTGCCAGTTCATACTCTTTCATCTTGTAGCTGCTTTCGGCATTGACCCAGTTAAGCTCCTCGGCTTCCACTGTGGCCCTGTACCTCGGGAGTATCTGACCAAGCAGTTCAGCGGTCTTTGCATACTGTCCGGCAGCATAATACTCAAGAGCCTTGTTCTTCTTAAGCTCATTGTCTGTGCTCTTAAGGATCTTCCCGTACTCACCGCACGAGCTGGCCAGAAGTGGCAATATCAGGATGATATAATACTTTAATAACCTCATATGGGAAATGTTGCGCAAAATTACTTAATTTTTTTGAATACAGAAACAAAACGTATTTATTCTGGCTTTATTACGTCGGGAAGAAAAGACCAGGCAGGGAGCGGGGGGCGGGGTCAGGGGGCGGGGGGCTGGGAGCAGGGGGCTCTATGGTAGATGGTGTATGTATGATAGATGAATTAAAAGATAAAAGACAAAAGACAAAAGTCACAAGTGAAGAAAAGACAGTAGTTGCGTTGAATTTCAACGCAATTGCATGTAATTTAAGAAGTTCCAGTGTTTAAAGTAGTTGCGTTGAA
>CAZBQM010000106.1:0-4586 GCA_964494045.1 uncultured Rikenellaceae bacterium
CTGATTCAATTCCGACATAGACAGGTACTGCAACCTTGTAACCGGCCTGAAGCAGAAGATCAGTACGGGTACCTGAGTAGAAGCCGCCCGCTGCCATTTTTACAGATCCCCAGAGCTTCCTTCTTTTAGCCGAGGTAAGCTGAAGTGAATGTCTCCAGAAATGATAATCTGCGACAGGAATAAGAAAGTCGTTGAAAACAATGAAGTCGTTTGTAAGTGATTCCACCTGGTATTGGGAAGCAAGTGATATCATGTCGCCGCTAAGGAATGAAAAAGAGGCGTAGTTAAGATCGATGCTTGCACTTTGAACCCCTCCGTTTCTGAGATCGGAGATATATTCATACTTGATTCCCGATTTAATCTGCAGGATGGGAGAGTTCTTCGGACGCGGACCGACAGTGAAGCTTCCGTAAAGGTCACGGATATTTTTCCTTGGTACAAATCCCAGACCAGGAAGAAAATTCTCACCTATCTGGAGATATCCAAGTCTGAAATTCAAAAAATCGTTAGGGTAGTTGACTTCGGTCCCGAAAGAGAGGTCACGTCCTTCAAGTCCTCCGGTAAATGATTTCACTCCGTAGAGATTATATGTTATGTTCCTGTTTCCCATGAATTCTGAACTAGCCAGTCTGAGATCAACACCTGCGACAGTGTTGCTTGCATCAGAAAAGGCATTTCCATTAGTCCCGATAATTCCGAGAGACGACTGTTTGCCTATATTTCTTGATATCCTACCTACTGTGTAGCCAGGATTATCCCATTCGTTGTCATCCTTTATATGGAGCATACCAATATTCCATTTTCCGGCTTTCCCCGTGAATTTTCCACCGTATTTTATGGCTACAGGCTCTCCTGCAGTATTGAGTCCGATACTTCTTGAGAAAAAAGGTATCATGCTGGTGCTGTTGGGATTCTCGGAATCACCGTTTATCCCGAAATTGAAATAATTGGATCCGTCGAGGAAGAAATCTCTTTTCTCAGGAAAATACAGGCTGAAGCGGGTAAGATTTATCTGTTTCTCATCCACCTCAGTCTGGGCAAAGTCGGTATTGACTGTAACAGCAGCTTTCAGTGAAGGAGTGATCTGGTAGAAGGCATCTATCCCTGCATCAAACACCGGGTCGGAACCTGAATCCTGTTTCTTGCTGAATCCACCTGTAGCATAAGGAACAAGATCAAGGCCCAATCCCTGGGTTATGTTTTTCAGCCCGCTGATTCTTCCGGCATCTGAGATCTGGAATTTGTCGGCATTGAGAGTTGTCGGCGGCCAGTATGCTGTTTCTGACTTCCTCTTTATGTTCCTGATTATTTTCAGTCCCCATACATCGTTATCCGGGAGAAATCCCATCGTCTTAAAGGGAATTATAAGTTCACCTTCCCATCCTTCATCTGTGATTTTGGCTTTCCCGTCCCAAAGACCGTCCCACGACTTGTTGAAATCCTTCCCGTTTTCATTAATCAGTGCATCGCCGATACTGCCCCTGGGACCTATCTGGAACCAGTAGCCGCTTCTGCCGTCGAGGTAGGTGTCGAGGATGACCTGTACCCTGTCGTCATTGCTAAGATCGACATCCCTTGCCATCTCCTTTGCCGTTATCCCTTCGGGATCGTCGTAGCACCTGAAACCTACATACATATTGTTGTTGTCGTAGAGGAAGAGGAAAACCGACTTTTCAGTCGAAGGCTCTCCTGTCTTTGGTTCCCTCTGGGCAAAATCGGACACTGAAGCAGCTTTTTCCCAGACATCGTCATTAATAAGACCATCAATAACAGGGGCTTTTTCGGTAAAAACCGCCTCAATACCGTATTGTGAAAAAAGATTCGAAATATTCAAAAAAATAACAACCAGTGTTACCAGACCATACCGGACCATAATGATATAATTTAAGATTATGCTTCTGAATCCTGATTTCCCCAAAACTCAGACACCGGCTGTAAATGTAATTTTATGTTGTTTTATAACAAAATAATAAAGTCAATAATTTCTGATAGTGTTGTATTTGTTTGTAAACTGCTGAACCACTGCGTCCTGGGCGGCAACTTCCTCCCTGACCTTTGATTGGTCTCTCTCATTGCCCGGAATATCTTTTTCTGCCTCTCTGATAGCATCGTTGGCCTTAGCTATCTTTTTCTCAGACGACTCAATGGATGAAACCGTCTTTTCCTTCTTTTTATTGAGTTCATCAGAATACTTAAGTTTTTCTTCTCTGGTCGTTCCGGCTTCAAGCGTGGCAAGGATCTGGTTGTTCTGGTCAATTTCCGTATTGATGGCAGCCAGTTCATTGTTCATCGAAACGATTCTGTCGTTCTCTGCCTGTATTGTATTCCTGCCCGACAGAATACTCTTCTGCATCCTTGAATTGGCATTTTCGAGCGAAGAGAGTCGCCTTTCAATCTCGTTAAGCTTCTTTTCCTCCACATTAAGCTGTGCTTTGGCAAGGTCAAGATACCGGGTTTTTGCAAATCCTTTTATGAAAGCGTCAGCTTTAAGGAAGTCAGCTTCGCTGACAGCTTTTTCAATATACTGATCCTTCCGCAATTCAAAAGCTACTGACAGTTTCAACACTTCGCCTGTGTTGTCAAGAACACTGTAGACGTTGACAGGGTCGACAGAGATGTCCTTTAATCTCGCTCCAAAAATTGACATGCCACTGCTTTCAGTCACAACCTTCGATTTTGTACCGCTTTCAAGGGTCTTAATCCATTCCTTCAGTGTCAGATCATATTCAACTTCGGGAATCGTCACCGACAATGCCGGCATTGAACTGTTCCCAAATTGAAGTTTCTCCTCAGCGATGACTATGGGTATCTGAGCCCTGATACCCGTCATGGGAAGTAGAACCAGCATAACCAGAGTAAATCTTGCTTTCATATTTTTGGTTTTTATAATTATACATCTAAATATACAAAATTATTGATACTTTGTTCTGATAGCCTGACTGATTTTTGTTTGTAAGTCAGCAATACAGGTTAAACATGAATCGTGCCAGATATTGAAAATCAATAAATATCCTGATTCTGACTTTTCCCTTTGCTGTTTATAGTCCGTATTTTAATTGTGATTATTATCATAATATATGCTTTTGTTATAATTTATTATAAAAATCATACAAATGCTTAAATATTTAAATAAATTATATATATTGCCTCGAATTTTAAAAAGGAATTAAGGGATTCTTTTTGTCATCTGTTTTCAGACGGATAGCTTTGAAATTCAGGTTGCTGAAAGAGAAAATGTTGAAATGACGGCGGATCATGATAAACAGAGATCCTGTCAGAAATGGCAGGCTTTTCCTGTTTTTGCGTTACAAGATGTAAGTTAAAAGGAAAAAAAGGTTCCAGATAAAAGAAAGTTTATGACATTTCATACCGATACTTTGCATATTTCTTGCGCCTCTCTGATGCTTCAGACAGAAGAGATGATTGATTTTATTAAAACTGACTATGAAAAGAGGCTGGCAAAGGAGCTTAATCTTGTAAAGGTATCTTCGCCTGTGGTTGTGCCCGATGGTACAGGTATTAATGATGATCTTAACGGGATTGAACAGCCGGTGAGCTTCCAGGTGAAGTCGATCGACAACCTTAAGGCAGTCGTCATTCAATCGCTTGCTAAATGGAAGCGTCTGAGACTTAGATATTATCAGGTTGAACCAGGGAAGGGCATACTTACCGATATGAGGGCTCTCAGACCCTGCGAGGATCTGAGTCCGATTCATTCACTGTATGTTGATCAGTGGGACTGGGAGAAACATATTCTTCCCGAACAAAGGTCTCTCAGTATGCTCAGGTCAACCGTCGGGGCTATTTATGATACTATAAGGGCTACAGAGATGGAGCTTTTTAAGAAATATCCCTGGCTCATACCACAGCTTCCACCTAAGATTACTTTTATTCATGCTGAGGAACTTCTCAGGAAATATCCGTGTATGACTTCAAAGCAGCGCGAGAATGAAGCTGCCAGAGCCTATGGTGCCATTTTTATAATTGGAATAGGTCACGAACTCAGCAACGGTGAGCCTCACGATGGCCGTGCTCCCGACTATGATGACTGGAGCACTCCCAATGATGATGGCTATTATGGCTTTAACGGTGATATTATCTTCTGGAACCCTGCCATTAACTCAGCACTTGAGATGTCGTCGATGGGCATCCGTGTCGACAGGGAAGCAATGGAGAGACAGCTGAAGATGAGTCATTGTGAAGATCGCAGGGACCTTCTGTTCCACAAACAGCTTCTCGAAGATAAGCTGCCCCTGAGCATTGGGGGAGGTATCGGACAGTCGAGGCTCTGCATGTTCCTGCTCAGAAAAACCCACATTGGCGAGGTACAGTCGAGTATCTGGCCCGAAGAGGTGATCAGACAGTATGCCGACAGGGAAACAAGGCTTCTCTGAAAAGGACAAACCTCATAGTGCCGGCGGGTAAATTTCATTATCTTGCGGCCCAAAATCATTAATCATGATCAAGATTGTTGCTGACGATAAAATACCTTTTCTGAGAGGGGTTTTGGAACCGTATGCTGATGTGAGATATATGCCCGGAGGCAAGATAAGGAACGATGATGTCAGGGATGCCGATGCTCTTAT
>CAZBQM010000106.1:4686-6312 GCA_964494045.1 uncultured Rikenellaceae bacterium
GTTTACTGACCTGAAGGATCTCCTTGCAGCATCTGATATTATTACACTTCATGTTCCCCTTATTCATTCAGGAGAGGACAGGACCTTCCATCTTTTCGACAGGAAAATGTTTGAAAAAGTCAGGAAGGGAGCCTGGATGATAAACGCTTCGAGAGGGGAGGTGATTGATACGGAGTCGCTTAAGGATGCTCTGTATTTGGAAAGGCTGACCGGAGTTATTCTCGATGTGTGGGAGAAGGAGCCTGAGATTGACAAGCATCTTCTGGAAATGGCATTTCTGGCAACCCCGCATATTGCAGGTTATTCAACCGATGGAAAGATAAACGGCACTACCATGTCGGTCAGAGCCCTCAGCAGGTTCTTCGGCCTGCCTCTCAACGACTGGTATCCCTCAACTATTCCTGAACCGGCCGAACCCCACATTACTCTTAATGCAAAAGGGAAATCTGATGAGGAAATCATCAGGAGGGCGGTCTTCCATACCTACTATATTGTTGAAGATGACCTGAGGCTGAGGTTCAACCCTTCTTCCTTTGAGAAGTTGAGGGGCGATTATCCGGTCAGGAGGGAGTTTTCCGCATTCAGGATAAGTCTGAAAGGCGGGAATCCGGAACTTGCCGGTATCCTGTCGAAACTTGGTTTCGGTCTGAAAGCGTAAGCCTGAATCATTGTCAGGTCATCAGACCATCTGCATCCTGCCCATCTTTTCAGCCTGGGTTTTGTGGTATTCCTTAGCCTGATAGACAAAGGCCTGCAGCCTTGTATCAAGCGAGACTGAATCCTGTCCGTCGTATGCAATATTAATGAAGGGAATATTGCAATGGTCTTTTCTGAAAGAATCACTTACCGAAGCAATAAGTGTTCCGGGCATACATGTAAACGGCAATATGGCAGCTATCCCTGAGACTCCCCTTTCGGCCAGCGCAACAGAGGTGCCCACAGCCACCGGAGGGTCTCCATCATAGAATTCATTTACATATCTGTTGCAAAGTCTCAGCATGTCGTGAAGAGACACATCCTTCGAATGATCAGTAAACTTCCGGATGTTTTTTAACAGGGCATCTGAAAGAAGGTTCTGACCAACACCCTGGATTGTCGATCGGACAATACCTTTTCTGTCGTTTTTCCACCGGCTGTCACGTGTATACCTGTACGTTGAATACAGTATCCATTCTGAAAAAGGAGTTACAAGCACTTCCACACCAAGTTCCTCAAGCCTGTTTGAGATATTCCCGTTACATGCCGCATTGTCGCGCATAAAAATTTCTCCGATTATAGCCACCACCGGTTTCCTGGTACTTTTGTCAGTCTCAATACTCATGAAACCGGCTGTTATCTCCTCAAGAAGACTGCGAAGGCCCCGTGAACCCTTCTCAATACATTTCTCCAGCCTTTTCAGGGAATTATGATAAAGAATATCGGTATCCCCTTTGTTGATCTCATAGGGCCTTGTTTCCCTGTGAAGCTTTCGCAGGAAATCTGCTGCCACAAAACCTTTCCAGGTATTGATCCTGAATTTTTGTCCGTGTTCCCCTGCGATATCCTGATATGAAGTGTCATTTGAAGGAGTGACCAGCTCAGCATCCCTGAAGCCAAGTCTGTCGAAAAGGATCCTGTGAAACTGGT
>CAZBQM010000107.1:0-6302 GCA_964494045.1 uncultured Rikenellaceae bacterium
CCGTTAGATGGTATCTGGTACCTGCCAATTCCGAATCAATTCCATCAAAAAAGATTCTATCAAAAGTCAGGAAGCTTATTTAAGCTCAGCCAACAGCACGTGCATACACCAGCTTCCTCCAAATGTCATTGATGTGAATAATAAGGCTCCGGGAGTTCTTCAGTGGGTATGCCGGCAGTTATCTTACCTTAATTTTCATACGCTAAGCTATTAAGTGTTTTTTCCCCCGTCAATATCCGCCAACATTATTACACCACTGTGCTTTCTGTCGCTCTTCCACCATCTTGCACGGGGGCGGAGCTGCTGATCTATCCGGCAAAGCGGCCAACAGGTCAGTTAATCCTGATCATTCTGACAATTTGGTTTCTGTTTACTCTTCCGGCTTTACTTTCCGGGCATATTTAGATTTAGTATAAATTATTTTTTTCTGGCTTCCCCCGGGGCAAACATATCGCCTTTATAAATAAATTCGAACCTGCTATCTCCTGCACCAAAATCCGGTCAGGGGAGTAATACGAATGGAAAAAACCCGGTAGAACCGGTCCGCTTATATAAATTGTAATAACAACAGGAGGATACATTATGAAAATCAGAAAAATTATTTCTTTTATCGGGGTGTTCTTTTTTGTATCAGGACTTTTCTCAGGTTCTGTTCTGAAAGCTCAGCCTACTTCACTTACCAGGGATGAAATGATCCAGTACACAGGTTACTGGAAAGGGGAAAGGTTTCCCGACGGCCGGCCAATGGTTTCGGATGATATCATCAGCCGCATGCGTCATGTTTCTGTTACCGAAGCCTGGCAGATCCTTAACGGGATGAGTGATACGGAAGGCCAGGGAGCCCTCAGTTTCGGGGAATTCAGAAGACCAACCTATTCAAACCAGTATTACGGTGAGTTTAAACAGATGAGAGATAATGTCACTATCTGCGGAAGGGCATCAACAATTCATTTCCTTCCCTACCGCCCCGACCTGAACAACCTTATCCAGGAACAGGGTAACAAGGACGGCAGGAGCAGAGGCCAGTACACATGGGGAATTGACCAGCTCCAGAAAGGTGACGTTTATGTTGCCGACGTGGCAGAGGGAATCCTCGACGCATCACATGTGGGTGACAACCTCGGTACTACCATCTGGACAAAAACAGGGAACGGCGCCGTCATAAGGGGTACTCTCCGCGACCTTTACGGTAACCTGGATGTCAACGAGAACTTCAACTTCCTTGTACGCGACTTCAGGCCCCAGTCCAACAGCTCAAACCTTGTCATTGGCGTTAACTGCCCGATCCAGATAGGTTATGTGACTGTGATGCCGGGCGATGTTGTACTTGCAACCCGCGAAGGAGTGGTGTTCATACCCCCGCATCTTGCCCTGAGGGTTATCGAGACTTCCGAAAAGACACGTATGCAGGATGCCTTTGCCCATGCCGGTGTAGTAGAAGGAAGATTCACTGCCCAGCAGGCCGATGGTTCCTACACACCTGAGATGAATGCCGAATTCACGAAGTGGCTTAAGGATAATATGAATACCATGGGTAAATTCTTCTCCGATCCTGAAAAAGCTCCTTCACCTGAGTTCATCCAGTCATATATCAGGGAGCGTGAGGCTAAACCTGATCAGAGACCGTGACGATAAAGCCTGGCTGAATATCAGGATACTGCACGACCGGCCTGAAATAATGGATAAGATTTAAATAAAGTTAATTACTGGCAGGTCATGTTTGTCATGTTGAAAAAAATAATATTTTTAAACCATATATTAATTACCCGCAGTTACAGATTGTTAAATAATGAACTACTTATAGTATGAAATCAAAAGAAAATCAATTAGTCATTGGGAGGCGCAGCGCCCTTAAGATGCTTGGACTCGGATCGGCTGGGATGCTGGCAGGAGGATTCACTGACATCAAAGCTTCAGAACCGGCAGATATGGGACCAAAGCCCAAACAGCTCGTTACAGCTGGTAACAGCAGCGTTGCTTTTACAACAGGTTCCGACCGTCAGCAAATGTTGTTCGAAGTGGTCAAACCCTTTGAAAGTGAGATAAAAAAAGGTCTTAAGGGAAAACAGCTGGTCATCAAGCCCAACATGGTCGTGACCAACACAGCCCTGTGTGCTACCCATCCTGATGCTCTCAGGGCACTGCTTGAATACCTCAAGCCTATCTACAAGGGTCAGATCATAATCGCAGAATCAAGTTCCAATCCTGACTCAGCTGCAGGATTCAAGGAATACGGATACCTCGACGTTGCAAAGGAATATAATGTTAAGTTCATTGACCTTAATACCACCAAGGGCAAGCCTTTCTACGTACTCGACAGGAACCTCCATATGGATAAGATGTTTGTTTCGGAACTCTTCCTCGATCCGGCTAACTATTTCATATCAATATCAAGGCTCAAGACACACAACACTGTTGTCATGACCGGAGGTGTGAAGAACATGGTTATGGCTGCTCCGCTTAACCTTCCTGCTGCCAGCGCCGGTGAGAGACCCATCAACTACAAACGCAACATGCATTCCGGCGGTCCGCGCTGGCTGCACTACAACATGTACCTTATGGCCCAGGCTGTCCGTCCCGATTTCACAATCATCGACGGAGTGGAAGGGATGGAAGGCAATGGCCCCATCGCCGGTACACCGGTTAATCACAAGATTGCCCTTGCTGGCCAGGATGTCGTTGCTATTGATTCAATGTGCGCACGCATGATGGGTATTCCTCTTGAGAATGTAGGATACCTCAACTATTGCGAAGCAGGTGGTCTCGGTAATGTCGACCGCAACAAGATTGATATCATCGGAAGTGCAAAACCCGAAGATAATGTTATTACTTATAAGCTAAGCTCCAACGCAGCTTACCAGCTCGAGTGGAAAGATCCTCTGAACCTCCCGCAGAATGGACCACAGATGGGGCCCAGGCCGCAGCAGGGACAGGCTCCGGCTCAGCCTCAGAGAAACTGATCTCTGAAATGCCTGCCTCTTTTCAGGCCGGCACGATCTGAATAACTAAGCCCTGTCTCTGATCTGGTATTTTAATACTTGCACAGACAGGGCTTTTTTACTTTTTATGCCGGGAAGCCCCGGCGCCGCCTTATGTCTGTCCTGACACAGGCTTATGGACATTGCCAGGTTATGAATTATTAACTCATCTTAAAGAGAAATTCAATGGATAAAAAACTTATGGGAGTTTTTGCGCCAATCACCACCCCCTTTGACAGTAAGGGTGAGGTTGCGTACGATAAACTCGAAGAAAACATGAAGGTATATGCCGCCTCCGGTATCAGAGGCTATCTTGCCCTTGGATCGAACGGCGAGAATAAAAGCCTTACAAACGAGGAAAAGGAAAAAGTGCTTGCTACCATCATCAGAAACAAGGGCGCTGAACAGACGGTTATGGCCGGCTGTATCTTCGAATCGACAAAGGAAACAATAGAATTTGCCAGGAAAGCGCAGGATCTTGGTGCTGATTTCATAACACTCCTTCCTCCTTCATACTTCAAAAAGGAGATGACCGACCCTGTGCTTCTCAGGTACTTTACCGATGTGGCCGGCTCACTGACCACACCATGTCTCGTTTATAATGCCCCTCAGTTCTGCGGCGGCACAACCCTCTCCGTAAGCCTTGTGAAGGAACTTGCAAAACATCCCAACATCGTCGGTATCAAGGATTCATCGACAGGTAACATCGAAAACTTCCTGCTTGCCGTCAGGGATACCTTTAATGTAATGCCCGGATCAGCCAACTTCTTCATGAACGGTCTTATCATGGGAGCACCCGGAGGAGTTATCTCCCTGGCCAACGTCTTCCCCGATTTCACGGTTAAACTCTATGACCTTACGGTCAGTAAGAAATATGAGGAGGCCTTTAAATTTAACGAAAGGGTCATCCAGATGAACAAAAGCGTTTCAGGCAGCGGCGGTGTGGCTGCAGTTAAATATGCCATGGACCTCGCCGGTCTCAACGGTGGCGATCCCAGATTGCCTCTTCTCCCTCTTGCCAGTGAGCTGAGGAAGAAAATTGAAGACTATCTTAAAAAGGAAGGAATGATTTAAAAAACATGGAGGATGCTTCCGGGACCAGCAGGATTTTTTGATTCCAGCCTGACCGTGAATAAGCTCTCCATGGATAATTATTAAACTGAAGCAAATGAAAAAAGTACTGGTTAACGAAAAAGTGAGCCCCGATGCTCTCAATATCCTCAAAAAAGCAGGCGAAGTGGTCTACATGCCTTCGGGCGACCACGAGGAATTCAAAAGACTGGTCAGGGACGTGACCGCCGTGATGCTCGATACAACGATCAAATTCACACCCGAACTCATGGACCTGGCTCCCGACCTTAAGGTTATCAGCCGTACGGGAACGGGAGTCGACAACGTCGATATCGATGCCGCCACCCAGAGAGGGATAATGGTGCTTCATACACCCGATGCCAATACAGTAACCGTCGCCGAACATACTGTCGCCCTCATAGGCGCAGCCACCAAACACCTCCTTTTCCTCGACGGTGAAACAAGAAAAGGTAAGTTCAAGACCGCCCGCAGGCTATACCTGCCCATTGACCTCGACGGGAAGACCCTCGGTATTATAGGTTACGGAAGGATAGGAAAGCAGGTTGCTAAAAAGTGTATGGGCGCCTTCAATATGAAAGTACTTATCTACGACCCTTATATCGACGACAGCGTTGTTGCTCCCGGAGTGGTCCGCTGCAGCGACGAGAAACAGGTGTACAGGGAAGCTGATGTGGTTACAGTCCATGTCCCAATGACAAGCGAGACCCGTAACCATATCGGTGAGAAACTGCTCTCCCTGATGAAACCTTCAGCTTACATCATAAACACAGCAAGGGGAAATATCATCGATGAACAGTACGTATCGAAGATGCTCGATGAGAACAGGCTTGCCGGAGCCGCCTTTGACGTTCTGGCTAATGAACCACCTGTCGAAGGTGAACTCTTCCTTGGAAACCCCAAAACCATCGTCAGCCCGCACACCGCGGCCCTTACAACTGAATGTACAGTAAGGGTGGCCTGTGAAGCCGCTTCCGGTATCGTCGACTTCCTCGAAGGACGCAAGCCGAAGTCAATATACAACAGGAAGGGACTCGGACTGTAATAATAACAAACATAAAATTTCATTATGGAAAAGAAATATGACGTACTGGGTTTCGGTGAAGCCATGATCAGATTCACCGCTCCCGATCATGCCAGGCTTGAACAGTCGAGCCACCTGCTTTTAGCAATAGCAGCCGCTGAACTCAATGTTGCTGTGAACTCATCGAGACTCGGGCATAAGACAGCCTGGGTGTCGAAACTTGTCGATATCTGGTCGGGCCAGTATATTATTAATAAAGGCCGCGAACATGGGGTCGACATGTCAAACGTGATACTCCTGCCCTTCGATGGCAAGGGAACAGTGCGCAACGGCCTCTGCTACCTCGAAGTGGGAATCGGACCACGCGCCAGCAAACAGATGTACGACAGGGCCCATTCAGCTATCAGCCTCGTCGAGCCCGGCGATATAGACTGGGAGAAACTGCTTACCCAGACAAGATGGTTCCATACCACAGGTATCACTACTGCCATCTCTGATAATGCAGCAAACGAGGCCATCACCTCCCTTAAAATTGCTAAAAAACTGGGGGTGACAACAAGCTTCGACCTTAACTTCCGGTCAACACTGTGGACAGCTGAGAAAGCAAGGGAAGTCATGAAGAAGGTGATGCCCTATATCGATGTCATCATCGGCAACGAAGAGGACTTTGAAAAGATGCTTGGCATAAAGGCCGAAGGCGGAACCGAAGCCTATGCCGACCTCGATCCTAAGAAATACAGGAGCGTAGCCGAGAAAGTGGTTAAGGAATACCCCAATGTACAGGTTGTAGGTACAACTCTCAGACATGTCAGAACGGCTCTGCTTAATGACTGGCAGACTGTCATGCTGTACAAGGGCGGTTTCTATACCTCCCGGAAATATGAAAACCTTGAGGTGTGGGACCGTACAGGCGGAGGCGACAGCTTCGCATCGGCTCTTATCTGCAGCATGCTTGAGGGAAAAGACCCCCAGGAAGCAATCGAGTTCTCTGCAGCCTACTCGGCCCTCTGCCATGGATTCATGGGCGACTGGAACTGGGCAACCAGGGCCGAAGCCGAAAAAGTCATGAAGGGCGGAAGCGCCAGGGTCGTGAGATAATACACATTTAAAGTCAGCTTTATCAGCAACCCTGAAAAGTTGACTGATCCACGACAACATAATTTTCTAAAACCGGAAGGATTGATATCCTTCCGGTTTTTTATTAGTAAAAA
>CAZBQM010000108.1:0-6214 GCA_964494045.1 uncultured Rikenellaceae bacterium
TCAGCACGCGTATCAGTTTTATCCACGAGTCGAGTTCCTTTTCGTCGAGTTCATTGCGTATGTCCTGGATTGAAATTATCATCAGTTCTTCATCGCGCATTTTAAAATCCGATGCTTTAAGGACTAATTGAACTTCACCCCGTTCGGAAATGATAGAAACCAGCCTTCTTTCGGAAGGGGCTATTGTTTTTATTGCCTGGTAGAGTTTTTTGTCAACCCGTTCAAGTTGCTGGATATGAGTAAGGATATCCAGCGAGAGCAGGGCTTTTGCAGTGGAGTTGGTATGTATTATAAACCCCTTCTTATCAAAAGTGACCAAACCGGTTGCAAGGTGTTCAATAATAGACTGAAAATACTGTTCTTTCTGGCGGTTTTCGATCTTAAGATGCTGAATCTGCTTGTTTACCTTATTCAAGCCCTGGTAAATGGCATGAATTGACTTGTCAGTAACTTTTGTTGGCATCGAAAGAGTTGAATCATCATTCTGAACAGATTCGAGAAAATAACTGATTCTACGGTTGGTTGAACTAAGAAAACGGACAAGAAAAATTACAAACAGTATATCAGTGAGAATTACCAGTACTATAAACTGGAAGGGTTTTGCTGTAAAAATCATCCAGCTTGCCAGGGCACTCAAAAAGGAAATGGCCAGTATCCTGGTTATAGTCTGAAAGTAGAAATTCCGGATTATCATTATCCCAGTTTCCTTATTTTATTATATAGAGTCTGGCGTGTAATACCAAGTTGATCTGCTGCAGCACTCAGATTCCCATTGTTTTTTTCAATTGACTGCCTGATCAACCGTTTCTCCATCTCTTCCAGGGTCATGTCAGTGTCGGATGTCCTCCCCTGTATCACTGGTTTCATGAAGAAGTCTTCGGCTTTAAGAATACTGCTTTCGCTTAAGATTACTGCCTTTTCAATAGTGTGCTGCAATTCACGGATATTACCGGGCCAGGAATATTTGAACAGTTTTTCCTGAGCCTGGTGGTTAATTTTCAGGTTCTGTTTATTGTATTTTGAAGAATATTTCTTCAGGAAGAAATCAGTTAATACCAGTATGTCGTTTTCACGATCACGAAGAGGAGGGATCTCTATCTGAATAGTATTGATACGGTATAGCAAATCCTCACGAAACAATCCTTCTTCTACCATCCTGTCCAGGTTTTTATTTGTCGCACATATCAGCCTGATATCTATTGGCACTGATTTATTCGATCCGATTCTGGTAATCATCCTGTTCTGTATCACCGACAGGAGCTTGGACTGAAGATGGTAGGGAAGATTCCCTATTTCATCGAGGAAAAGACTCCCCTTATCGGCCACTTCAAATTTTCCGGGACGGTTATCCCAGGCATCGGTAAATGCTCCCTTGACATGTCCAAACAGTTCGCTTTCAAACAGTGTTTCTGTCACAGAACCCATATCAACACTTATCATTACCTCGTTTGACCGATCCGATAAACGGTGAATTTCATGCGCTATCAGCTCTTTCCCTGTACCATTTTCTCCTGTAATCAGCACATTTGCATCAGTCTTTGCCACCTTCCTCACCATCTTAAGTACCTGCATTAACTGAGGTGAGGAACCTATTATATACTTCTGCTCACGGTTAAGCTCCGATTTCAAACCCTTTTCCTTTTCCTTCAACTGACATACCTCTTTTTTCGACCAATTGAGTTGAATTGCTGACTTCAGGGTTGCCAGTAACTTGTTATTGTCCCATGGTTTTAAGAAAAAATCCGTTGATCCCATCTTCAAAGCCTTGACGGCCAGTTCAATATCGCCATAAGCAGTGATCATCACAACTGAGATTTCGGGATTAACCTCCTTAATCCTGCCCAGCCAGTACAGGCCTTCATTCCCGGTATTAACGCCGGCATTGAAATTCATATCGAGGATAACCAGATTATATTCCTTTTTACTCAATTCAGAAAGAATCTGATTTGGGTCTGAAAGGGTGGTCACTGTCTGAAACTCTGGAAGAAGTAAGATTTCAAGGGCACTCAGAATGCTTTTATTGTCGTCGACAATTAATATATTCCCTTTAATCATTTTTATTTTAAAGATAGATTATGACTATCCCATATGCAATCAATTGTAAAAAAAATTTACATTTTGTTGTCAATTAATTTTACCTGGCAGAAGACGTGTTGTGTATTAATGATAAGATAATCAATGTATTATAATTTTGGCATTATTGTGGATATTATCCTGCTACGAAAAGATTTGAAATGAGTAAGAAATTTATACAGGTTGTGGTTCTTTTTCTATTGGCTGCAAATGCACTGGAGGCTCAGGATTCCTGGAGTCTGAGTCAGTGCATTTCCTACGCCATTGAGAATAACATAGGACTGAGAAAGATGGAGATAGAGGAGAAAATAGCTGATGAGAATTTCAAACAATCCCAGCGGAATTTTTTGCCTGGTATCGCAGCATCGACAAATGGAGGGTTTAGTTTTGGCCGTTCAATCGACCCGATAACAAACGGAATTATCACTAACCAGTTTTTTAATAACAATATCAATTTAGGTGCTTCCATGACAGTATTCAATGGATTCATGATGATTAATCAGGTTGAATACCAGAAGTATATTAAAAGATCAGCTGAATTGAACCGCCTGAATGCCACCGACGATCTTGCCTTCCAGGTGATGAATTCCTATTTCGATGTGCTTTATTTTAAGGGTATCCTGGAGATTGCAGAGAACCAGGTCGAGGCTTCAGGGATAAATCTGAAAAGGGTCGAAAAGCAGGTCGGACTGGGGATGAAATCAAATACTGACCTGTTTGAGATGCGTGCCAATTATGAATCTGAAGAGCTGAAGAGGATTCAGGCTAAAAACAGCCTGAGAAATGCAAATCTTCGGCTGGTACAGCAAATGAACCTGTCCGATACAGCCATGCTGGTTCTTGTTGAAGAGCAGACTCCTGTAATTCAGGCACAGGTTCCTGACCGTCAGGACCTGTTTGAATCATATATCGGGTGGTCACCCTATTTCCAGTCATTCCAGTCACGGTTGAACGCGAGCCGTAAAAATCTGGCAATCAGTCGTGCCCAGCTATATCCTTCAATTACTTTAAACGGATCTGTCAATACCGGATATTCCGGTACCAACAGGGATAATTCAGATAATGTGATCGGGTTAAGGGATCAGTTCAACAGCAATCTTAACCAGTATGTCGGGGCCTCAGTAAACATCCCGGTCTTTAACAGGTGGAGCAGACGTTCTGACATAAAGAAGGCAAAATTCGAAATAGAACAGGCTCAGAATACACTTGATGAGGAAAAACAAAAGTTGTATTTTGAAATGGTAAACAACCTGAATGAGCTGGAAGCGCTTGAAAATGAGTATAATCAATATCTCAGACAGCTTGAGGCAGACAGTCTGGCCTACCAGGCATCAGAAAAAAAGCTGGCTCAGGGTTTTATAAGTGTTTATGAGTTCTACATTGCAAAGAACAGACTGGCTAATACAGAAAGCCTGGTGCTTAAGGCCAGGTTGCAGTGGGAGGTAAAGAAGAGGGTACTGGATTTCTACGCCGGGGAGAGGTTCTGGGAATGAATCCAGGGGAACCAGCCCCTGTAATGACTGTAATATTTTAAGAATGAATAATAAGATGTTAACTCGTGGATAAGTAAGATAAAAACTATTTTTATGGGAATGGATAAGGTTATAGAAAAGAAAAGGGGTTTAAGACCGAAGCATTTTATCTGGGCTGCCGCTGCACTTGTTTTTGGTTTTTTACTGTATAAAATAATTCTGTCTGATAGTGTTTCAACATTCAGGACGGAAAAGGATAAATTGACACTCAGTACTGTTGAAGAGGGTCAGTTTAACGACTACATAACAGTTGTGGGCCGGGTGGAACCAATTACAACGATTTACCTTGATGCAATTGAAGGCGGGCAGGTTGAGGAACGGTTCATTGAAGAAGGCACTATGTTGAAAAAGGGAGATGTGATCCTCCGGCTCGAAAACAGACAGTTGTATCAGACAATCCTTAATAGTGAAGCTGCATTGGCAGAGAAGGAAAACTACCTCCGGAATACCCGCATTAGTTTCGAGACAGAATTGATTCAGTCGCGTAAAAACATCCTTGACAGTTACTACAGGCTTGGCAGGAAGAAGCGTTTTTTCGAACAGAACAAAGAGCTCTATGACGAACAGCTGGTCTCCAGGGAAGATTATCTGCAGGCAAAGGAGGATTATGAATATGAGGCCAATCTGCTGGAAATCAATAAACTTAAAGCTTCAAACGATTCAACCATCCGAATCACATCAATGCAGACCCTTGAAGCCGACCTTGGGAAAATGCGGCAGATGCTTGTCCTTGTAAGGGAAAGGCTCGATAACCTCAAAGTGAAAGCTCCTGTTGACGGCCAGCTTGGGATGCTTGATGCCGAAATAGGACAAAGAATCAACGAAGGCCAGCGCATCGGACAGATCAATGTACTCGATAATTTCAAGATAGTGGCTTTGATTGATGAACACTACATCGACAGGATAGTACGTGATCTCCCTGCTGCTCTCGATCGTAACGAAATCAACTATGACCTTCATGTTCGCAAGGTTTATCCCGAAGTACGTGGCGGACAGTTTGAGATCGACCTGGTTTTCAATGATACAACACCTGAAAATATCCGTACAGGACAAACATACCATATCAAGCTGGAGCTGGGTGAATCGGCAAAAGCTATACTGCTGCCCAGGGGAGGATTTTTCCAGAGCACGGGAGGCCAATGGGTTTTTGTGCTGAATGAAAACGGGACAGAAGCAACCAAAAGGAATATCCGGATCGGTAAACAAAATCCACTGTACTATGAAGTAACTGAAGGCCTGAATCCGGGCGAGACTGTAATAACCTCAGGATATGAAATCTTCGGGACAAACGATAGAATAGTATTTAAATAACAAATAATAACATGATAAAAACTGTAAACCTAAACAAAGTATTCCGCACTGAAGAAATTGAAACCAGTGCCCTGAACAATGTCACTCTCCATATTCAGAAGGGCGAGTTCGTTGCTGTCATGGGACCTTCGGGTTGCGGTAAATCAACATTGTTGAACATTATCGGATTGCTCGATAATCCTACTTCAGGTGAATACTATTTTGACGGGCAGGAAGTTGGTAGTTTCAGGGAACGTAACCGAACACTCCTCAGAAAAGGCAATATTGGTTTTGTCTTCCAGAGTTTTAACCTTATCGATGAACTCAATGTATATGAAAATGTGGAACTGCCACTCATATATCTGAAGATGAGCGCAAAGGAACGTAAGGATATGGTCGAGAAGGTACTTGAACGTATGAAGATCAGTCATCGTAAAAAACATTTTCCACAGCAGTTATCAGGTGGCCAGCAACAGCGCGTGGCTATCGGCCGTGCAGTTGTGGCAAATCCCAAGCTGATACTTGCCGACGAACCCACAGGTAACCTCGACTCAAAAAACGGGCTGGAAGTGATGAACCTGCTTACTGAACTTAACCGTGAAGGAACAACCATAGTGATGGTAACACACTCTGTACATGATTCAGGATTCGCACACAGGGTACTTAACCTGTTCGACGGACAGATAATTACTGAAGAGGTGAAAAGGCAGATGGCTGAAACCATACTGTGACTCCGGCATAAATAAATGTCAGAAAGAAATTCAAAGGACCAGAAGCCACTGATAATATGCCTTGTATGATACACTTAACAAACATTGACAAGTATTACGATTCAAAATTCCAGCGGACATTCGTACTGAAGTCAGTCGACCTGGAGGTTAAGGAAGGTGAGTTTGTAAGTATAATGGGACCAAGTGGTTCCGGAAAATCCACCCTGCTGAATATAATAGGTTTGCTCGACAGTCCATCAGCCGGTGAATACAGTCTCTTCGATAAATCGGTGCTTAACCTGAAGGAAAAGGTTAAGGTTGAATATCATCGCAATTTCATAGGTTTTATTTTTCAGGCCTACCACCTTATAGAGGAGATGACTGTTTATGAAAATATTGAGACTCCGCTTATTTACAAAGGAGTAAAAGGCCGTGAGCGTCAGGCGATGGTGGCCGATATGCTCGACCGCTTCAATATTGTGGCAAAAAAGGAACTTTTCCCGCAGCAACTTTCAGGCGGCCAACAGCAACTTGTCGGTATCGCAAGGGCTATAATAAGCAAACCCAAACTTCTGTTGGCCGATGAGCCAACCGGGAACCTTCAATCGG
>CAZBQM010000109.1:0-1904 GCA_964494045.1 uncultured Rikenellaceae bacterium
TCCGATGACATTCTTCGGTATGGTACGGTAGTGAGTCTGGCGGCTGACACTATGATAAAGGATTTCTCCGGTAACCTGATGCAAAGAAACACTTTTGCAACGGGCCTTCCCGCGCCGGCCGGAGCCGGTGATGCAGTAATCAGCGAAATCATGTTCAATCCGCTTCCAGGGGATCCTGATTATGTCGAGATCCTTAATGTATCGGATAAGATACTTGATGCATCGCGGATACTTCTGGCATCGGTTGACGATGCCGGCGGGGATACATCCTCAGTGATCGCCTTTTACCACGAGCCATTTCCGATTGTCCCGGGGGCTTATTTTACCATTACCAGGGACAGGGGCAGGGTGCTTTCGAGATACCCTTCATCAGTGGGGCAATGTCTCCATGAAGTAGCATCATTGCCTTCAATGTCTGACGAAGGCGGACATCTTATCCTTCTCAGCAGGGAGCTCGTGATACTTGATGATGTGGTATATTCTGATGATATGCATTACCCGCTCCTTTCGGGAACCGAAGGTATCTCGCTGGAAAGGATAAGCGGTCCTGCACCTTTTCCTGCTTCAGCACAATGGCACTCGGCTTCAGGGGACGTGGGATGGGGGACTCCCGGGGCTGAAAACTCCTCGGTAACTGCCGATCCGGTCATAAAGGATGAAGTAAGCATCTCTTCTTCCAGGATAACACCCGACAACGATGGATATGAGGATGTGGTGATGGTGAATCTCAGACTTACCGGTACGGGAAATGTGGTGTCGGTGCTGGTTTTTGATGAGACTGGCTCTTTGGTGAAGAGGGTTGCGGAAAACCTCTATACCGGTCAGGAAGCTACCCTGTTGTGGGATGCCACCTACGGCGACGGGAGCCTGGTAAGTACGGGTATTTATGTACTGTTCGTTACTGTGTTTGATGAACAGGGTAAAAGTATAAAGCTGAAAAAAGCCTGTGCCGTAATAAGATAATCAGGAATACACCAGTGTCATTACAACGTTGATATCATCCCGGTCATAATCGTGGTCATCTTCGATTCGGCTTTTTCGGCTTCCTTCTGAACCGACTCGTGAGTTGTAAATTCAATCTTACCTTCGACACCCAGATCGGTAATGATACTTACAGCAAAGCATGGCAGATTCATATGGCGGGCCACAATAACCTCAAGGGCTGTAGACATACCGACTGCATCAGCGCCGATGGTCCTGAAATACCTGTATTCCGCGGGGGTTTCAAAAGTTGGTCCGGTAGTAGCAAGATAGACACCCTTTCGTACCATAATATTATTTGCTTCAGCAATGAGAGAGGCTTTTTTGATCAGGTACCTGTCATAGGCTTCTCCCATATCGGGGAAACGGGGTCCTATCCTGTCATCATTTGGCCCAAGCAGGGGATTAGGCATAAGGTTAATATGGTCGGTGATAATCATTATATCGCCGATGCTGAAGGATGAATTCACTCCGCCGGCCGCATTTGACAGGAAGAGGCACCTGATGCCAAGGTATTTGAGTACTCTTATGGGAAGAGAAATCTGCCGGGTTGTATAGCCCTCATAATAGTGGAACCTTCCCTTCATTGCAACAACCTTTTTACCTCCGAAATCACCGTAGATCAATTTGCCTGCATGGCCTTCGACAGTCGATACGGGGAAGTTGGGTATTTCGCTGTAGTCAATTTCGATGGTATTCTCAATACGGGTTGTCAATCCTCCCAGTCCTGTGCCCAGGATGATCCCGGCTTCCGGATTAATGATGCCCCGGGATCTCAGAAATTCTGTTGTCTCGTTTATTTTTTCTAACATAATTCAATATCAGGTTATCAAAAAGCTTTTTCTCCTCTTCTCTGAAAAGGACAGTCAGTGGAACATAATAAGCCGAATCTTTTACCGGCTGTGCAATATTAGCAATTTCTC
>CAZBQM010000109.1:2004-6160 GCA_964494045.1 uncultured Rikenellaceae bacterium
TCCTGATACGGTGCCTTGCCTATGTTCTTCCTGATGATTCTCATGTCCATCGGCGACAGATTGGAAGGTGATTTGGTCACGACAATAATATCGGCCCTTCTCATGTTCCTCAGGCTTTCCCTAAGGTTCCCGTATGGCAGAAGATGATCGCTTATCATCAGCCTCTGATAATCGGTCAGCAGTATTGACAATCCCGGGGTAATCCTGCGGTGCTGGAAACCATCGTCCAGAATGATGACTTCGGTATCGGGTAATTCAGACAGTATGGTTTCAACACCCCTTACCCTGTCGGAGTCAACAGCCACGGTAATACCGGGGAATTTTCTGCTTATCTGAAGGGGCTCGTCGCCTATATCTTTTACTCCCGCCTCAGGGCCAGCCATCCTGAAGCCCCTTGACTTTCTCATGTAACCCCTGCTGAGAAAGGCTGTTCTGAAATCCTTTCCGAGAAGCTGTATAAGGTATTCGGCATGGGGAGTTTTGCCTGTTCCTCCGGCGGTTATATTACCTATACATATTACAGGTATCCCGAATTCACGCGAAGAAAGTACTTCAGTGTCGTACAGAAAGTTGCGTATCGCGGTTATTACCCCGTACACAAGAGAGAAAGGGTAGAGGAGTATGGTCCTTTTCCTTGTCATTACATGCTACCTGATATCAATGAAATAAGGCAACCTTGCCTGTATCCCTGACAGGCTTTGTATCTCTGTGAGTTCCTTTATGATCCTGGCAGTTGTACCAAACTCTTTTTGCAGGATTTTCATTTTAATATCGCCGGTCAGCTGTGACAGCAACTGGGTATAGGGGTCAACAGGTACAGGTAGTTCCCTGACTGTGTAGGATCCGAGCCCTGCCAGTTCAGCTGCACCTTCAATGGCTTCAGTGAGGCCGCCGATTTCATCGACAAGACCTAACTGCAGGCCCCTGCTCCCGCTGTAGACCCGGCCTTCCCCGATGCTGTCGACAGTCTGGGGCGATATATGTCTTCCTTCAGCAACCTTTGTGACAAAATCGCTATAGATATGTTCGATGCTCATCTGCATCACTTCTCTTTCCTTTGTGGTCATCGGTCTGACAAGCGAAGGGAAGTCGGAGCTGGCATTTGTCTTAACCGTGGCTGTGCTTATTCCGAGTTTCTGGTTGAGAAGGGTTGCGGTATTTGGAACCAGTCCGAACACCCCGATAGATCCTGTTATGGTTGTCGGACCCGAGTATATTTTTGTTGCCGGAGCCGAAATGAAATATCCACCGGAAGCGGCATAGTTACCCATCGATATCACAAGAGGCTTTTCGGCGGCTGCCAGTTCAAGTTCCCTCCACATCATGTCGGAAGCAACGGCGCTGCCCCCGGGTGAGTTAACCCTCAGAACTATGGCTTTTACATTGGAGTCGAGCCTTTCTTTCCTTATCACCTCTGCGTAATGATTGCCCCCGATATTATTGTTTGCTCCCTTGACTGTGACGATGTTCCCTTCAGCAAAGATCACGGCTATCCTGTCTTTAACAGGCAATTTCTTCACAGTTTCCGGTACCCTTGTATATTTCATCATTGAGACAAGACTGAGTTTTTTGCTGCTCTCCAGGCCGCAGAGCACCTTAAGGGTGTCTTCAAGCTGATCCCTGTACAGTAGGCCGTCGACAAGTCCGTTATCAAGAGCACCCTGTGAAAGGTAGGCAACAAGATTATCGGCCATGTCGTTAAGATCATCCTGTTCGATGTTACGGGCTTTTGAGATATTTCCAACTACATGCTGCCATATAGAGCCCACATAGTCTTTAATCTGTTCTTCATTTTCAGGACTGATATCATCAAGGAGGTAAGGTTCGACAGCACCTTTAAACCTGCCGTGTCGAATCACCTGGACATCGACGCCGACTTTGTCGAGAGCTTTTTTGTAAAACATGACTTCTCCGCTCAATCCCTTGAAATCCATCATAGTACCTGGATTCATGTAAATCCTGTCAGCAGCCGTTGAAAGGTAATATCCTTCCTGAAGCATGACATAATCGGACCAGGCAATGACGAATTTACCCGATTCGCGGAATTTCAGAAGGGCATTTCTTATTTCTTCGGTAGTAGCCCAGCCAGGGGAGAGGGCACCATTCTCGATCAGGATTCCTTTTATCTTGCTGTCGGAAGCTGCTTTTTCAATATTCTTCAGGATATCATTGAGCCCCGGAGCCGGTGAGAAAGTCATATTCAGGGGATCAAGGCCCGAAAGGGGATTCTGGTCACCCCTGTCGGGGATCTGCATCCCTGCCTTCAGTACCAGGACAGAATTATCGCTTACGCTTACAGGCTTGCTGCCTGAGGCAACCATCACGCTCAGACTTCCAAGCATGATGATGAATAAAAGTATAGTCGCCAGGATTATTCCTGTTATGGTAGCGAGGGTGTATTTAAGAAAATCTTTCATGTCGGTGTCGATTTAACGAAATGAGCGCTAAATATATAAAAAACAATGCTAACAGTCCGGGTCTCTTTCCAATTTTGTATTTTTAAGCAAAGAAAAACAGGATGTTGCATAAGGTATTTCTTGGTCTGGGTTCAAACCTTGGAGACAGGGAACAGAACCTTTCAGAAGCCCTGGAAAGGATTGCATCGGAAGCGGGCCGGATAGTGAGGATTTCTTCAATATACGAGACTCTTCCCTGGGGCTTTGAATCAGGCGACAGGTTCCTTAATATGGCTGTGAGGCTCGATACCGGTCTCACCCCGCAGGCTTTGCTCGAACTGCTTCTTCTTACCGAAACCCTGTTGAAAAGGAAGAGGGAGGGAACAGGTTATTCATCAAGGACAATCGATCTCGACATTCTTATGTTCGGCAATATGATTATTAATGAGAAGAACCTTGTGGTTCCTCATCCACGGATGGCCCTGAGGAAATTTGTACTGGTCCCTCTGTGTGAAATCGCACCAGCCGCCATTCATCCTGTTATGAGAAAGCGGATATCCACACTTCTCAGGGAGTGTGTTGACGACAGTAAACCGCTTCGCTACAACATCCCGTTGTCGGCAAAGCTGAAATAGTCGGGTCCGCTTACAATCAAATGATCAAGTAGCTGTATATCAAGAAGGTTGCCGGCTTCATGGATCTTGTGGGTTATCTTTATATCCGATTCACTTGGATTGATGTTTCCCGACGGATGGTTATGACAGACGATGATTCCTGATGCAAGACATTCAACGGCATCCTTCATTATCATCCTTACATCGGTAACTGTACCGCTAAGACCTCCCTGGCTAAGTTTCATCCTGTTGATTATTTTATTGGCCCTGTTGAGGAATAGTATCCAGAACTCTTCGTGGTTGAGGTCTGAAAGGAGGGGCTGGAAGATGTCTGCAACATCTTTCGACGACCCTATCTTAATGGCCTCCTCGGCCTCGGCCAGTTTCCGTCTTCTTCCCAGCTCGAGGGCCGAGGCGATGACCACGGCTCTGGCGGGACCGATACCGTGAATTCTGGTAAGATCTTTGATTGAGAGTTTACCGAGAGAGTTAAGGTTGTTATTTACCTTAAGAAGTAATTCCCGGCCAAGGTCGACAGCAGATCTGTTCTTTGTTCCCGAACTGATCAGTATTGCCAGTAATTCGGCATCACTAAGGGTGGCTGTTCCTTTCAGGATCAGCTTTTCCCTGGGTCTGTCCTCGACAGCCCATTCGGTAATTTTAAGAGACATGCAGCGAAACGATGTTTATCTCTTAAAGTTAGGAATTAATCGTGGAACGACGCCGGCCGTTTCAGAAAAAGACGGGCAGGAGAAAAAAAAAGGCTGCTTAAAAAGCAGCCCTGTTTTATTTCTTTTCAGCTGTGTCTACTGGAGTCCGTTTACATGCTTCACAAGAGATGACTTAAGGTTGGAGGCCTTATTCTTGTGTATTACACTTTTCTTAGCAAGCTTATCAAGCATTGCATTCATTTTCGGAAGCATTATGGCAGCTTCTTCTTTGTTTGTTGTGCTCCTTAAAGCTTTCAGCGCGTTACGCATAGTTTTTGCATAATACCTGTTGCTTGATTTTCTGGCTTCTATCTGCCTGATCCTTTTTTCCGATGACTTATGATTTGCCATTTCTGTAATTAACTATCTTGTTTCTAATATAGTAGTCCATAGGGGAATCGAACCCCTGTTACCAGGATGAAAACCTGACGTCCTA
>CAZBQM010000110.1:0-5946 GCA_964494045.1 uncultured Rikenellaceae bacterium
CTGTCGGGAGAAGAAGGAGCGGTTACCTTTTCAGCGGGTTTGTCTCCCAGCTGCTTCAAAAGTTCCTCAACAGCCTTCTCAATACATGGGTCCTTACCCCGTGCAAGATCCTCGGGCCTGTCAACAACCTCAATATCGGGATATACACCGACTCCTTCAATAATCCAGCCCTCATCACGGTCGAACACCCCGAAACGAGGTACAGAGATATAACCTCCATCGACCAGACGGGCATTACCCGAGATACCGACCAGTCCACCCCATGTCCGTGTGCCGATAAGTTTTCCGAGCCCCATCTTTTTGAAGAAGTAGGGGAAAGCATCGCCACCTGAAGAAGAATATCCGTTAATAAGCATGACTTTGGGCCCGTCATGGGCAATAGCCGGTGCCTTGGAGGGTAGCAAACCATTCTGGTGCCAGTAAACCAGGGTATGCCTGTCGAGAAGATCAGCCATTCTGTCGGGAATATACCCGCCGCCGTTGTAACGGTCATCAATGATAAGGGCTTCCTTGTCGAAGTAAGTGTACATGCCATTATAAAGTTCCCTGTTCCCTGTCACGGAAGTGTTTGGAACATGGATATAGCCAATCCTTCCTCCCGAAAGACTGTCGACCATCCTGCGCCTCTCCTTTACCCAGTTGAAATATAACAGCTCAGTCTCTGAAGCCACTGGTTTAACAGAGCTTGTCCGTGCACCCTCAGCCACCGGCCTGCTGTTCACTGTAAGCTCAACTTTCTTACCTGACTTGTTCTCAAGAAACATGTAGGGATTATCTTTTATGGTAACATCCTGGCCATCAATACTCAGGATATAATCCCCTTTGGCTACGTCCACCCCCTGCTCGGTAAGAGGCGAACGTCTCTCCGGATTCCAGTTTTCTCCATCGTAGATCTCCGATATCCTGTATCGTCCCGATGCCTGGTCGGCTTCAAACGAAGCACCAAGGAGTCCGTTGTTAATCCTTTTCACCCTCTCAAAATCGCCCCAGTCGACATAGGAATGACCTGTATTGCTTTCTGCAACCATCTCGCCAAGAAGATAGTCAAGGTCAAACCTGTGGCTCACATAGGGAAGAAGGGCCTCATATTTCTGTCTGATAGCGGGCCAGTCGAGACCGTGAAGGTTGTCCACATAAAAATAGTCGCGGAAGATTCTCCAGGCATCATTAAAGATCTGATTCCATTCCTTACGTGGATCGATCTTCATCTCCAGTCCCGCCAGATCAATTTTCCCATCCCCTGTTTTCTGGCCCGCTGCAACCTTAACGATACCGTAATCAGATCCCGAGTTGTACAGGATCATCTTTCCGTCGGAAGATATTGCTGCATTGTCGGCTTTAGGAAGTATCTCAACATTCTTCTCATCTTCAATGACGTACTGCATGAGTCTGCCGTCAGAAATAAACAGAGGGCCGCCTTCTGCAGCACCAATCAATTCGTATCCGCCCGGATCCCCCGGAAGAGCCGTGATCCTTTCATTGATACCCTTGAAATCGATATTCGTCCTGACTTCTTTCTTTTCAGTGACAGCAGCTGCAGGTGTGGTTTCTTTTGTCTTCCTGTTCACACCTGAACGTGTACTTTCCTCCGGAGCGCTAACCGCACTTACCGGCTCAATATCGGTTTTGTCGCGGAATATCTTCGGGGCGGCAGCTGTAAGAGGTATGGCATAGATACGTGCCGACTTGTCATAGATATAGTCAAAGTCGTAACTTGAGAAGGAGAGATTGAAATCCCTGTCTGACACAAAGAAGAGGTAATTGCCACAAAGGCTGAAAACCGGATTATAGTCTGAATACAGACCGTCAGTCAGCCTGTAAGTCTTACCCGCTGTTACATCAAAAACCCAGATTGCTGCTTTTTCATTGCTGCCCTCCTTCTGATATGCTATCCATCGAGAGTCAGGAGAAAAGGTATAGTATCTGATCTCATTGACTGTAGCCTTATCTATATCGGTGATCTTTCCAGTGGCGGCTTCAACCAGCTTCAGCTTCAGTGTACGGTCCGAAAAAAGCAGGTAGCGGCTGTCGGGAGACCATAAAGGTTCATATTTCCAGGCTGCCGAGTTGAAGGTGACCTGCCTTGGTTTTGATCCTTTCCGGTTTTCAAGAAGATAAAGCTCATATTCTCCGGTGAGATCAGAATAGTACGAGATATACCTGCCGTCGGGCGACCATGCCGGGAAGATTTCCCTGACTCCCTGGGTTGACGTGAGATTTTCAGTCTGTCCGTTCTGTGCAGGAACTGAAAAGATATCGCCCCTTGCATCAAACAATGCCCTTTTGCCTGTAGGTGAAATATTAAAGCTATGGATGTTAGCGGCAACATTTTTAAAATATGGCAAGAGTCCTGAATTATCATAGTTCAGGTTTATAATCAGCTTCTCCTGCTTTTCAGTCTGCAGGTCAAGCCTGTATATCGAACCTCCGTTTTCGTAGACCAGTGAGTTCCCATGGCCCGATGGCCACATGACATCATATGTGTCATGAAAAGTCACCTGTTTTGTTTCCCTGGTAGTGATGTTATACTTCCAGATATTAAGTTTCAGATCCCTGTCAGATGCGAAATATATGTTGTCACCTGACCAAACAGGTAGCTGGTCGGTACCTTCAAAGTCGGTTATTTTCTCTGATGAATCGTTCTTAAGGTCATAGATCCAGAGGTCGGAAGCCCTTCCTCCCTTGTATCTCTTCCAGTTGCGGAACTCCCTGTCGACGGGAGTGAAAGCTATCTTCGAACCATCGGGTGAAAGTGTGGCAAAACCTCCGTTGACTATCTGAAGAGGTTTTTCGAGACCTCCTTCAATGTCAACCAGGAAATACTTGCCGTTTCTGTCCCCGAAGGTAGTCCTGTTGGCTCTTATAAGTATCTGCCTGCTGTCGGGCGTCCAGTCGAGAACGACGTGGTCGAACCCTCCCCTGGGTGGCACCACGCCAACCGGATTGTACCATGTCAGCTGTCTTGGCACCCCTCCTCCCGAAGGAATGACAAAAACCTGCCTGTTGCCTGAATACTCACCAGAAAAAGCTATCCATTTCCCGTCGGGAGAGATACGGGGAAAGAGTTCTATTCCTTCGTGGGAAGTCAGTCTTTTAGCTTCTCCACCATTGCTGCCTGTAACCCAGATGTCGCCTGCATAAACAAAAGCCACGATATCCCCGTTTGTATCCGGGAAGCGGAGCAGTCGAGTATCGTCTGCTCCTGAAAGTGAGACCGGTATTAATATTCCCGCCAATACCTGTAAAAACCACTTTGTTATCCTTCTCATATTTATATGTTTTATTCTCTATGACTTATAATTAAACTTAGATTCCTTATCTATTCTCAGGGACGTTTCAACCTCAAGACCTTCCCGAGTTCTCGGGATTGCCTCGCTACGCTTCGGCAACACTTTACAAATAAATACTTTATACCGTGGCCATTGTATATTTACTTATCATCCTGGCACTTTCTCCCAGAGAGGCTCACGCCTCAAGCCTCATGCCTCACGCCTTTCTTGCTCCATGCCTTCTTTTTGCTTGTTCCTATTTTCTTACCGGTTTTACAACAGTTACAAAATCGTATCGCTCCGGCATGACCTGGTACTCAGGGAAAACGCCGTCAGCAGTACAACCGACTCCGCTTGTGGCATAATCGAGGTTGAAAGTGATTCCGTCTGACAGCTTAAGCTGGTAAGTATAAAAGGATTTGGTCAGATTCTCGTCATCATAGATATGAGTGCTGAAGTTAAACAGTCTGTCACCCCGGAACTCCAGCCCGGTACCATCATCTCCGGTTATCCTTACCCAGCGGTTGTCAGTTCTCTCCCCATAATCCTGGGGAAGAAGATAAGGTTCATACATATCCTTTGCCGTGGAAGTGAATAACCCGATCCTGTACCCGCTTTTCCTGTCGGGATAATTCTCCTGTGGCCCCCTGCCATACCATGCAACATTTTCAAGGTCCTTTTCAAATATCCACTGTTGCCCTATCCGGGGAAGCCATGAAGGCATGTCGCCATGTGGTACAACTGAGTTTTCGATTGTCATTGCCCCGTCTGAAGCTATAAAATATTTCTTCCTGTCGAGGAAGGATCCCCTGCCTGTTCCCAGCCTGTACATGGTGTTCACTTCCAGACAGACCCTTCCAAACGTATCAGTTGTTATATCAAGACCAAGGGGCAGCTTCTCCAGCCTGTCAAGTCCCGATGAATACCATTCCGTAGCTGCAACCCTTCCGTAACCATCTGTACGGTGTTTATTATTCGACAACCAGTAGGTCCACCCATCCTGCTCATTGGCGAGCGGAGCCCGCCACAGATTAAGCGCAGGACCCGACTTAAGCAGTTCCTTACCCTGAAGTACAAGTGACAGAAGGTCGCCTGTCTTCCTGTCGAAGGTATAGGTAAAGTCACTACCCTTTACTGAGAGAGTCTCAGCGGATGTGATTACCTGGGGCGCCTGGGCGCCTGATTGTAGTACAACCGGGTTTTTCTGCGGACTCTTAAGTATCATCTGATCCCAGGCAATTTCGAAACCCTCCGGGGCCCACAATGACCCTGCTTTCTGATGAAAACTGACCAGGAGGATATATTCCTTTTCATCATTGAAGTCGGTTATCTTCCATGGCATCTTTATGATTTCCTTACTGCCCGGGGCGGTGGCCAGATCGAGACTTCCTTCAAGGATCTGTTCTCCGTCGGCTGTTATCATCCATTTTGCCTGTAACTCATCGAGGCTGGTAAAGAGATACCTGTTGGTCACTTCCAGCTCGTTTAATGACCCGTTTACCAGACTGGCAGTAACGGGACGGCCGGAGTGTTTTATCTGCCACATCTCGGGCTGGGGTTTTCTGTCGGGCCATATCGACCCATAAGTTCTTGCACCTATGCCATAACTGAAAAACTCACCTTCTTCCTTAATACTCTCGAAATCGAGCCACAGCCTGGCTTTCTTTTTTGTTTCATCGGATACTGAAGAAAGAAGGGGACCGGGTATTTCGCTGTCGAAGATGCCCACTTCGTCAATAATGGCATCGCAGATATATTCTGAAGTCTCCTGTCCGTGGATCTCTGCATTACGGCCTATATTAACCGGATAGGGAGTATTCCTTATGTTTCCCGATACCATGAGTTCCCTGCTACGCATGCCGTCAATGACTAGGAACATCTTCTTGCCGTCGTATGAAGCGCTGACATGATGCCAGTTGTTCTCCCAGTTTTCAGGTAGTGCAACCCTTACTCTGGCCCTTGAGGATGTCATCAGATAAAACTCGAGCGAGTCACCTTTGGCCAGCCTGATGCCGAACTGGTTGTCTCCCTTTGTTATAAGGGTGCCGCCAAAGCTGAAAAGTGAACGGGGGAAAACCTTCATGGTGATGAAGAGGCTGTTTCCGTTTATCTCAAGCGCTTCATCGCGGTATACTTCGACCCACTGGTCGTGTCCGTTAAGGTCAATGCCCTGGCCTGAAGTACCCGGAGCAGGTTTAGCCCTGCCCATCAGGTCAACCCTTATATTGTTACCTGAAGCGTCGTCAAGCGTTCTGACCTTTTCAGTAATGCCTGTACTGACGAAGTCCCAGATGGCGCCACCCATGCTTCTTGGATATTTTGTGAACACATCCCAGTAATCGTCGAGGCCTCCCCCGCCATTACCCGTAACTGCCAGGTATTCATCAAGGAAAGAGGGACGGGGGTCTTCCGATGGAGGTACTGTCATCACCTCTGAGATAAGCTCATCGACCCTGGGGTATCTTGGACCGATGATCTCCTCACATGGATGGGAAAAATCATTTCCTCCATACATCCAGAACCGTGTCGCATCATATTTCTTTCCTTCATCGATAACAGCACAGATATTCTTCCCCTCACCGCTTTCATTACCGGCACTCCAGAACAGCACTGAAGGATGGTTCCTGTCGCGCAGTACCATTTTCCTGGCACGCTCCCTGTACATGGCCTCCCACTC
>CAZBQM010000111.1:0-2220 GCA_964494045.1 uncultured Rikenellaceae bacterium
ATTGAATTCGGACCAGTTGATATGGTATTTGAAACGCCCATTCCAGGGACGCCAATAGCATTATAATAAAAACATTATTATCACTTTACTTAAACTAAACAGTATGTCACACAAATCATCAAGAAGAGACTTTGTAAGAAGATCAGCTGCAGCTGTTGCGGGAGCTTTTGTGGTGCCACAGATAATCCCTTCTTCAGCTCTTGGTATGGGAGGTAAACTGCCCCCCAGTGATCGCGTTGTCTTTGGACTTATAGGTGCCGGTTCGCAGGGTAACAGCGACATGAGGGACTTTTATCGTCTGAACAATGAGGTACAGTTTGTAGCAATATGTGATGTCGATGAGAACAGGCTTGCCTCAACAAAGGCAACCATCGATAAGACACATAATAACAAAGATTGCCGCACATATGGAGATTACAGGGAAATTCTCGAAAAAGAAACCCTGGATGCAATGCTGATAGCTATTCCCGACCACTGGCATGGGATCATCTATTCATCTGTTGCAAACAAAAAAATCAATATGTACGGTGAAAAACCACTTGCCCGTACAATAAAAGACAGTCAAGCAATCGTTGAAGCAGTTCACAGAAATGGTATCACGTTCCAGACAGGAAGCTGGCAGAGATCACAGGCCAATTTCCACAGGGCATGCGAACTTGCCAGGAATGGCAGAGCCGGAAAAATTACCTTGATTGAGGTTGGTTTGCCCGACGGAAGCCGTGGAGTAGGTACTCCTCCTGTACAGGAAATCCCTGCAGGACTTAACTGGGATATGTGGCTCGGCCCTGCTGCCAAGGTTCCGTTTAGAGGTGTACTTCACTGGGACTGGCGCTGGATCCTTGCTTATTCAGGCGGACAGATGACAGACTGGGTAGGACACCATATTGATATAGCCAACTGGGGTGCCGGCCTTGAAGGTACAGGCCCCGTTGAAGTATCAGGTTTTGGCGTTTATCCTGTTGAAGGTATCTATGACGTGCCTTTCGAATATGACTTCAATTGTAAATATGAGAATGGTATCACTATGCATGTATGTAACTCTTCGAGGTTTAAGCTTGGTATGGGTACCACTTTCTACGGAGATCTTGGCTGGATCCATTGCGACAGGGGCGGTGTTCTGACTGCTTCTGATCCCAAGCTTCTTGAAGGAGAAATCGGTGAGAACGAAATCCACCTTTACAAGAGTGAAAACCATTATCAGAACTTTATCGATTGCCTCAGGTCAGGCGAACCCACAATTGCCCCGATTGACGCTGCTCACCGTGCAGTAACAGTAGGACTTCTGGGTGAGATCGCAATGACTACCGGAATGACCATCAAATGGGATCCCGTTAAGGAAGAGATCATTGATAACCCGATGGCCAGCCGCTTACTGAGTCGTCCTTATCGTGCACCGTGGACATTACCAACAGCTTAATCTGATATCAAAATGAAAAAGAAATATTTATTATTATTACTGGTTGCAGGTTTATTAACCTTCTTCTCAGCCTGTACAAAACAGGCAAACTACAAAGCCCTGATCGTTACCGGTCAGAATAATCACAACTGGCAGGCAAGCAATCCGATTCTCAAGCAGCTTCTCGACCAGACCGGATTATTCACCACCGATATAGTTATATCCCCCGAACAGGGCGGTGATATGTCAACCTTCAATCCCGAGTTCTCAAAATACGACGTAGTTGTTCTTGATTACAACGGTGATCCATGGAATGATGCAACCAAAGCAGCATTCGTGAAATATGTTGAAAACGGTGGTGGTGTTGTTGTATATCATGCCGCTGACAACTCATTCCCGGAATGGAAGGAATATAACCTCATGATCGGTCTCGGCGGATGGGGTAACCGTGATGAAAAATCAGGCCCATATGTGTATTACAACAGAGCCGGTGAGCTTGTAAGGGACGATACATCAAAAGGTATTGGTGGTACTCACGGACCAAGAAGTGAATACATTGTCAAGACCCGTAACTTTGAACATCCCATTATGAAAGGCTTACCAGCTAACTGGATGCAGGGTAATGATGAACTTTACAGTCGTCTGAGAGGACCAGCCGAAAACATGGAGATCCTTGCCACAGCTAATTCAGGTCAAAGTATGGCCAGAAGGGCTATGCAGGGTCAGCAGGGTGCAGCTCCGGCAGGTGGCCAGCGTCCCCAGGGTGCAGCTCCGGCAGGTGGCCAGCGTCCCCAGGGTGCAGCTCCCGCAGGTGGCCAGCGTCC
>CAZBQM010000111.1:2320-5938 GCA_964494045.1 uncultured Rikenellaceae bacterium
CAGGGTGCAGCTCCCGCAGGTGGTCAGCGTCCTCAGGGTGCAGCTCCCGCAGGTGGTATGCCTCCCCAGGGTGCAGCTCCCGCTGGCTTCCCAGGTGGCGGTCAGGCTCCCACAGCTGAACAGATTCAGCAGATGATGCGTCAGATGCAGAATACATCAAGGGATGAACCGGCACTTATGACCATTACTTACGGAAAAGGAAGAATATTCCATACCATACTTGGTCATGCTGATGAAGGTGGTGGTCCCGCAATGCAGAGTGTAGGTTTCATAATCACATTCCAGCGCGGTGCTGAATGGGCAGCTTCAGGTAACGTTACTATCCCCGTTCCAAATGACTTCCCAAGTGCAGCTGGTGCTGTTCTCAGAACCGACTTCAAAGCTCCGTCACTTGATGATGACTTTGTAAATATCGTGAACTATGAAATAGACAAGAGCACAAAATACTATACTGATATCCAGAAGGAAATCCGTAAAGTATCCAGCAACCCGGCTGAACTGCTCAAGATTGAAGCTAAGATGCTTGAAGTACTTCAGAATCCTACAGCTTCAGTTGAAGGTAAGAAACTCTTTATCCGTGAACTCAGCTGGATGGGAAGTCCTGCTGCCGTTCCGGTAATTCAGCAGCTTGGTTCAAATCCTGATCTCAAGGATGATGTGGATTTTGCTCTGGCAAGACTGCAGTAGTTAAATACTATTATAAAATGAAAAGGGTGTCACCAGAAGGCGACACCCTTTTTATTTTGTTATCATGCCGTAATATTCAGAAAGAATCTTTTATTAATGACGGCTGAAAATTCATTCCGGTCAAGCCGGAGACGATAAAAAAAATTGCCCCGTGGCTGCCAGCACTGTAAACAGAGGCAGCACACGGGGCAAAATATTGTAAGAAGTAATCAGAATCAGCCCAGCTTAACCCAGACGTTACCCTGACTGTTGGATTTAACAACCGAATGGATAAACCTCATTCCTCTTACGCCATCATGAACTGTCGGGAATTCACAGGGGAAGAACTGTTCTCCCCTGATGGATTTGGCAGCTCCCTTATAGATATTGGCCAGTGATTCATAGATACCTTCAGGATGTCCTGACGGCATGGTATGGCTGGCTTCTGCTATGGCAGTGTTGTAACCATGAGCCGGTTTGTATACCTTCGTGGGTTCTGAATCACTCAGAAGATAAAGGAAGTTGGGTTCTTCCTGTGCCCATTTGAAGCTGGCTTTTGATCCGTAAACAGCAATAGTAAGAGCATTTTCTTCTCCGGCAGCTACCTGACATGATCTGATAACGCCTTTGAGGTTATTGTCAAAACGTATAAGTACTGTACCGTCGAGATCAAGTTTGACATCGGGTTTTACAGGATTAAGATCCGAAAGGACCTCCTTGATTTCAAGTCCGGTCGTGTACTCAATAAGGTTAAAGGCATGTACGCCGATATCACCCATACAACTGCTTGCGCCTGCATATTTCGGATCAAGCCTCCATACACCGGTGATCCTGCTGTCGGAACCATGAATGAGTGAATTGACCCATCCCTGATAGTACTGTGCATCAACTCTCTGGATAGTACCGAGAACACCCTGCCTTATCAGTTCACGCATCTGGCGTACCATTGGATAGCCGGTATAGGTATGTGTAAGGGCAAAGGTGAGTTTTTTTGCTGCAACAATTGATTCCAGCTCAACAGCTTCCTCAACCGTCATTGTCATCGGCTTCTCACAGATAACATGAAAACCAGCCTCGAGTAACTTTTTGGCAAAAGTATAGTGAAGGGCATTGGGTGTTACTATGGAAACAACCTGAATTCTTTTGTCCTCAGGCATAGCCTTTTCGGCTTTGATCAAATCATCAACAGTTTCATAACAGCGGTTGAGATCAATGTTTTCTTTGGCTGCAAACTCTTTGCTTCTTTCATAGTTAACATCAAAAACACCTCCAACGAGTTCATAATCATTACAAATTCTGGAGGCACGGCGGTGAGCATCACCTATGAATGCACCAATTCCGCCTCCGATCTGTCCCATCCTAATTTTCTTCATATAATGTCTTTTCTGTAATTAAAGGTTAAACATAAATTCTTAACTGAAATGAATGATCTGATGCGATCATTTTGTTTTCTTGCCTATCCTTCCAATAAAGAGGGAAAGGATAAAGAGAATACCTGCCATTACTGCTAAAATCAAAAGGCCTTGCTGGACAGTCGAATCAACACTGATGTTGCCGATGAATTTCGGAACCAGTGTACCTCCGAGAAGACCGATTGAAAACATAACTCCAAGGATACTTCCGTAGAGGCTTGAATCAAATTTTCCGAAAGTAACACCAACGAGGGTCGGGAATATGGGAGCAAAAGCCAGACCGGCAAGCATTACGGCAAAGATACCGAGTGCAGGTCCTTTAGCAACAATCATGAGAAGAATGGCAATCAAAGCTATAAAGGAAGCTACTATGATAAGTTTTGATCCCATTGCTGTCAGGTTCTTAACTGAAGCTACGATGAATCGTCCGATCATCATAGCAACACCGAAGAGACTAAGAACAAGACCTGCATTGGCTGCTGGATTGGAATTACCGGCTTCTCCGAAGAGTTCATTCATAAGGCTTTTTGCCCATGTTCCCATCGAGGTCTCAAGTGACATATAGCAGAAAAGTGCAACAGCTGCAATAAGTACAGCCGGTTTGCTAATAACACTAATGGCTTTTGAAAAACTGAAACCAACGGTTACCTGCGGGAAAGAAGCTGTGAATGAGAATACAAGGAAGATAAAACAAAGAACAGCAATAATTATGAGAGCCGTTTTGTAACCGAGACCCAGAGAGTTGTTAATAAACACAATGAGAAGTGGCATTACAACATATCCAAGGCCGAAGAATCCGTTACCCAGGTTACTGGCACGGGCGGGATCCTTTCCTTCAAAAAGGACAACCGGAATAAGTGTGTTTCCAACTGTATTGCAGGCCATTGCTCCGAACCCCAGAAGAATACATGCTGCCATGGCTCCTGTAAAAGATGTGGCAAAAGCCATCAGCAACATGCTTATGCCTGTAACAGCAAATCCGAAGATAGCCATAGGCTTATAGCCGTATTTGTCGACCAGCGGACCAATAAAGAGCTGAACAATACACATTGTCAGGAAAGATACCATGACAAGGCTTCCAAACTGTCCTTCATCGATACTCAGCGAAGCCATAAGTTCACTTGAAATTGAACCGAAAAGAATAAAGCAGATGGCCAGAGTGAAAACAGCCATAAGAGCTACAATTGCTGTCGTTTTTTTCATTACTTCTTATTTTTTGGTTAATGGTTAATAATTTGGATTACTATCAGGTTTATAAAAATCCAGAGGTAATTTAATAAAAAAAATCAAAATAAAATAGCAGCTTACAAAAGGCGACTCCTTATAAAATGTTCAGTGCTTCAGCTTTGTAAGATGCTATTATAACGGATTACTTTTCGAACGAAGAGTCGAAAGCAATTTCTGAAGGCGGAAAATCAATCCTTTTTACAAAGGCACATGCCTCAGTTGCTCCGTGCTCTCGGTCCATGCCGTTGTCTTCCCATTCAACAGACAATGGCCCTTTGTAACCTATGGCATTAAGAGCTCTCATGATTTTTTC
>CAZBQM010000112.1:0-1289 GCA_964494045.1 uncultured Rikenellaceae bacterium
GTATGGCTAAGGAATCGATGATAGCCCGCGAAGTAAAACGCGCAAAACTGGCTGACAAATATGCCGCAAAACGTGCAAAACTGAAAGCTGAAGGTGATTATGTAGGACTGAGCCGCCTGCCAAGGAACTCAAATCCGAACAGGCAAAGAAACCGCTGCAAACTCACCGGAAGAACAAGGGGGTATATGAGACAGTTCGGGATCAGCAGGATTACTTTTAGGGAAATGGCATCATTCGGACTTATTCCGGGAGTGAAGAAAGCCAGTTGGTAATAATTAATTGAATATAAACTACAATAATATAATAAGATGACTGATCCAATTGCTGATTTGCTGACCAGGGTAAGAAATGCCATGATGGCTGGTCATAAGGTTGTAGAGGCACCAGCATCCAATCTTAAAAAAGAGATTGCCAGGATCCTGTTTGAAAAGGGATACATCCTCAGCTACAAAGTGGTTGAAAGCGAAGGTCCCCAGGGTACATTGAAGATAGCTCTCAAGTACAATCCTAAAAGCAAACAGCCTGCAATAAAAAGAATAATGAGGGTAAGCCGTCCCGGTTTAAGGAAATACACGGGAACCGATGATTTGCCGAGAGTTCTCAACGGGCTGGGCATAGCTATTATTTCTACCTCAAGGGGACTGATGACCGACAAGGAGGCGAGAAAAGAGAATATAGGTGGTGAGGTATTGTGTTACGTATATTAATAGGAGGTAAGCTTAATGTCACGAATAGGAAAATTACCTGTAAACCTGCCAAAGGGAGTCACTGTCAGCATAAGTGATTCCAATGTGGTCAGTGTTAAAGGACCTTTGGGCGAGTTGCAACAGAAGGTTGACAAGGAACTGAAGGTGGAAGTGGCCGGCAATACTGTCGTTTTGTCGAGGCCGTCGGACTCAAAGAATCATAAGTCTCTCCATGGACTCTACAGGGCTCTGATAGCCAATATGGTTACCGGAGTTTCACAGGGCTTCAAAAAAGAACTTGAACTGGTAGGAGTCGGATACCGTGCCGAAGCCAAGGGACAACAGCTCGAGATGAGTCTGGGTTATTCCCATGAGATCATAATGCAGCTTCCCGACGAAGTAAAGATTGAGACCAAAACCGAAAGACGAAGCAATCCTGTCATTACCCTTACAAGTATTGACAAACAGCTTATCGGACATGTAGCTGCCAAAATCAGGTCACTTCGTCCGCCTGAACCTTACAAAGGAAAAGGAATCAAGTTTGTCGGAGAACAGCTTAGAAGAAAGGCTGGAAAATCTGCTAGTGTTTAATCTGGTAAAAGT
>CAZBQM010000112.1:1389-5148 GCA_964494045.1 uncultured Rikenellaceae bacterium
GGCTCTTGCTGCCAGATGTAAGGAAAAAGGTATTGAAGATGTCGTATTCGACAGAAGCGGTTATAAATATCACGGAAGGGTAAAATCATTGGCTGACGCAGCTCGCGAAGGAGGATTAAAATTCTAATCAATTATGGCAAACGGTATAAGAAAAGTAAAAACCAGCGACCTGGAATTAAAGGACAGACTTGTCAGCATCCAGAGGGTTACAAAAGTTACCAAAGGCGGTCGTACATTCAGCTTCTCGGCAATTGTTGTCGTGGGAAATGAAGACGGTATTGTAGGTCACGGCCTTGGTAAGGCTAGTGAGGTTACAACCGCTATTGCAAAAGGTATTGAGGATGCAAAGAAAAACCTTATTAAGGTACCGGTCATAAACGGAACCATACCTCACGAACAGATTGCAAAATTCGGTGGTGCCAAAGTGTTTATCAAACCTGCTTCCGATGGTACTGGTGTAAAAGCCGGTGGTGCCATGCGCGCTGTCCTTGAAAGTGTGGGTGTAAAAAATGTGCTTGCCAAATCAAAGGGGTCCTCAAACCCTCACAACCTGGTGAAAGCTACTATGGCTGCCCTTCTTGAGGTTCGTGATGCATACTCCGTGGCAGAGCACAGGGGTATTGCGATGGATAAAGTCTTTAACGGTTAGAAAACTACATTACGATGGCAAAGATTCGTGTTACCCAGGTAAAAAGTAAAAACGGAAAACCCGAGAGGCAGAAAAAAACTCTTGAAGCATTGGGAATCCATAAATTAAACCATAGTGTTGAACATGAGGCAACACCTGCCATCCTGGGAATGGTAGAAAAAGTAAGACACCTTGTTAAGGTTGAAAATATTTAAGGTATTAACAGTATTATAAGTAAAGTTATGGATTTGAGTAACTTAAGACCTGCTAAAGGATCGGTTAAGAAAAGCAAGCGCTTAGGCCGCGGACAGGGTTCCGGTAAAGGCGGGACTTCCACCAGGGGCCATAAAGGTGCCAAACAGAGGTCGGGTTATAAAAAGAAGATAGGCTTTGAAGGTGGTCAGATGCCTCTTCAGAGACGTCTCCCGAAATTTGGTTTCAAGAATGTAAACCGCAGGGAATACAAAGGGATTAACCTCAGTACTCTGCAGGATCTTGCTGAAAAAAATAATCTTGAAAGAATTGACCCGGAAGTTCTCAGGGTTGCCGGACTTGTTTCTAAAAATGCTCTTGTAAAGATACTTGCAAAAGGAACACTCGAAAGAAAAATCGAAGTGCATGCCCATGCATTCAGCAAAGCAGCAGAAGAAGCAATTGAAGCCCGGATGGGAACCGTCGTAAAACTTTAAGTTCATGAGACTGATTCAGACACTAAAGAACATCTTTAAGATAGAAGATCTTCGTGCCAGGATACTCTATACCCTGGGTATCATTTTATTGTACCGGCTTGGTAAATATATTACCCTTCCCGGAATAGACCCCTCACAGCTGGCTGGTCTTAAGAGCCAGACTTCACAGGGTATAATGGGACTGCTTGATATGTTCTCAGGCGGTGCATTCTCACAGGCCTCAATCTTTGCCCTCGGAATCATGCCGTATATTTCGGCATCCATCGTTATCCAGCTTCTGGGAATGGTATTTCCTTATTTCCAGAAACTTCAGAAAGAGGGTGAAAGCGGAAGACGCAAAATGAATCAGTATACAAGATATCTTACTGTAGGTATACTTGTCCTTCAGGCACCTACCTACCTTGTTAACCTTTCTGCCCAGCTTCCGGCTTCAGCATTCATCCTGTCGGGATTCTTCTTTAAGTTCTCCTCAGTGGTGATCCTGACTGCAGGTACCATGTTTGTGATGTGGCTCGGTGAAAAGATAACAGACAAGGGTATTGGAAACGGCATCTCGCTGATCATCATGATCGGTATCATTGCCAGGATGCCGGCTAACTTCGTGTTTGAGTCTGGAACAAGGCTCAACGGAGCCGGCGGACCGATTGCTCTCATCGTTGAGATTATTGTTCTCTTTGTAGTGATCCTCGGAACCATACTTCTTGTTCAGGGCACACGCCGTGTCCCTGTTCAGTATGCCCGCAGGATCGTGGGTAACAAACAATATGGCGGGGTACGCCAGTATATTCCCCTAAAGGTGAATGCTGCAGGTGTTATGCCCATCATCTTTGCCCAGGCTATTATGATGCTTCCGATAATCATTGCCGGATATTCAAACTCAAGTTCCGCTTTCGTTATCGCTTTTTCAAATATGTACGGATTTTGGTATAACCTGGTTACCGCCATACTTATCATTCTCTTCACATACTTCTATACCGCTGTTACAATAAACCCGGTACAGATGGCTGACGACATGAAGAAGAATGGCGGCTTTATTCCGGGTATTAAGCCGGGAAGGAAAACAGTTGAATTCTTTGATACAATAATGTCGAGAATCACCCTTCCGGGTTCAGTATTTCTGGCAATAATTGCCATACTTCCTTCTATTGCAGTGAAGGTTGGCGTTACGCCGCAGTTTGCACAGTTTTACGGAGGAACATCCCTGCTTATTCTTGTCGGGGTAGTTCTTGATACATTACAGCAGATTGAAAGTCACCTGTTGATGCGTCATTACGACGGTCTGATGAAATCAGGCCGCGTAAAGGGCAGATCAGGAGCAGTGACTTCGATATAAATAAGGTTAACGTTCTTTGATGTTGTACACTAAAAGTGATGATGAGGTCGGGTTATTGAGGGAGAGCAATTTACTGGTGTCGAAGACACTTGCAGAAATTGCCCGAAATATTAAACCCGGGGTTACAACTCTTTACCTTGACAGTCTTGCGGAGACTTTCATCCGCGACAATGGCGGCCTGCCTGCCTTCAAGGGATATGGAGGTTTCCCGAATACCCTCTGTACATCAGTTAATGATGAAGTGGTTCACGGGATCCCGTCAGATTATATACTCAGGTCAGGAGACATTATTTCGGTCGATTGCGGAGTCATTCTGAACGGATTCTATGGCGACAGTGCTTATACTTTTGAAGTGGGAGAGGTTGATCCGGCAGTAAAACGCCTGATAGAATTTACCAAAGCCTCACTTGAGGAAGGAGTAAGTAAAGCTGTTGCAGGAAACCGGGTCGGAGACATCTCCAATGCAGTCCAGCGAAAAGCTGAAAGCGGAGGTTATTCGGTTGTTAGGGAACTAGTGGGTCACGGTTTGGGAAGGAGACTTCACGAACCTCCTGAGGTACCGAACTACGGACGACAGGGATCAGGCCCTAAAATGGAAAAAGGACTCGTGATATGTATCGAGCCCATGATCAACCTGGGGAGAAAAGAGACCATGCAGATGAGAGACGGCTGGACCATCAGGACGACTGATGGAAAACAATCGGCTCATTTTGAATACGCAGTTGCCGTTGATAAGGGAAGAGCAGATGTTTTAACAACTTTTAAATTTATAGAAGAAGTATTAAATAAAAAGTAGACGTATGTCGAAACAATCATCGATAGAACAGGACGGAACCATTATCGAAGCCCTCTCGAATGCAATGTTCAGGGTGGAACTTGAAAACGGGCATGTCATTACAGCTCATATCTCGGGCAAGATGAGAATGCACTATATCAAGATTCTGCCAGGCGACAGGGTGAAAGTTGAGATGTCGCCATACGACCTTACAAAAGGAAGAATTACATTCAGATACAAATAAAGGAATATAATAATGAAAGTACGAGCATCTATAAGAAAGCGCAGCGCCGACTGCAAGATTGTCAGACGGAAAGGTCGCATTTATGTTATT
>CAZBQM010000113.1:0-5130 GCA_964494045.1 uncultured Rikenellaceae bacterium
AAAGATGACAAAATGGGCTTCGTTCACAGGAGCTGGTTAAGGAATCAGGGTCATCCCGACCATATGTTCAGGGGAAAGCCGGTGATCGGGATATGTAACACCTGGTCAGACCTCACGCCCTGTAACGCTCATCTGAGAGAGTTTGCCGAGATAGTAAAACGCGGCGTTTATGAAGCAGGAGGTTTCCCCTTTGAGTTCCCTGTGATGTCGCTCGGCGAAACCATCATGAAACCCACCACCATGCTCTGGAGAAACCTGGCGAGCATGGATACCGAGGAGACGATAAGGGCCAACCCTATCGATGGCGTTGTCCTGCTTACCGGATGTGACAAAACCACTCCTTCAACACTGATGGGTGCTGCCAGCGTGAACCTGCCGACCATCGTGGTTCCCGGAGGTCCCATGCTTAACGGCAAATTCAGGGGAAAAGATATAGGTTCGGGTACAACTACCTGGCAGATGTCGGAAGGAATGAAGGCCGGGACTGTTACCAGGGAGGACCTTATAGAGGCTGAAGCCTGTATGTCGCGCAGTGCCGGTCATTGCAACACAATGGGTACAGCTTCGACCATGGCCACGATGGTAGAAGCACTGGGTCTGACCCTGCCGGGAGCTTCGGCAATACCGGCTGTCGACTCAAGGAAGAAAGTCATGGCCCATCTTTCAGGAAACAGGATAGTGGAGATGGTTAAAGAGGATATGAAGATGTCGGATATCCTTACCAGGAAAGCATTTGAAAATGCCATCATGGTCAGTGCCGCCGTCGGAGGTTCCACCAACCTTCTCATCCATCTTACTGCACTTGCAGGCAGAATAGGCCTGGAACTTAATCTTGATGATTTTGACAGGGTAGGGAGTGATATGCCCCTGCTTCTGAATCTTATGCCTTCGGGCAAGTATCTGATGGAGGACTTCTATTACGCCGGCGGCCTTCCAGTTGTCATCGACCGGATAAGAGATATCATACATAAGGATGCACTTACTGTAAACGGGAAGACGATAGGTGAAAACTGCCGGGGGGCTGCATGTTATAACAGCGATGTGATTGCACCTCTTGAGAAGCCTCTTAAGGAAAAAGCCGGAATAGTGGTGCTAAAAGGCAATCTGTGTGAGAACGGAGCCGTGCTTAAACCCTCAGCCACCTCCGGTAAGTTGCTGAAACATACAGGTAAGGCAGTTGTCTTCGAGAGTATTGAAGATTATCATGCAAGGATCGACAATCCTGAACTTGAGATCGACGAGACATCAGTAATGGTCCTTAAGGGAGCCGGTCCTGTCGGATATCCGGGGATGCCCGAAGTAGGTAACCTTGACCTGCCTGAAAAGCTTATCAGGAAAGGCGTTACGGACATGGTCCGCATCTCTGATGCCAGGATGAGCGGAACTGCATATGGCACAGTGGTACTGCATATCTCACCCGAATCGGCCATTGGCGGAACCCTTGCCCTCGTCAGGAACGGGGATGTAATTGAACTTGATGTTGAAAAGAGATCACTTAACCTGAAGGTTTCAGATGAAGAGCTTGCAAGAAGAAGAAATGAATGGAAAGCTCCGGTTCCTTCAAGTGAAAGAGGCTACGTTAACATGTTCATTCAGCATGTCGAACAGGCCGACAAGGGTTGTGACTTCGATTTCCTCAGGGGCGGATCGGGATCGCATGTGTCGAGGGATCTTCATTAGGCAATTTGAAGCCTTGCAGGAAGCCTTCTGTTCGTTTTCTTAATTCTATGAAACGGAAGATCCTGTTTAACAGGTAATCAGAAGACCTGTAAAGATGGGATCAGTTTCGTAAATTCCAGGAAATGAGAAAAAAATCCTGTATTTTTACTTAGAGTAGTCTTTATAAATAATAACTAAACTAATTCCGGTCTCATATGAAAAAACTATTTGGACTTATCGCGGGTATTCTGCCGTGCATTATGCTTTCCGGACAGGCACAGTCAGATTATGTGCCTCTCAAGGAACTCTTCAGGAATGATTTTCTAATAGGTGTGGCAGTTAACGGACGAACCATTACCGGCGATGCAGCAAAGATCGTAACAGATAATTACAATACTATTACCTGTGAAAACGAGATGAAACCTCAGAGTATTTTTTACGTTCCCAATCAGCGTCGCATGGGAATGCCTCCGGCGCAGGCAGGAAAGCCCGGACAGGCTCCTCAGGGTCAGGGTGGCCAGCCGGGCCAGGCTCCCCGGGTTCAGGGTGGACCTCCCAGTCAGGGTATGGGTGGATTCGCACCTCTTCCTTTAAAGCTGGATACTATAGACGGAATTGTATTTAACTGGGCACCGGCCGACCAAATAGCCGATTTCGCAAGAGCCAATAATCTGAAAATGCGTGGTCATACCCTGGTATGGCACAGTCAGACCCCTGCAGAATTTTTCACTGATGACAAAGGGAACCAGCTTACTAAAGAACAGCTCTATGCCAGACTTAAAGTGTATATGACTGCCGTTATGAACCGTTATAAGGACGTTGTTTTCTGCTGGGACGTTGTTAATGAGGCAGTGTCAGATAACGAGGGTGAGATTTACCGTACTGCAAGCCCGTGGTATAAAATATGCGGGAAAGACTACCTGGCTACCGCATTCCGTATTGCACGAAGCGTGAATCCCGATGTAAAACTTATATATAACGATTACAATATAGTCAATCCGGCAAAACTTGAGCGTGCATATACCATGATCAAGGAACTTGTCGATGCCGGCGCACCAATCGACGGGATAGGTCTCCAGGCTCACTGGAGTAATGATATCACAGCCGAGATGCTTCAGAATGCCATTGACAGGTTTTCAGCTCTTGGTCTGGAAATTCAGGTTACCGAGTTTGACGTTACGACCTATACATCCTTCCATGGCGATGGTGCCAGGAACCAGGTAAAGGAAACACAACCTTATTCGAAAGAGGTCGAAGACAGGCTGGCTGACAGTTACAAACGTTTCTTTGAGGTACTTCACAAGAATGCAGATAAGGTTACCTCGGTGACTTTCTGGGGCCTCGACGATGGAAGAACATGGTTAAACGGTTTTCCTGTAAGGGGAAGAACTGATTATCCTATGTTATTTGACAGGGAACAGAAACCCAAGAAGGCATATTACAGTGTCAAATCAATCTATGAAAAATAGGATAGAGCCATGATGCATCATGGCTCTATCATTGTTCCCGTCAGGATAAGGTTAGCAGGTTCGGGCTGCTGCATTCCCGGAGGGCCCAGACGGCGACCTGAAGGCGCTACGATCTCTATTTTTAGCTGATCACCTTCAAATGAAAAACGGAAAGTCTCAGCAGATCCGGGGTTAAACATTGAGAGGTAGTAGGCCGAAAGCTGGTTGTCGTTTGTCCATGAGCAAATACCTGCTGTATTTACAGGGGTAACTCCCATTGAGTTTGGATAAACGGTGCGCGCAATTGAGAGCGTCCGGTCAGTCATCCCGTACAGCCACTTATTCAGACCAAAGGGTATGTTGTGTATGGCACTGCCTGTAACCAGTGTAAGATAGCAGTTACCTTCAGAATCGAATCTGAAAAGAGTTGAAAGGATTCCGGATGCGTTGTCATCCATCCTGTATCTTCGGGTGCCCATAGTTGCCCCGGAGGCGCTGCTGCCTTCGAACGGCAGTTTTACAGCGTATCGGGAAATCTCTGCTTTCAGGTCGAACGATTTATTGGCTTTGAGTTTCTTATCGCTCATCGTGGGCAGCATATCGTAAATAAGCTTATTGAAACCAGCTTCATCGCCGATACTGCTGTGGCAAACAAGTACAAAATCATAACCGGGAATCACCATAATCAGCTGGTTCTGTCCGCCAATTGCCCGGTACGAGTGTTTCCGGCCCATCCATATCTGGTAGCCATAGCCCTGAGAGCCATCATCCTCAACTTTTTCGTTCTCTTCGGGAGTCCGTTCAGGATGCTGATAGATCTGAGGCTTTGTAGCAGCTTCGATCCACGAAGGATCAAGAAGCTGCACTCCGTTCCATTTACCCTTGTTAATAAGAAAGAGCCCCATCCTGGCCATGTCCGAAGTTTTCATGTGTGAACCTCCGTTACCCATGTTAATGCCGTCGTTATCCATTTCCCATACAACATCCTCAATACCCAGCGGATCAAGAAGGCGGGGCTTGAGGTATTCATATATGGTTACTCCACTTACCCTGGTAATGATATGTGACAGCATGTGGGAAGCCGTAATATCGTAGGCAAAGGAGGTACCCGGTTCATATTTGAAAGGTGCGGCCAGAAAGGAGCGGACCTGGCTCTTGCCTGACCCGGCATATGAAGTAGAAGCATGACCAACTGACATAGTAAGAAGGTGCTTAACAGAGAGTGCGGCCAGCTGAGGTGAAATGGTATCGGGAAGCAGATCGGGGAAAAAGGAGGTTACTTTATCTTCTATATTAAGCAAGCCCTCCTGAACGGCAAACCCGATAGCAGCACCGGTGAAAGTCTTGGTGGCCGAATACATAGCATGCTGATACTGCGGGGCGTACGGTTTCCACCAGTGTTCGGCAATTACCTTTCCGTGACGTATCATCATTAACCCGTGAACATCATATCCCTTCTCTTCAACCATTTTAAAGAAATTGGCAACGGTTTCTGAAGGAACCCCCTGCTCCTCGGGAGTGCTTCTCGGCAGACCGTCATCAAATGAAGCCGGATACTGAACCGTTTGGGAATATCCTGTCAGCAGTGCACACCCGAGGAGCAAGGTGGGCAGGGCTCTGAAACAAATAGATTTTAATTTCATATTTCTAAGTTAATTGTGTCATATACTGACCTGGATCCGCTTGGCAGGCAAGCGATCTGACGGCAGCCTGCTTTTATTCTCAGCTTAAGGAAATTGGCCATGGCTGACTGGTCTTACCAGGTTCAGATAAAGCTAAGGAGAATTTTTTAAAAGAAATAAAAAAGCCCCGGGGATATTGCACCGGGGCTTTCTTTTTCAGATATGAGGTTTTTGCTTTTAAAAGAAGCGGTTTATTCACTCACATTTTAAGCATGATTATTTATCATATTTCAGAGTTATGATAATTTTCCCGCTTTCTTTTCCAGGAACAACTTTCAACTCCATCTGTCCGGTTACTTTGGTACCAGTACCAAGCTTTGAAAGGGTTTCTGTCACCGTAG
>CAZBQM010000114.1:0-5015 GCA_964494045.1 uncultured Rikenellaceae bacterium
ACCAGCTCAGCATCCCTGAAGCCAAGTCTGTCGAAAAGGATCCTGTGAAACTGGTTATATTGTCCGAACCTGCAGGGTCCATTGTGGTCTGGCATGAAAAAACTTATTTTCGCGGGGTTGGCGCCCGGTTCCATCAGCTTCCTGAGAAAACTTCCGGTAGTGCAGATCATGGGAAAACATTCCCGCGACGAGGTATACTTCCGGCCCAGGCTTATATCATCACTGGTCTGTACCGGCAGTACTTCGGATTGGACCCCCACACTTCTTGCCGCAGCCGCTATCATATAAGCACAGTCATTCATGTAGGGGAAGTACAGGATCCTATCCTTGCAGGGGGAGGAGGGACCTGGACGGGGTCTGAATACAGGAGTTGTATTTTTCCCTTTGTTTTCCGATCCTTCAAGACTGTCGAGGAAGGCTTCGATCCTTGTTATCATTCCCGCATCGGCCGAGTGTTCATCTATTTCGAGGTGCAGGAAGGGCTTCCCCTTAAGCTCCTCAGTGACGTAGTGCAGAAGGAAGGAATCGGGGCCACATCTGAAGTTACTGAGATACACGGCATTCAGACCTCTGGTCTCAGCAACAAGTCTGGCGGCGGCCAGGATCTTCTGTCCGTTTGGCCAGTACATATTCCTGTAGTTCTCAAAGATATTGATCTGGCCGGTATCAAGCATGTCGGGCGGAACAGGGACAACATTATGGGAAAGCAATTTCTCAACGAGTCCCAGGTTAAGGTGAGGATCCGTCCCGTTGTAGGGTCTGGAAAGCATTACCAGGGTTCTCCACTTTTCCTTTATCCCGGGCAATACTTTATTACCGTATTCGATGAGTCTTCTTTCAAACCCTGTCTGAACCCTGTCAGCCTCCCTGACAGCTTCCACGATCTCCTTATTGCCTATTCCGAATTTGCTGCCGAAGAAAACGGACATTTCTTTCAACAGGGCTCTCTCAAAGAACCTGAAATGAAGCACAGGTATGAGGAGCCTCGATTCATCAATCCTGGTCCTGAGTGCTGCCCTGACCATGAAAGGGTGTGTCTGGATCCATGGACAGTTACAGTTGAAGGTTTTGTTACCTTCCCTGAATTTGGCATTTACGATAAAAGGGAGGAATATATAATCGGCTCCTTTATCAAAGAGATCCATTACATGCCCGTGAATAAGTTCCACGGGCAGGCAGGTTTCGGTTGTGATTGATTCGATTGACTTTGTGACCAGGGACTTATCCGATTCGGCCGATAAGATAACAGCGAATCCAAGTCTTTCAAAGAAGGTTCGCCAGAAAGGGAACTGCTGGTAGAAAACCATCAGGGCCCTGGGGATGCCTATTGTGACTTTTCCTGATCCGGCAGCTTCTTTGTAACCCTCCATCAGCATGGCAGTTCTTACTTTATAGAGATCAGGGATGTCAGGATTAATTTTTTTTCTGTTGTCTGTCTCGTATTTTTCACAACGCCCCCCATAGAACAACGACCGGGCTTCACCTTCTATGCTAACCCGTCGTATCTCGCAATGGTTTGTGCAACCGTTGCAGACAAACCTTGTGACATCGTATGGTGTATTGCTTATACCAAAACCCTTGAAGGAGCTTTTCACTCCTTCCTTTACTGATCTTCCGGATAGTATTGCAGCCCCTATTGCACCGGTGATGTCAAAATGAGGAGGTAGTATTATCTTTTTGCCGAGTACCTGTTCGAAAGCTGCAACCACAGCTTTGTTGTTTGCCACTCCACCCTGGAAAAAGATCCTGTTCCCGATCCTGCGTCCGGCGACCACCTTTGTCAGATAGTTCTGGACTATAGAGTATGCAAGTCCTCCGACAAGGTTGTCGTTTTTAGCCCCTTTCTGCATGAAAGAATTAAGGTCCGAGTCCATAAATACAGTGCAACGGTCACCCAGTTTTACAGGAGAATCGGCTTTAAGGGCGATTGAACTGAATTCTTCTTCTATCCTTATATTAAGCTTTTCGGCTTCTTCTTCAAGAAAGGAGCCGGTTCCTGCCGCACACACCTTGTTCATCTCGAAGTCGACAACAATACCTTTGTCAATGCTTATGTATTTTGAGTCCTGGCCTCCTATTTCAAAAATAGTATCAACAGCCGGGTCATAGTCTATTGCGGCAGTGGCCTGTGCAGTAATCTCATTATGAATAACATCGGCACCAATAAAATCACCTGTCAGGTAACGTCCCGAACCAGTGGTACCTGCTCCCATCACTTCAACAAAAGCTCCTGCCTCTTCAAAGATTTGCGACAGGCCCCTACGGATTGCCTCCAGCGGCTGCCCGGCAGTCGGAAGGTATCGGCGGGCAATTACCCTGTGCATTGAATCGATAAGAACAACATTGGTGCTGAGCGATCCTACGTCGAGTCCCAGCCAGACCTTCAGCTTTTCTTTTCCCGGGTGTACAAAATGAACAGTCTTGTCGCAGGGAGCTCCGGTATCCCTCAACACCGGGAGGCAGGCAAAGGTGCTTTCGTTTGTTGCGAGGTAACCATCGAGCCTTTCTGTGCCGTTCATATTGCAATTCATCAATCCGTTTCCCAGGGCATGGATCACAGCTCCTATAGCTCCCATGGAAGCATGATGGTCGGGAATGATAAGCTCTCCGTCTTTTAATTCGAGGACCTCCCTGAATGCCCTTACCATTCCTGAATTGGCGGCCACTCCACCTGCAAAAATCACTGGTTTTCTTATCTCCCTGCGGCGGGCAACGTTGCTCCTGAAGTTACGGGCAAGGGCAAAGCACAGGCCTGCTACGATATCGTGAAGCGGAGTGGCCATCTGCTGGTGATGTATCATATCACTCTTTGCAAATACGCTGCATCTGCCTGCTATCCTTGGGGGATTGACCGATTTCAGGGAAAGTTCACCGAATTCATTTTCGATTGAAACACCAATGCGCCTGGCCTGCTGATCAAGGAATGATCCTGTCCCGGCAGCGCATATACTGTTCATCTCAAAATCCACCAGTTTTGAGCTGCCGTTAACCGGATCTTTTTCAAGGATTATAAGCTTCGAGTCCTCTCCTCCAATCTCAATGACTGTCCTTGCCTCAGGGTAAAGAGTACCTGCAGAGCTTGTCTGGGCAATAATCTCATTGACGAATACTCCTCCGGTAAGTTCAGATGCTATCTTTCCTCCCGTTCCGGTGAACGCCATGCCCCTTATGTTGGTGTGCCCGTATTTTTCGATAAGGGATACCAGTCTGTTCCTGAATACATTATAGGGCTTTCCGTGGATATACTCATAGTAGTCTCCAAGAATGTGGAGATCTTCGTCCATCACAACACTGTTCAGGGAAACCGAACCAATGTCAAATCCCAGAAGAAGGGTCTTCCCCGAAGACATGGCTCCTTTTTCTTTCCCAGCCATATCAGGTTTTTTATGAAGTGATTATTTCGAAATTTCCTTCTGCTACAGAAACAGGTCTGATATCAAATATAACCTTTTTTTATGAAATTTCCGAAAAAGGCAGGGGTAATTTTTCGTCGTTGATAAACCTTTTCAGCAGTTCAGGTCGCGGTTTGAAATGCTGATCAGTAAATTTTATCGTGGTGGTTCACACCCATTCTTCTGTCATAACCTCACCCGCGATGGAGATCATGATTTGCTTTACAGGCACCTTCCTCGATGCTCCTGCAAGAGCACTCCTGATCATACGGAGCAGACCACTGCAGCATGGTACTTCCATCACCATAAGGGTTATGGTATTTATTTTAGCAATGTCGATAAGGGCTTTGAGTTTTTCAACATACGATTCGGTGTTGCTGTCGAGTTTAGGGCATGCAATGGCAAGCGTTTTGCCTTTCAGGAACCTTTTGTGGAAGACTCCAACGGAGTAAGATACACAGTCAGCAGCCAGGAGAAGGTCAGCTCCCTGAAAATATGGAGCTGCAGGATTAATAAGATGCATCTGGACAGGCCATTGCCTTAGCTCCGACTGATGACTCTCGTTGTTCTGAACAGTTGCCGGCCCTCTGTCAATAACCCTTTGTGCCGATCCGGGACACCCGCTGCCATGACTAAACGAAGCTCCGGGGATGAAGGCGGCTTTCTTTTTTATGTTATGTTCAGCCACCTTCTGTTCATCAAAAGCCTCTGCATCCCTGGTTTCAATGGTAATGGCACCTGTAGGGCAATGTCCAAGGCAGGCACCAAGGCCGTCACACAGGACCTCACTTACCAGCCTGGCCTTGCCATCTATAATCCGGAGGGCTCCTTCATGACATCCTGGTACGCACTCGCCGCATCCATTGCACAGGTCTTCATCGATTTTAATAATTTCTCTTTTCATATTTTCCGGTTTTCCAGGTGTTCGCCTGATGATTAATAATTTCCGGTACAAAAATGATTAAAGAAGACGGTGTAATTTGTAACATTTGTTACAAAATGCAGTTAAATTTAAACCAAAAACAATGGATTATACTCTAATATCCCAATCTCCGCTATTCAGGGGACTTGATCCCGACGAAATCAGTGATATCCTTGAAGGTATTTCTTTCAGGACCAAAAGGTACAGATCAGGCAGCATGATAGCTCAGGCTGGTGAGTCTGTGACATCTCTCATGGTTGTCATTGAAGGCGTGGTAAAGGGCGAGATGGTTGATTTTGCGGGAAGGGTAATAAAAATTGAGGATATACCTGCTCCGGGAGCCCTTGCTTCAGCTTTTCTCTTTGGCTCTGCAAACAGGTTTCCTGTGAACATAATCAGCATAACTGATTCAGCTGTTCTTATGATTACCAGGAATGAGTTCGTAAAACTTCTGATGCTGAACCATAATATCCTTCTTAACTTTCTTAATATAATCTCGAACAGGTCGCAGTTCCTTTCAGAGAAGATTAAATTTCTGAACTTCAAGACCATAAAAGGTAAGCTTTCTCAATATATTCTTCAGAAAGCGGGATCTTCAAATGACAGCATTGTGATGGATATGACCCAGACAGAACTTGCTGGTTTTTTTGGAGTGGCAAGGGAATCCATTGCGCGAACCCTGCGTGAACTTGATGCTGAAG
>CAZBQM010000115.1:0-4943 GCA_964494045.1 uncultured Rikenellaceae bacterium
CATAGAAATACTTATAGGAGACAACCTGAAGCAGAAATGCTTTTATATTAAAGGAATCACCCTGATAATCATCAAATTCTGACATTTTATTCATGGATTTAATTTAAAATTTGACTCCCGTAAAGAGTAAAACAGCGATCAATGTTGTTATTGAACTGAGAACAGTTGTAAAGGTTATATTTGAATAGCTTGTTGATATTGCTTTCAGAGGTTCGACGATTACCACATCGTTGGGCATAACATAGTAATAGTCCTTGTTGGCAATTTTCGAATCGGAAAGGTTCAGCCTGTAGTGCATGATCTTACCTCCTTCATTCCTTACAAGTACAACATTTTTCCTGTCGCCATACCGGGTTATACCACCTCCAAGGCCAAGAGCTTCATAAATATTAAGTTTGTCCTGGGAAAAAGAATATAGTCCCTGCCTGTTTACCTCTCCCAGGATTGAAATCTGGTTATCAACATATTTAACAATTATTGATGTATTTGCCACATAATCACTCAGGGCTTTCTGGATTTTTTCAGCAGCCTGACTTGTTGTAAGTGACGCTACATTAATATTTCCGACAAACGGGAAATTTATGTTGCCATTTTCATCCACCAGATAGCCAATTAATCCCACCATACTGCTGCTACTTACAGATCTGATCTCATCAGAGGTATTGAATATCTGACTGGTCTGGAGATCAATGCTTAATACTCTGATATACAGTTTGTCAAAAGGCATAATAAGTTTCTGCATCCTGGGGTTGGTAGTTGGTTCAGCTATATCATTAATATCGTTGAAATAGCTAAGTTGCCTGGTAGGAACACAGGAGACAGCCACCATCGTAACTATTAGTATTGCGGCTTTTAGTAAACCTGATTTCATGCTATTGTAGAAATTAAATGTTTATACTTTAAAGGCCTGATCTCTGAAAAACTGTTTTAATAGTTTTTATCAAAATTATAAAATCCAATCGAGGTGACCAATTATCTATATAAGCTAAATCCATCTCCATCCATTTTTCGAATTTCACAGAATTCCTTTCAGGGACTATCTGCCAGAAGCAGGAAAGTCCGGGTTTTACAGAAAGTCTTCTCAACTGCCACCTTTTGTATTGTTTGGTTTCGTCCTGCAACGGAGGGCGGGGCCCAATGAGCGACATCTCTCCCTTTAAAACATTTATCAGCTGGGGAAGTTCATCCAGTCCTGTCTTCCTTAGTAGCTTCCCGATTTTTGTGACCCTCGGATCATCTTTAATCTTAAAGACCGGGCCGTCCATCTCATTCTGTGCTTCAAGATTCTTTCTTATCTGATCGGCGTCCTGAACCATGGTTCTGAACTTGTAAAGATCAAATTGTCTGCCTCTTAAACCCACCCGGGGTTGTCTGTAAATAATTGGCCCCTTTGATGAAAGCTTAATAAGAATGCTGATCAGAAGCATAAGTGGGGAGAGAAATATAAGTATGATTATCGAAAAATTTATATCCATCAGTTTTTTAACAAGCAAGGCAAATGGTTTGTGCGGTATGTTGGTAAAAGTCAGAAATTTATAATCGGCGATTGTCGACAAAATGGCATTTGAGATGTTCAGAACCTGATCCCTGTACATAAGTCTGAAAACAACACCCAGTTCTTCACACGACCTTATGGTCTTACGGATCTCAGACGGAACCACCTGCTTTTTAATATAGTATACTTCATCAAAAGTATCTGATTCCATCATCTCATGAAGCATGCCAAGAGATCTCTCCGGAAGTATTTTAAATACAGAACGGTAAGTCTCATTTATTTCACCTGAGTTGGTGAAGATCAGTTCTATCCTGTATCCCCAGTCGGGATTGGCAGTGATCTTTTCAATAAAAGGAACAGCCGATTCATCGGCAATCAGTACTATACTTACGTAATTGTATCCTTTCGCACGGTATATCTTGAATACCTTGTACTCAAAGGTCCGGACCAGGTACAGGAACATAAACCCAAGGAAAGTAAATTCAATCAGGAAAAGCCTCGAGATATAGTAAAGCTTGAACACAAAATAAGTTATCAGGAGAACCAGGCTGACAACAACTGCTGATCTCACATATTCAAGGAACAGGGTTATAAGACTTTTTGTTCTTGGGATCTCAGTAACCTGAATTATATAAAGTGTAATAAGCCACACGGGAAGAATGGCAACAAATATCAACAGGATTGTCTTGTTGCCGAAAAAGAAAAATCCATGGGAGTGATAGTTAATCAGATATGCTATCTGGAATGCCAGGGTTATAGCCAGAATATCTATTGACCCAAGGAGGAATTCAATCCTGTTGCCTTTCCTGAGAACAGGAATTATCTTTAACCTGAAAAGAGTATTAATGAAATCCATATAAAAATATTCTTCTCCCTTGACGAAGCAGATTCAAATATATTAAATATCTGAAGCCTGGCTTCCGTTTAAAGTGTACTCTTTTTAATATTGCCTGAGCAGAAATAGACCAGCCCATTGATTTCAGTAAAATCAATCACCCTTAAACCATGTTCCTTCATTATCCGCTCAACATCTTTCTGAGATAAAATCCTGTCTATTCTTGAATCGAGCATGTTAATGAAGCTGTTTAATAATCTTGAAGACTGGTACAAACGGACAGTACCTCCCTTATGTCTACCGTAATCTTCAAAGCAGCCAATAAGATTGGCCTTGGGAGGAAGCACTCTGTATATAGTGTGCAGGAATGCACCCGGATTGCTTATCTGATTGAGTCTTTTAAGGTTTACCAGAGTCTGTACACCCTTAAGATCTTCCAGGTCATAATAGTAATGGTGCACTGATGAAAGGATCATAAGATTGTTATTTATGGTCAGACCCAGCCAGTTTATATAATGAAAGAAATCTTCGCCCCCCTCAGCAGCCAGTTTCCTGAATACCGGATCCTTCCCGGCATTCAGGAATGAAGCTTTCTTCTGCTCAAAGCTGCCCATTGTGGCCTGGTTTACAGAGATCTCTTTACTATTTGCGATCTGATCATTCTTCATCAGTCATTTCTTCATTTTTCAGTGATAAAATTACTCTTTAATCAGTACCTTGTCAATAGCCTTCTTTTTCATTTTGAGATAAATATGCTGTTACGAAACCTCATTGTCATTGCATTATGTCCGTTGAGCATTTTATCTCCATAATTTATCAAAAAAATCAACTCATTGGTCAAAACCCTGCTTACTTTTTTGTTGTGATCTTACCTCTGGTTTATTTAAATATGGCAGCCGGGGTTTAAATATCATACATCCAGTGAGATATATGGATTTATTTTTGATTTTTCATAAAATCCGGCAAATCCATATTTTGACAAATAGATGCTTATCTGTGACAAGTAGTCTGCCTGTATGTGTAATAAGAAAACAGATCCGGGGAAGTTTTTATCAGAATTTACTGAACCTGATAGCCATGGTAGCTTCTCCTTCAGGGCAGAGTAGATAAATCCCTGGTGTAATGCCTGATACATCCACTGTTCCGAACCCTCCTTCAATAGTACCTGAAAGTACCACAATTCCGGTCTTAGAGATAAGTTTAAATTTTTGTAAAGCCGGATTATCTGAAGTAATTGTCAAACTTTCTGATGCAGGGTTGGGATATACTTTAATTTTTTCATACCTGAGATTATCACCGGAATATTGACTATTGCCGAATAAATATGGCCAAAGAAACGATTTAAGATCCAGAATATGAATTTTCTGAGAGATGACAAAACCTGAATTAACTGTAACTTTTTCGTTCGTAACATAGTAATGAAGACCATCACCTGTACTTATTCCTTCAACCTGGTGGAAAGGCAGATCGATCATTATCTTTCTGATATTACCACTCAGAAAGTCATCTTCAGTGAAGTCATACATAAGCAGAAGGAAGGGGGAACCAGCACCGTTATAACCGCACAGGGTAACAAGATTTTCCTGTTCCATGCAGGTGGCTCCGGTAATCAGACCTTCCGAATCATAAACGGTTTTCAGCCTGGCTATATATGTACCGGGCTCCCTCGGAAGTGAATAAATTCCTGTCTTCCTGCTTATCCATTGCTTTGTGAAAAGATAAAGAGAATCGCCGAAAGCAATTAAAGCTTCACAATCAAAATCTGTATTGCATAAACCGGAAGGGTCCGATTCATCCTGGTCCGACCATGAAAAAGCAATGGTATCAATTTCAGGTTCGTTCCGGAGAATGGAATTCTTTCCGACTTTCAGGATTTTAAGGTCTTTCCGGTTACCATCAAGGTTATTTCCAAAATCTCCTATATACAGGTAATCTTCATCCGAGGTTATCTCTTCCCAGTCATGGTTAATGGTTCCTGTGAGTTCAAATGAAGACGTCAAGCTGAAACTCACGGTATCAATAGCATATATATTGTTGTCGTCGTTATCATTGTGACTCCATAAGGTGTTGTCCCAGAGGACAAGCCCCGAACTTTCAGAAAGAATTTCGGGAAGGGCATGGCTTTCTGAAGGGCTTACAGATGCAGGATTATAAATGCAAGTCCCGTCGTTTATCACAGCCGAAGGAGAAAAGTTTACAGCGGCAATATCGGTGCAACCCCTTACCTGGGAATTGCTTTCGTGATTATGAAAAAATATCAGAATAATTATCAGCCAGAAATAAAGTCTCATAATCCTGTAGCTTTAATATTAATTCATATAGTAAGCACGGAAGTCCGCCTGCGTAATCACCTGTCTGCCTGTGCCACTATTTGCCTGCTAAGGTAATAAAATGAGGATTTATACAGTCTGCCCGGGAGGTATGACTAATCCGTGGTGTGTCAATAATATAGAGAGAATTGCAGAAATATGTTGAGTGAAATATGAAAAAAAAGGTCATCAGAACGATTGTCCTGATGACCCTTACATTTTAGTAATTTTCTGAAATGCTCTGTTTTTATTTCTTCAGAACTTTTGAAAGATCGAAGGATGTAGATTCAAGGCCGTTGTTATT
>CAZBQM010000116.1:0-4930 GCA_964494045.1 uncultured Rikenellaceae bacterium
TCTTCCTGAAAGTGATGTTAAGCTTATAAAATAGTTACTTTGCTTCCATGGAAGATAGTTTCAGCATAAGAAAGGAAAACGTTTCTCTTTCAGACAAGGAATTTGAAACACAGCTGCGGCCTTTAAGCTTTGATGATTTCAAGGGACAGCGACAGGTGATTGATAACCTGACTGTTTTTGTCACAGCTGCAAAACAAAGAGGTGAAGCTCTTGATCATGTTCTCCTTCACGGTCCTCCCGGCCTGGGAAAGACCACACTTGCTGCAATAATATCCAATGAACTGGGAGTTAACCTGCGCGTCACTTCCGGACCGGTTCTTGACAAACCTGGCGATCTTGCAGGTCTTCTTACAAATCTTCAGGAAGGGGATGTTCTGTTTATTGATGAAATTCACAGGCTTAGTCCTGTTGTCGAAGAATATCTTTATTCTGCAATGGAAGATTTCCAGATCGACATCATGATTGATAAGGGACCAAGTGCAAGGTCAGTACAGCTGACACTGAATAAGTTTACCCTGGTGGGGGCCACTACCAGGTCAGGTCTGCTGACAAGCCCATTGCGTGCCAGGTTTGGGATAAAGTTCCATCTTGAATATTATGATCATAACATACTGACTGGTATTGTGAAACGATCGGCAGGCATTCTTGGTGTTTCAATTGATGATAATGCGGCTGTTGAGATAGCGACAAGGAGCAGGGGAACGCCAAGAATAGCTAATGCCCTTCTCAGGAGGGTCAGGGATTTTGCCCAGGTAAAGGGTACAGGAAGGATCGACATCGATATTACCAGGTATGGCCTTAAAGCCCTGAATATCGATCAGCACGGCCTCGATGAAATGGATAACAGGATCCTTTCAGTCATAATTGACAAATTCTCAGGCGGTCCTGTTGGTCTTAACACCATAGCTACTGCTGTTGGCGAGGAAAGCGGGACTATTGAAGAAGTGTATGAGCCTTTTCTTATAAAGGAGGGATATCTCAAACGTACACCAAGGGGAAGGGAGGCAACCATACATGCATTCAGGCACCTTGGGAAGGAGCCGTTAAGTGGTGCTGATCCTTTGCTTTTCTGATTTCAGATAAAAACATTACTGATCTTTTCCAGACCTTTCCTGTTCATTATCCGTATCTTCCTGCCATTGAGTTCGACCAGTCCGTCGGATTTGAATTCGGATAAAAGCCTTATAACCGATTCAGTAGCTGTTCCTACTATGTTGGCAAGCTCTTCACGTGTCAGGCTGATATTAAGAAAATTGTGCTCGTCGAGGCCAAAGTCATTTACAAGAAGGAGAAGAATTTCAGCCAGCCTCTCCCTTACAGTTTTCTGGGCAATATCGGTAATGAACGAATTGGCTTCTCCAAGCTCGTGGCAGGCAAGTTTTAAAAGCTCAAGTGCAAAGGAAGGATTTGTCTTGACAAGCGATGTAAGAAGCTCTGAAGGAAGAAAACATACCCGGCAGTCTTCAATTACCTTTGCTGAAGTACATGCAACCTCGTTGCTAAGGACGCTTCTGTAGGCAATAATCTCGCCGGCTTTGGCAAAACGTATTATCTGTTCTTTGCCGTCAAAACCGGTTTTGTAGACCTTGATTATTCCGCTGTTGATACAGTAGAAGCCACTTATCCTGTTGCCTTCCTGGTAGAGTATGTCACCACGCCTGTACTCCCTGAAGTCCTTTTCAAAATTGACGTTCTCAACTTCATCAGGGGTCAGGTACCTGAAAAGTGAAACATTATCAAGAGCACAGTGCTGGCACAGGGGGATATTGTTTTCATTCTGTTTCATTGCCCGTAAATGATTTTAATTAAAGATCAAAACCATGTAATAACAAATCACTGTTTCAAATGTTTGAAACTGTCTGGTCAAAATGCACTTCTGAATTGATTCAGGAATCTTATATCATTTTCGAAATATAACCTGAGATCATTTACCTGGTATTTTAACATGGCAATCCTTTCCAGTCCCATACCAAAAGCAAACCCCGTATATTTCTGACTGTCTATATTGCAAGCTTCCAGAACATTGGGGTGAACCATACCGCAACCAAGGACTTCAAGCCAGCCTGTATGTTTGCATACATTACATCCTTTTCCTCCGCAAAGCTTGCAGCTTACATCCATCTCGGCCGACGGCTCTGTAAACGGGAAATATGAAGGACGCAGCCTTATCTCTGTCTCCTTGCCAAAAAGTTCCCTTGCAAAATACAATAGGGTCTGTTTAAGATCGGCAAATGATACATTCTCATCAATATAGAGACCTTCAACCTGATGAAATATACAATGAGCCCTGGCAGAAATTGCTTCATTTCTGAATACCCTTCCTGGGGAAATAGTACGGATTGGAGGCTTCTGATTCTGCATTACCCTTATCTGTACCGATGAAGTTTGTGTCCTTAAAAGAATGTCGCGAGGATCAGAATCCTCAGGTGATAGTTTTGAGATATAGAAAGTATCCTGCATGTCTCTTGCAGGATGCTCCGGTGCAAAGTTAAGTTTGGTAAACACGTGGTCGTCATCTTCTACCTCGGGACCCTCGGATACAGTGAATCCTATCCTGGAGAAAATATCAATAATTTCGTTTTTTACTATCGATATGGGATGTCTTGTCCCCACGGCATAGGGAAATGCCGGTCGTGTAAGGTCATCTGATCGGTCGTGTGTCTCATGACCGGCCATGGTTTCCTTAAGGCTGTTGAATTTTTCCTGAGCAGCCTGTTTCAGCTGATTAAGCCTCTGCCCTACTACCTTTTTCTCTTCAACCGGAACATTTCTGAAGTCTTCAAACAGTACTGAAATCAGGCCTTTCTTGCTAAGATACCTTAATCTGAATGCTTCAAGTTCTTCAGAAGAGGATGGTTTAGCTGATTCAACCTCCGAGAAAAGGGAGGATATTTGTTCTAACATTTTTATTATGATTGAATTATTTCGAAATTTTCATACTGAGAATCTTAACATCAGTAAGGGGTTTGTCCGACTGATCAGTAGCAACTGCGGCAATCTTATCAACAATGTCGAGACCTTCGACCACCTCCCCGAACACGGTATAGGTAGCATCAAGCCTGGGCACTCCACCCACTGTCTTGTATACTTCTTTCTGTGAATCCGAGATACTGTAACCAGGCTCAGATGAGAGATATTCAAACATTTTAAGTGAGGCTTTTTCCTGGATCTCGCTTTCTGACATGGGAGTACCTGACATACGCGCGCTGTCGGCAATTGAGCGGACAAGCTTTATGAAATGAATCTGCCTTAGATTATTGTTGATACGATCGCGGGCTTCTGACAGTTTGTTTTCATCAAGAATGGTGCCCTGAACAATATAAAACTGTGTACCTGAAGAACGCATGTCAGGATTGACTTCATTACCCTGACGGGCAGCAGCCAGTGCCCCTTTCTTATGGAAATTATCAGGCCTTATTTCAGCAGGAAGAGTGTACGTCTGAAGAGTATCAAGCTGCTGTTTTGACAGTCCGCTCCGGGTTGCAGGATCTCCTGCCTGGATCATGAATTCGTTGATAACCCTGTGAAAGGAGATACCTTCGTAAATGCCCTGGTTAACTAGATTAATAAAGTTATCGCGGTGAACAGGTGTATTGTCATAGAGCTTTACACGGATATTTCCCATTGAGGTGTTTATAAGCACATAAGTGTTGTCGTTGCTGCCGGGCGCATCACACGACGTGATTAGTACAACAAAAAGAATCAGCGCCAAATTTCTTAAACCAATGTTCATGAAAACCGGATTTTGGTTAATAATGTTCTGCAAATCTGATTGCAAAGATATTTAACTTTGATAGATACACTAATATAAGCTTTTCAAAATTTAACGAAACACCCCGTGTCTGTCCCATTTAATCCCATTAAAGCTATATTTGTCAACAAATTCACTGAATGAAAGAGGTAAGAAAGCTTGCAGGGCAAACCCTCATTTACGGGCTGGGTACTATCATTCCACGTTTCCTGCATTATGCAGTGATGACGCCTTTTTATACAAGGATTTTTAATGATGATCCGGGGCAGTATGGAATAATCACGGAATTATATGCATGGATGGTGCTTCTCCTTGTCATTCTAACCTATGGGATGGAGACGGGTTTTTTCAGGTTTTCACAGAAAAGTGACGATCCGGATAAAGTTTATAGTACAGCACTTCTGAGTCTCCTGGTCAGTTCAGTGCTTTTCGTTGTTCTTGTGAATATTTTCATTGGCCCGGTTTCGGCTGCAATGAACTACAGGAATAATCATGACTATATAAGGATGTTTGCAGGCATCGTTGCCATTGATGCTTTTACTGCCATCCCCTTTGCAATGCTGAGAAAGAAAAACAGGCCGATTCTTTTCAGTACAATCAAGATAATAAATGTTATAATTACAATAGTACTGGTAGTTTTTTTGCTGAAGATAGCTCCAGGTATCTGGGAGAAAAGTGATGGATGGTTCAGAAGGATATATAATCCGGATTACAGGGTAGGTTATGTATTTGTTGCAAATCTGATTTCAAGTGCAGCTACACTTCTGATGTTACTTCCCTGGATAGTAAGAATACGTTTCCGGTTCGACAGGGTTCTTTGGAGACAGATGTTTTCTTACTCGTTTCCTCTTTTACTGGCAGGCCTGAGCGGAACAATCAATGATGTTCTGGATAAAGTCATTTTACGAAGAATGATAGGAGAGGAAGAAGGGCAGGCTGTTGTAGGGGTTTATGGGGCAGGATATAAAATTGCCGTTCTGATGGCCCTTTTTATACAGATGTTTCGCTTTGCAGCTGAGCCGTTTTTTTTCGAGAGAGCAAAACATTCTGATGCAAAGACGACATACGCTTATATTATGAAGTATTTTATTCTAATTATGCTTGTAGTCTTTCTTGGGTTGAATTTATATATGTCGGGACTGAAATATATAATCGCGTCAAACTTCAGGGATGCAGTTA
>CAZBQM010000117.1:0-4920 GCA_964494045.1 uncultured Rikenellaceae bacterium
GGAGCAGGACCTGAAAATTCTTCACGCGGTTTTGGAGGCTGCCGGTTGTCAGAAACACCAGTAAGAAGTGGAGGAATATAAACTGTAATTAACGCAGACACGACACAAACTGATATATATCTGAGATATTTCCGGGGTATAAAAAACCGGGGGACCAGTACATAATAATTCAGGTAGAAAAGGATCATAAAAAAAAGATCCGTTATTATTATTGAAAGGATTGAATGTCTTCCCGGAGGCAAAGGTTCAAGCAAAAACAAGAGTAAGAAAAACACTGTCCATGAAAAAATATGAACCAGTATCTGGAGAAAGCGTTTTTCATGAAAGTAATTCATTCTGATTCCCTGTTTAAGGTGTTTTTAAAGAATAAAGATATTGTTTTCATAAAGTTACACCTGTGATTTTACCGGAAATTGTAACAGTTTTGCGCAACGTACCACCTGAATATGTTCCACCGGTATAAAATCCATCCGAGGCGGTTCCTGTTGACGTGCCTCCTGTATAGATCTGGTAAGTGGATCCGGTTTTTAAATCAGGAGAGGAGAAAACTATATAATAAATGTTCCTCACAGGTTTGAAAGTCAGCAATTCATTTCCCGATTCATCACTGATATGAATAAGTGCGGATGAGGAAACCGACCCAAATATCCCTATAATATTCTGGGCGGATGAAGAAGAAGGTGTTTCTATCATATTACCCGAGTTTGGTCCTGTGGCAACAAAAGTCCCTCCATTAAGTGAAAAACTTCCGTTTACGTCGTAACCAACTTCCGGCTGCGACGATGGACCGTGGATGATGACTGTACCACCTGTAATAACAGCATTCCCATTACTATCGAGGCCATCACCAGTTGAAGCATTTACTGCTATATACCCGCCAGTTATAAGCAGACTGCTTCCATCACTTTGTTCTGTGGCCTGGCCGCGCGTTGCATTGAAAGCATCGTCGACAGATGCCAGGACAACAGATCCTCCGTTTATTGTTATGGAGGCGCTCTCAATGCCCTCATAACACTTGCTGACCTTAAGGTTACCGTCTTCAAACGTAACCGACTTATCAGCATGTATGGCATCGTCTCCGCTTGCTATTGTTAATTCCCCGTTTCTGATAACAACTTCACCATCGGAATGAATTGCATCATCTGCTGAATTAATCTTAAAAGTCCCCTTGATTATCTCCAGACTGGTACCCGCTTTAATTGCCTTTTCTGATGTTAGTCCGGAGTACCCGCCTGAAGAACCACCGGGCCTGCCACCTGGCGGCTGCATACCCCCTGTACCCGAGCCTGATGAGATAACTGCACCTGTTGCAGTAATGATATCGAAAGTTCCATCAGAGATTGATATTTCGCCGGTGGAAGCAATGGCATCTCCTGACGATGCATCAAGACTAAAATTACCCTTTTCAATCTGTATCATGCCCGTTGAGCCGTCATTCTCCTTATCTGATTTAAGTGCATCGCCACCCGACTGTACATTGAAATTTCCATCCCTTATGATGAGATAATCCTTTCCCCTTAAACCGTCATCTTTGGCATTAACAGTGAAATTCCCGCTATTGATGATCAAACCGTCATCAGTTGAAATACCGTCGAGGTAATTTCCTGTTACTTCCAGTGAACCTCCGCCCGAAACCGACATGTATGTATTACTGAACAATGCTGCATTAACGTCACCATCAGAATTCGCGTAAGATGAGCCATCGCTCAGATAATTTTCTGTACCCTCATTCAGGAATATTATCGTCTTGCCGGCCTTTGTTGCAACAAAAGCAGCCCCTGTTGAATTATGAAGGTCGATCCCGTTAAGGATGATCTTTACAATGGCTTCGTCCGCAGCATCTATCACTATCTGTCCTTCATCTGAAGAACCCGATATCAAATATGTCGCGGCTTCAGTGATAGTAACCTTAGCTCCGGTAACATCAGCAACGGGTGGCTCTATGCTTACTGATGTGCCATTGAATCTGATGCGAACTGCTTCTGTTGTATCCCGGGCATAATCTTCCGGCTCTTCCTCAAAATCAGGTCCATCATCGACATAAGTCTTCTCGCAGGAAATAACCACAACAATAATCATCAGAAGACTGATTAAGCTTAATTTTAAATATCTGACTGACATGTTCTTCCTTTTTTAGTTAGAATTTTATTGTGCTGCTTATTGATAGTATATGTTCGTTTGCACCAGAGCCTGTGGTCTGAAAAATATAACCTGCTCCGAGAGTCACTATCCGTGTAAGTTTCAGGTCGAGACCTCCTGAAAGTCGGTTTTTGCCTATAACGGGTTCATTCCCGTTCAGGTGGCTGAATGCTTCATAATAAAAGTAAGGTCTTAAGGGGCCTGACATGGGTTTGTATTTCAGCATCAGCCGTATTCTGCCGACGCCTTCAGGGTTAAGGTCATCACTATCTTCAATGTAAGTTCCTGTTGTCCGCTGAAACATTATCCTTCCCGTCAGTTCAACCCTTTTTATCTGATACTCCCCTGTAAGATCGAACATAAGACGATGGCTGTAAAAAAATCCATCGTCACCTTCAGCCTTTCTGATAAGACGATATGCACCTCCGATTGAAAAATGATCAGAGAGCCGGTACTCAAGACCTGCCTGCCCAAACACCTGTTCAATATCACGGCTCTGATTATATGTTCTCAGATCTCCTGAAATCTCTGCTTCAAGGTTCTTAAGAATATCATGCTTTAATGAAATGTCATTCCACAGGCAGAAATCAGAATCCTTTTGCGACAGTGCTGAAGTACTGGCAGACAACAGGAGCAGTATCAGGAAGAATTTATTAGTCTTCATCATCATTCTCATTTCTGGTAATAAACTGATCGGATGCTGATTCAATACCGTTTTCAGAATCATAGAAAATTGTAATAAGGGATGTCTCTTTCAGAAAATCCATCCTTCCTATTTCAACGCGTTTGATATCTATACCGGTCCGTTCCTGCAGGTCCTTCAACAGTTCCTGGTATTTCTCAGGTTTGACCAATTCAATCTTATCATAAATAATGATCTTCGATGATTCGTGTTTCAGAAGCCATATCCTCTCGAGCCCGTATGTAATCAACAGGATGGAGATATTTGTAAACAGAAGCTCTGCGATACTCGTTTTTGCACTTGCCAGAGCATTTATCACAGAAATACCTATCACCAGGAAGAGGTAGGTCATTTCCTTTATCGGCATCGAATCGGTCCGGTATCTGATAATTCCGAAAATTGCAAATAAGCCAAGGGCAAATCCAATCTGAAGCTTGACGCTTTCCAGGAGGAAGCATAGAAGAAAGACAATTGTCGAGATCAGAATGTATGTAAAAAGGTAATCCTTTCTCTTTGCCACTTCATAGTACAGATACCTGACCAGTATAATTATTACGGCAGTATTAAGAGCAAACCTCAGTACAAGTTCAATGAGGCTTTCAATATCTATCAGGTCCAGGCTGATGAAATCAGACTGCAATACTTCCAGAATTTTCATGTTCAATTTTTTTTATCAATAAGATTTCAGGCTTCAGGATGTTCTTCCTGGGAAGTTCATATAACGATGCGACTCCAACGCAGTATTTGCTGAATCCCCTCGGTTTCACATTATGCTCCTTCAGGATACTCACCAAAGGAGACCTGTCAAAAAGCTTATTACGCTTGATCTCGATAACCGATAATCCGGGGCAGGTGATTTGTCCCCCACCGGGACTTGAAAAGTTAAGGTTTAAATCTATTGTGATCCTCTCATTCATATCATTTCCTGCTAGTGTAATCCGGTTAAAGCTGTTATAAAGGACTGTTTGAAATGACCCCAGGGCCATTTCAAGATGGGGTTTGAGAAAGCCGGGAGCATCAGGGTCGGAATTCAGGTCGGTAGCGTGACTCTCAATCCTCCATTTTATTGTTCTGTTCCCTCTTATCCGCTTCTTGATTTCCAGGAAAGTCATCGCTGTTTCATCATATCTCCTGTATCTGACTTTATATCTCACCGGCCTTCCAGTGACATGCATTTTGAAGAAATCGAACTCATTGGTATCGAGATAAGTTGTATGATATAAGAAAACGCGGTTATCGTGGATTTGAAGAATCCTGTACTTCCCGCATATCTCAGAAAGAAAATCAGATATCCATGCCTCAGGGACTACATATTTTATATCGATCCGGTTCATCAGGCTGATTTTCTCTGATTCTTCCAGACTGTAGGAATTAAAACCATTCAGTAGAATACCGGGTATCATTTATCTGAGTATAAGGTATAGGTATAAATCTTCCTGGTTTTAAGCTTCTGACCCGGTCCCGGATTCCGGGCATTAACCGGACAGGCTTGAATCAAGACTGCTGCAAGAATGAGGCTGATTTTATTCATCTCTTTATTGTTGATGTTCCGGATGACTGACGTAAAAGTCAATTAAAAATTTCGTATGTATCACTCTTTCTTTGAGAAAAGAGGTAAACAAACGGAATGTGCAGGTGAAATAAAAAGACAGGCTGAAGTGCCGGAATTCAGGGATACTTATTTAAACCTCATGGATGTTAAAATTGAGCCGGGCAAGATTTCCCATGATACCTCAATTCATATTGCCGACCCTGTAAAGGGCTGGGGAAGATCTTCAGGATTTTTTGCCCTGGTGCCAGAGTGAACTTTCACGTAAGTGGCACTTCAGGCTTTACTGACTGACCGGATAAAAGCACAGGTCGAATGCAGGCTGAAATTATTGTGTATTAATGAGTTTCTATTCCAACAACCTTAATATTATGTTCGGGACTTTGCAATCATTATTACTCATTTGCAATCCATAACCGGTTATTCACAAGATCAACAGTTATAATGTACTTGCTCATAAAAGGCTGACCGAGATTACCATCCATGATCATATCGGTTACCATTACGGGACTGTCTATTGATATGTTTTCAGTTAAATCAAACTTAAGAT
>CAZBQM010000118.1:0-4811 GCA_964494045.1 uncultured Rikenellaceae bacterium
ACAAAGTCTATCTCGTTGAGTTCCGAGCTTATTTTTTCGGCCAGCTCTCTTTTTAGTGTAAGCCTTATTCTGTGATCAAGATATGCAAACTCCGCTGAAGGAGCCGTTGAGGTATCACTGGCTACCTTAAGCAGCCCATGTCCCGGTGTTGCACCAGTACTTACCTGGAGGCCGTCGTTCATACAGCTCAGGGGAGGCACTGAGCCGGCATGGGATATGACAGAAAACTCATCAACTCCGGTGTTGAAATACTCCTTTGCCCTTATCCCCATCTTAACTCCCACAATGGCAAAGACGCCAAGGTGTCTGTGCAGTTCATTGGCAAGTACTCCTGAACTCCATTCATCGGTTCCATAGCGCTTTATGATAGTTGAGACTGAAGGAGCAATATCGTCATAGTAAAAGGAAGGATCATCAGGCATGGTCCTGATTACCTGGTTCCTTCCGACTGTCTCTCCCTTAAGGATCTTTATGATACCGGCTTTCATTTCATCTGAAACTGACGGTGAACAGTCGGTCACATTGCCGATTGTTTCACAGACAAACAATCCGGGAAAATGAAGATAGACAGGAACCATTTCGTCGGTGGCATCCAACGAGAAACTGTGATTACTCGCCGTCTCAGACCTCAGGAACTCACTTATTCTGAGTGCATATACCGTTGCTGCTTTCTCAATCTGCCGGGTAAATTCCTCTGAATAGAATGGCTGGTCAGAGGAGGGAGCCCTTTTCACGATCTTTACAGGTATCTCCTGACGGAGCAGGTTCCTGGATGATGTTTTATCAATGTTATAGTTGAACCCTCCGGTGTCGGACATCCCGTCGGCACTCCAGACAAATTCAGTTATTTGCGACCGTGAGGCTGGTATTTCCCTTAATACTGACCATGCAGTTGAGGCACCACCAAGGCATAGGAAGGAAAATTTTGTCTTTTCGGCTTCGATGGTTGCCCTTATAAGATCAAGATACCTGGGAGCCTTTGAGGGATCGATGCCCTCTTCAACGCCCCAGGAACAGGAAAGGGCAACGGGCATTTCCTTACCAATGAACCTGATGTCGGTATTGATTGCAACAGGTATTCCTTCGTGAAAGAAGGAGTTAAGCAGACTCTTTACTTTTATATAGGTGTTTTCGGCAGTAAGGACACCAGGTGAAGCGATAACAGCCAGAACCCTGACATCGGGAGATGCAAGAAGCATGCTGATGGCTTTCATGTCGTCGGTGCCTCCGTCAGTATCGACTATAACATAATGGCTGGGTTTCCAGGGATGACCGTTTAGTGCACTGCCTGCAAGAAGATGGAGCAGAATAACGATCAGTATTTTTGTCTTTCTGTAAGTCATGACTTTTGCTGTTAATTGTCTTTTCCCGTTCCCGGTACAAGTATTGGTTCAGTGATAACGGTGACGGGGGCACAAAAATATGTCTCACCGCTTACTTTCAGGTAAAGGTAACATAAAGCAGACAGCGCGGGAAAGGAAAATATCATTTCTGTTTTATATGCAGGATATTTTACTATCTTCATCCGGGAAATAAACGTTTTTGAAGAAGGTCGTATTGTGGTCTGTTCCGGGGCTTCTTACTGGTATGGTGATAATTCCCGGGGCAAGAGAGGGTTGTTTCCCGGCGCAGCCGGGACTGTTCGTGGTGCAAACCACGATCATACAATAACCTAAGACTGGCTTAAGACTTATTCCCGGATGCCGGAGAGTTTTTGGGAGTGCTCTGACTGTTTTCATTCCGGCCTCAGGGTAGAGTCTGAATGTGATTGTAAGACCTGAAGGTAAAGATAAGGATGCTTGTATGTTACGTTTCCATACTGAGAGTTGTTCTGTTATTTTTAGTATGTTTTTAAATTATTAAGTTTTTTCAAAAAAAAAATTATCTTTGAAAAGTTGTATAATAAGTTTTTTAAAAAATCATGAATTTACGAAACTGGTGCAAAAAGGGATTCGCGAAAGGGAATGCTAAGAAGTGGATTTTTATCCTGGGTATAATCACCGGACTTGTTTTATTGGTATCATTTAATGGAGCAATAGATTATACCTCAACCAATGAGTTTTGTATGGTGTGTCATTTTCATCCTCATGCTGAGCAGAGCTGGAAACTTTCAACCCATTACAATAACCCATCGGGTAATATAGTGAATTGTGTGGAGTGCCATCTCCCTCCAAAGGGTCATGGCTATGTGTTTGAAAAAGCAAAAACCGGACTCAAAGATGTTTACGGCTATCTTTTCAAGGATAGTGCTGACATTGACTGGGATGCCAAGGGTCAGGTTGACTACGCCAAAAAAATTGTTTATGAAACATCATGTCTTAAGTGTCATGAGAATCTGTTTCCTGTAACATTGTCGGTTGATGGCAGTAATGCTCACCTTTTTTATGTTTCGGGAGCTGATGATCAGAGCTGTCTGAACTGCCACCTCAACGTGGGTCATTACGACAGGAATGCATTACATGCTCATGACTCGACTTTTGGTGTTACCGTAACCGGAGAGGAGATCGTTTTTGCTGAAGCTACCAAGGTTGATAAATTTGAGAGTTTTACCGAGCAGATACCTGGATCGGGTGTGACCTTTGATATGGTTGCCATTCCAGGCGGCACGTTCAAGATGGGAAGCCCGGCTGATGAGCTTTTCCGTGAGGAAGACGAAGGACCGCAGCGTCAGGTAACCCTGTCACCTTTCTGGATGGCAAAGGTTGAGGTTACATGGGATGAGTATCTTGCATTCTTCAGAGCTACAGGTTCGCAGGGAAGGACTGAAGGGAAAGTGGTAGCCAACCAGGATGTCGATGCCATTTCAGGTGCTACTCCCCCATGGGGTGCTCCTGACCAGGGATGGGGAAAAGGAACAAGACCGGCTATTACCATGTCGTGGCATGCCGCAACAGTATACTGTCAGTGGCTTTCAAAAGTCACCGGCAAGAAATACCGTCTGCCTACCGAAGCTGAATGGGAATATGCAGCCAGGGGAGGAACAGAGACGCCTTATTTCTTTGCAGCCGACCCGAAAAAGGTTTCCAACGATGGCTTCCTTAAAAAGATATTCAAGGCCGATACCGCTGTCATAGCTTCATATGCTATTTATATGAACAATAACAAGGCAAAGACTGAAGAACCATCGGCTGTTAAAGCAAATCCTTTCGGGCTTAAGAACATGCTGGGTAATGTGTCAGAGTTCTGTCTCGACTACTATGCATCAACTGCATATCAGACTGATACTATAAATGTCGACCCGCTTGGGCCCAGGAGAGGTTCGGAACATGTTGTCCGCGGCGGATCATTCAAGAGTGATGCAAAAGATCTGAGGACAGCCAACAGGGATTTCACAAAAACAAAAGCCTGGCTTTCAACCGACCCGCAGATTCCGAAGAGTATATGGTGGTATTCGGATGTTATCGACGTTGGTTTCAGGGTAGTATGTGAACCCGACAGCGCCGTTCAGGGCTTATAAGAAAATAAATAATATTATAAAGAGATGCAAAATATTAACAGAAGAAAATTTATTGGAAAAACTGCACTTGCCGGTATCGGTCTGGCAGGAGCAGGAGCTGTTCTTTCAGCATGTAGCAGAAAAGCACCTGATTCCAAGGCGCTTGGTCTTCCACCCGTTCTCAAGGGTGCTCCGGCAGGGAAGAAACTTCGGGCAGGGCTTATAGGCTGTGGAGCCAGGGGAACAGGTGCAGCAATCAACTTTATAAGTGCAGGGCCAGATCTTGAGATCATAGCCCTGGCTGATGTGTTCCAGGATCAGATCGATGCAACAAGAGCCAGATTTGCCTCTTTCGATCTCCCGATTCCGGAAGAGAACTGCTTCACCGGGTTTGATGCTTATAAGAAGCTGATTGCCTTACCCGATGTGGATGTTGTTTTGTGTGTAACCCCGCCTCAGTTCCGTCCACTCCATTTTGCGGAGGCTGTGGCAAATAACAAGCACTGTTTCCTTGAAAAACCTGTGGCAGTTGATTCAGTGGGTATCAGGTCGGTTATTACAACAGCAAAAAAGGCTGAATCTATTGGCCTTAACGTTGTTACCGGAACCCAGAGAAGACACCAGGAAGACTATATTGAAACTTACAAGCAGGTTATGGCAGGCGCCATCGGCACACCCACATCAGCCAAAGCTTTCTGGAATCAGGACCATGTATGGTTCAGACTCAGGGAAGAAGGATGGGACGACATGACCTATATGGTACGTAACTGGAACAACTACTGCTGGCTTTGCGGCGATCATATTCTCGACACCCACGTTCACAATATAGATGTCATCAACTGGTTTCTTGGAAAACTTCCTGAAAAGGCAATCGGTTACGGAGGCCGTCATCGCAGGGTGACCGGCGACCAGTATGACTTTTTCAGTATCGACTTCGATTATGGTAACGGGATCAGTTCTCACAGCATGTGCCGCCAGATCGACAGTTGTGCAAACAGTACAGGAGAGTTGATCATGGGGACAGAGGGTTATACCAACTGCCAGAACACCATATGGGACCTCCAGGGTAATGTAAAATGGAAATTCGAATATCCGAAAGATGAAAACGGGAATCCTATGAATACCATAGCCATTCCACCTTATGTTCAGGAACATATGCATCTTGTTCATGCCATCAGGACAGGCGAGTATGTCAATGAAGGAGAAACAACTGCATTATCCACTCTGTGCGCAATTATGGGAAGAACAGCTGCCTACACCGGCAGATTGATCACATGGGAAGAGATCCTTAAATCTGATATGGACCTCGGACCATCTGTAATTGAATTCGGACCAGTTGATATGGTATTTGAAACGCCCATTCCAGGGACGCCAA
>CAZBQM010000119.1:0-2864 GCA_964494045.1 uncultured Rikenellaceae bacterium
CCGACGGCTTCAACCTCATAGGTAATCCGTATCCTTCTCCCATAGACTGGGATTCAGAGGAAGGGTGGAGCAGATCAGAAATAAATGATGCCATCTATTTCTTCAGGGCCGGTACAAGCAACCAGTACACAGGGACATACAGTTCTTATGTCAATGGTATTTCAAGTGACGGGAACGCATCATCAATAATTCCATCCATGCAGGGCTTCTTCGTCAAGGTATCTGCCGGATCATTTCCTGTAACCGGAACAATCCTAATTGACAACAGGGCAAGGGTCAACTCCCTTTCACCTCTCTATATGAAGTCCGGATCCAAAGGCCCTGCAGCGTTGATAAGACTTGGAGCCCGGTCAGGTGATAATACACTGACTTCAGATGTTCTGGCTGTCTACCTCGATGCCAAGGCAACAGAGGAGTTTGACGGAGAGCTCGATGCGCTTAAGATTCTTAACACTGACCTGCAGGTGCTTAACCTGTGGACAGTGGAGCCCGGACAGAAAAGACTATCTATCAACGCCCTGCCTGATCTGTTGGATAAGGATTATACTATTCCTGTGGGAATTAAAACCAGCACTAACGGGAATGTGACCTTCTGCCTGACCCACGAAGAAGGGATGCTGGCCCGTGAAGGAATATTCCTCACTGATAGCCTGACGGGAACCGTCACACAACTAGGAGGAGCCAGAAGTTACAGCGTTGACCTCAATGCCGGCGATTATCCGGGCCGTTTCTTCCTTAACCTTAAAAACCTGCCTACAGGTATTGATGATCCGGTGACTGACGATCAATGGTTTACGGCCTTTTCATCCGGTGGCATCGTGGTGGCGGAAGTGCTGAGGCTGAACGGAGACAGGGGAAGACTTGAGATCATGAATCTGAATGGTCAGACCATGTTCAGCAAAGACATTTACCAAACGGGGCATTATGAGATTGATCCGCGACTGGATGAAGGTATTTATATCATTTCCTTAACCACAGGCAATAGAAGGAATACTCTAAAACTTTTTATAACAACAAGATGATTAAGCGGGAAAAGTGGAAAAAGAATTCTTCGGGCCATCTTCTCAGACTCGTCCCTGTGCTGATATTGTTGATGGTATGTATCTCTCTGTCAGCTCAGCCCGATCCGCCGCAGCCCATCGCAGTCACCACAACGCAGAATCTTGCATTCGGAGCATTCTACCATGGCGCTTCAGGAGGTGATATAACCATTACCACTGCAGGTTCACGTACCGCGACAGGTGATATAGTCCTTCTCGGAATGAGTTACGTGTTTTCTCCGGCTTTATTCGATATAGCAGCCTCTGAAGGAACCCTTATCAATCTGGTCCCTCTTTCAGATATCACACTGACAGGGAGCAACGGAGGTTCGATGATTCTTCATTTCAGTGTCCCCGATCCGGAGTTTCCGTTTACTATATCAACCATTCCTCCGGCAACTACACGGATGAAGATAGGGGGAATATTGTCCGTGGAGGAGCCCGGTTCCAATCCGCCGGGCAGTTACAGCGGCTCCTTCGACCTTATTTTCATTCAGGAATAAGGTTAACATATTAATACTGTACAAGTGAAATGATGATCAAAAAAGCATACACCATAAAGAACCCGGCATGGAGTATGCTTTGTATCTTCCCCCGTCGGCTCCCATGGCTTCTGATCATCCTGCTTTTTTTTAACTGGTCCTTGCTCCTTGGCCAGGATGAACCAGCCTACGAAGAGATACCTCTCTTTCTTGAGATCCAGGGGTTCGGAGGTACAGATATTACAGGAGTCCTGAATGACAGGGATCTCTTCCTTCCCGTCTCGGCGATGTTCGATTTCCTGAAGATCAGGAACGTACCAGCCCCGGATTTTAAAAGTGTTTCGGGCTTTTTTATAAACCCCGAAGCGGAATACCTGATAAGCAGAACAGACAATCTGATAAGATATAACGGAAAGACTATCACCCTCAATGATGGTGATCTTATCAGGACGGAGACAGACCTATACCTGAGATCCGGCTATTTCGGTTCAGTCTTTGGGCTCACCTCAGTCTTCAATTTCAGAAACCTTACCGTGACTGTCTCAAGCCGGCTCGAACTTCCACTGATCAGGGAGATGCGGCTTGAAGAGATGCGCCATAACCTTACCCGGCTCAAGGGGAATGTCACTGCCGACACCACAATAGGCAGAACATTCCCTATGTTCAAATTCGGCATGGCCGACTGGTCTGTGACCGCTCGCGAGGAGATAAACGGAGCCAGCGATATACGGGCAAATCTTTCACTTGGAGCAATGATAGCCGGGGGAGAGGCCACCGCATCACTTAACTACTCCTCCAGCGATCCTTTCTCTGAGAAACAGCAGTATTACCTCTGGAGATATGTCAACAACGACTTCAGCCCGATCAGGCAGGTGATGGCCGGTAAAATTGCTACCCAGGCCTTCTCCTCCCTCTACAGTCCGGTCATAGGTGTTCAGCTTACCAACACCCCTACCACCTACAGACGTTCTTTCGGAAGCTATACCCTGAGCGACAGGACTGAGCCGGGATGGATAGTCGAACTATATATCAACAATACCCTTATCGATTATGTAAAAGCCGATGCTTCGGGTTTCTTCACATTCGAGGTCCCCATGGTCTATGGCAACTCAATAATTAAATTAAAATACTATGGCCCCTGGGGAGAGGAAAGAACCCGGGAACAGAGCATAAACATACCTTTTAATTTTCTTCCTCCCGGGACAATGGAATATAACGTGAGTGCCGGAATAGTGGAAGACTCTCTTGCCAGCCGTTTCTCAAAGGCCAGGATCAGTTTTGGCCTGTCGCGCAATCTTACCATGGGAGCCGGACTTGAATATCTCTCCTCCCTGCCCGGAGC
>CAZBQM010000119.1:2964-4692 GCA_964494045.1 uncultured Rikenellaceae bacterium
TTGATCCCTTTGTTTACAGCAATCTGTCACTGGCCTTCAGATTGCCTGCCCGTTTTGTCGTGATACCACAGGTTCAGTATGGCTATACCTCCGGTGAGTTACAGTCCATGAAGTTATCAGTTGAAAAACATCTGCTCGACCATGCCTTCCTTAATGCCTCCTATGAACGTAATTTCAGTAATGGCATCAGCCTGGCTGAATTCGGACTCAGATACGATTTCTCCTTTGCACAGGCGGGAGCTTCAGCACGACAGGCAAACGGAAAGACTTCCCTTATTCAGTATGCAAGGGGAAGCTTTATCAACGACCGCTCAACCCGCTTCTTTGGGACCTATAACAGAACCAATGTCGGGAAAGGAGGTATTACGGTGGTGGCCTTCCTCGACCTTAACTCCAACAACAGGCGGGATCCGGGAGAACCGAAAGCAACAGGGCTGAACCTTCGTGCATCGGGCGGACTTGTTGAAAAAACCAGCCGTGATACCACGGTCAGGATAACAGCACTGGAACCCTACTCTTCATGCTTCATCGAAATCGATCCCGACAGTTTCGATAATGTGGCCTGGAGAATCTCAGACAGAAGCTTCAGTGTGGCCGTTGATCCCAATATCATGAAGTTGGTTGAGGTCCCTGTCGATGTGGCAGGTGAAGCAACAGGGTATGTCTATCTCGAATCCGGAGAAGAAACCTTTGGCCTTGGAAGGATAATAATGGGATTTTTCACATCTGAAAACAGACCTGCCGGAAAAGCACTTACTGAAAGTGACGGTTACTACAGCCTCTTCGGACTGGCCCCTGGAAATTATTACGTGAAACCCGATACGGCACAGTTACATAAACTTAACTATTCAGGCAGCCCCGATTCTTTAGCCTTCACAATAAGGGGAGGTGTTGCTGAAGGAGATATAGCCGACGGTCTTAATTTCACGATCAGAAGCAGAAAAGCAGTGCCAGCAGTTGCCGTTCCCGATTCTGTTTCGGTTCCGGTTCCGGTCACTATTGTCAAAGACACAACTTATCTCATAATTCATGAAATAACCGAGGAACTGTATACCATAGCAGAAGACAGCTGGGCAATACAGGTAGGGGCATTCAAAGAACGCTCATATGCTGAAGGATTGCGTAGTAGGCTGCAGGATCTGTTGGGTAAGGAGGTGAAGATCGTTATCGAGGGAGATTTCTTCAGGGTCCGCATCCTTGATATCCCCACGCGTGCTGAAGTGGACGAGATTGTCAAAAAACTCAATGAGATCGGTTTCAACGAACTCTGGATTATCAGGCTCATTGCCCGACAGCAACAGAGGGTCCTTGTTACCAGGGAAGATTCTCTTGCCATGATACAGGAGACGAGGATAGAAAAAACCGTTACTCCCGTATTCGTCCCCGCACTTGTGATACAGGCCGGAGCTTTCCATGATAAAGCCAATGCCATTGCAATGCGCGATAAACTGGATGCCATTCTCGACAAGCCTGTCGTAATCGTATCCGAAGGCGGATATGACAAGGTCAGAATAGCTGGCTTTGAAAACCTCGAAGAGCTTGAGAAATACCTGCCTGTACTTGGAATGCTTGGAATCAGGGATATATGGATCCCGCCGGTGAAAGCACCTGCCGTTCCCGCCGAACCGATAATAACCACACCTTATCCGGAGCCTCGTTACGACAGTCTACCAATGCCGGTCAGGGTCATGCCTGACTCCCTGCTCAGGCTCGCACCTGAAACCGACC
>CAZBQM010000120.1:0-4677 GCA_964494045.1 uncultured Rikenellaceae bacterium
GGGATCAGTAAGGGGCAGGCACGCCACCGCGATCCCGAGTACTCGGGACGCCAACGCCACATACCGTCAAACGTTAGGTAAAATGCAAACTGCATCCAACACAAAATCAAAAGAATTACCTGGATACATTGAAAACTCTTTAAACCATCCCTGATATGCTCCTAAATGTAAAAGCAATCTTACTTTCATTAATTCTCTTAGTTTCAGCATGTAGTAATGACCATAAAAACGATCGTCCTCTTCCTGTAATTGAAATTGAGGCAAATGTTAATAACATGCGTGAGATAAATCTGAGTCAATTTACATTTGATATTCAATATATTCCACTTGAGATTCAGGATGATTTAGCATTTGTAGGAATATGGGATTGTGTGTTTTCTGAGAAATATATCTTAGCTAAAGATCTTTCAAAGTGTTTTCTATATGACTATAATGGAAAAATTATTTCAAAGATAGGCAATCAAGGTCGGGGACCTGGAGAATTTCAATACGCTGTAAATGCAGCATTCGGCCCTGATGGTAAAATTTATATACAAAATATATATGATCTGTTCGAGTATAATATTAATGGTTCATTTTCCAACAAATATGAAAAATCCTTTTTGACTTATAATGATTTTATTGGCAGCTGGCTACCAATTAATGATTCTCTGATATTTGGGAAAATATCAAGTTCAGTCGGCAATGAAAAAAACAAGGCTTTAATTTTAAATAAACTAGGAGGAATAAAAAAGAGCTATAAGAACTTTATCCTTTTCGATCGAGGGAAACCACTAGCAAGTAATGATGAACAATTTGCAAATATTTACAAATTTCAAAATGAGATATTCTTCAAGGAAAGGTTTAATGACACATTGTTCTATCTATCAAATCAATTTGACCTTATCGCAAGATATGTCGCCAATCTGGGCAAGTTTTCTAAGCCCATCTCATTCAGGGAAAACATGACTAAAGAAAAAGATTTGGGATACTCTAAAGAGTGGTCTGAGTATATTGTTTTGGACAATGTATTCCAAACTTCAAAATACTTATTACTTGACTGTCGATTTAATGCACAATTCCCGGCGAAAAGGTTAACTCCAAGAATATTAATGGGTGATATAACAAGTATGTACAATACAACAAGTGTTTTAGGTATTTACTCTATTACATCAAAGGAATTGGATTTCTGTAAACCTACTTCAACTGATAATCCATTATATACTTCTGGCTTGTTTAATGATATAGACGCTGGTCCAAGATTCTTCCCTAAAAAACAAGTAAATGATTCTACTTTTGCAATGTGGGTAGAAGCAAAACAACTAAAAGATCACATAGCCAGTGATGACTTTAAAAACAATATGCCAAAATACCCTGAAAAGAAAGAAGAGCTAAGAAAGCTTGCCGACTCTCTTAAAGAAACTGACAATCCGGTTCTGGTAATGGTGACTGTAAAGGAATAATGTTTTAGTCAGCCAATACGGCCGGAAGGTTAATCTTGATGTGAAAAAAGGAAAGTTCTTCTGATCGATCTGACAATTGCGCAGATTTGTTGGCCATTTGAATGCTTCTTCTGTTGACCTCTGTTTACTATTCTGTATAATAACCCGATTCAATGCTTTCAATATTGGAATAAATACTTGTGCAACTAATATATTAGTCGTAACTTATTATTTCATTGTAATTACTTAAGGCATTTTACCATGAAACAGACAGTTGTAATTATTTTAACGCTCATTTTATGCTGTTGCAGCAATGAAAAGACCCCATCGGTTAAAACTATCGATGTGCAATCCGTAACAGGACCTGAACTGAAGAATCTGTCTGAAATAGCAACAGATATTCAGTATATCCCGCTTGAGACACATCCTAAAGCATTTATGAAATTCATTAATTTTCTTAAGGCAACGGATGACAGATTCTACATCAATACTGTTCAGGAGCTTCTTTGCTTCGACAGATCAGGCAAATTCCTTCACAAGCTTGACCAGCAGGGTCGGGGTCCAAATGAATATATCTATCTCTCAGACTTTGACATAAAGCCTGAAAAAAAACAGATAATCGTTTTAACCAGGGGGAAACTCTTTTTTTATAATGAAACCGATACAGGATTCCAGTTTTCAAAACAACTTGATCTTAAAATACAGCCTCAATACTGTGATTTCATTCCCGGTCAGGACAATATACTTTTGTCCTATACCGCGTCAACCGGAGAGAATAAATATCAATCCATTATTATCAGTCCGGAAGGTGATACTCTATCCAAACGACCTAATTATTACAGGTTTACAAGACTTTCTAAAGCTGTAATGGGCTTCAGCATTGATAATGCCATCAATAAAAATAATGAAATACTAAGAATAAAAGGATTCCTTTCTGATACAATGTTTACTATAACAAATGATTATAAATTTGTTCCCTATATGATTCTGTCCACAGGTGGAAATGGAATCAACACTGATTTCCTGGCCAACGTTCCGGCACCAGACATGAACTCAGGTAGTCCGGTTGCCAGATTCCTTATGTTGTCTGAAATACTTGAATCAGACAAATATCTTTTTTACAGGTATTATTATGCTAAAACAGGTTATTGGGTAGTTTATGATAAAGATTCTGGTGAAAGCCGTCGGTTTGAAGTTACAGATCTTCTTAAAGACGATATCGCAGGTGGAATAAATATCGAACCAAAATTTTCCTGCAACGGAAAGCTCTATTCATGGACAGATGCACTTACATTCAGAAACTATTTTTCGGCTAATACCTCACAAAACACAGAATTAAAAAATCCGGAAAGGGCAGCAGAACTTCGGGAAATAGCAGCCTCAATTAAAGAAGATGATAATCATATACTGATTGTTATTACTCCAAAAAATTAATGCAGGGTTTGCTACTGTATTTTCAACCTGAAATTCATTGCCAATTGCAAAAGCCGGAGGCCTTGACCAGTTTCAGCTGGTCTTAAGTTCAAAAATATAATCCACATGATAACAATTATTTACAACCTGTGGGGCGTGGTCAATTTACTCCGACGGAGAATGGTCAGGTCCACCGGCTCATGCACTTGATCATTGATATTTAAATATTCTCAATATGATTCAAAAATACGTAGTTGTTTTTTGCTCAATCTATTTACTCGCTAGCTGTATAAATCAAAAATCTGATGATGACAACAAACAGGTAAAGCCATATCCTCATATTATAAACATGAGAGAAGGCTTTCAAAACAGGACTGATTTAAAACTTAGCGATATTGCTGACAGTATACGATATGTCGTTCTCTCTAAGAACAAGGAGGTGCTAATTGGAAGTGTCCGAAGTATACAATTGACCGACAATAACATTTACCTAAAATCTGATAACCAAGTAATGAGGTTTGATTATTCTGGTAATTTTATTAATTCTTTTGGAAGTATTGGTCGGGGACCTCAAGAGTATCTTCCTGGAAGCATTTACACAACAACACCTAAGGATGAAAAGCTTTTAATCCATAGAAGCGCTATGTATACCTATCTTTTGTTTAAACCAGATGGTAGTTATCTGGAAACAAAGGAATTCCCGATTCCAAGTACTCTTTATGATTTAACATGTATTTCTGATTCTGTTCTTCTTTGCACCTTTTTCTACATTGGTAATATCATGAAAGACGATATTGAAAATTCAATAGATTTATCAGCTGGACTTTTTGATATGCATGGTAACCAAATAAAAGTAATCGAGCACCCACTTAATAATATTTCAATCTCAAGTACGAAGACAAGAGAGATTGTATCGATGGCACCATCTTTTACATACTTTGACAACAGGGTGGTACTTGCACCAGAAGGTGACACAATATATGAAATTGATAATAATTCAATTACTAAAGGATTTATAATTGAATGGGGACAAATACCACATAAACAAAGCATTGAAGAATATTACTTCAGGCCAACTAAGTCTAATACGGTGTCAAACTACATGCCACTGCTAGAAACTTCAACGAAGGCTTTCTTTCGAGGTAAAAGGACTAACGAGTTTTACATTTTTGAATATGATAAAATCAGCGGCATAAGTAGATCAATGACAGTGAATCAAGATAATATGGGGTTTATTAATGACCTTGATGGTGGTGAATATTTCTACCCCAGCTGCACTAATAGAGACGGAAACATTTGGATTGAGTGTGTAGATGCATTTAGCTTTAAGGAAAAGCATTCTTATGAATTTCTTTCCAGATCAGTTGGCCTTAACCCTGGAATGAAGGAAAGACTATTAAGTTTTCGGGATAGTCTTAAGCAAGATGATAATCCGATACTTAAGATCGTATACTTAAAAAAATGAGAAAATTAACAGTGGATGGAAAGATAGCAGCAGCTATCACGGACTCCGTATAAATGGCAGATAACTGCTACTGTTTAGTGTTCCTGGTTTTGGCAAGAAATATCTATTATTTCAAGGTCCCGTGGGCGATCTATGTTAAGATAAGGTTATTCCACCTGGCATAGAATTCATATATAATTGCCCAATTCAGGTGATTATTCCTATTTCAAAAGTATTTCTTATCTTTCTGTGTCCGTTGCATTTCTGAATCATGGAAAGATTATTCAGGAACAAATATCATATTGGTTCGGTAAGATTAAAGGGGTATGATTATTCATCATCGGGGAGGTATTTTGTTACAATTAACACAAAAGACAGAATCCATTATTTCGGAGAAAT
>CAZBQM010000121.1:0-1669 GCA_964494045.1 uncultured Rikenellaceae bacterium
CATCCTGCCTGTCAAAATTGACCTGTAAAGCATATATGTCACATTCCTTACCAAGGTCAACTGTCATATATTCTCCGGGGTCTCCTGTTTTAGCACACCATTTGGTCATGAAGTTTTCATCAACGGCATTCCCGGCTTTGAATCCTTCGAGTGTCGACGAAACCTCGACATATTTCTTATTCGACAAAAGCATCCATCCTGTGAAGTTGTTGTCAACGGCGTTTTCCTTAATGCCCGGATAATACTGAGGATAATCACCAAATGCAGTGTTGGAATGCATTACTCCTTCAGCATCAACAGCCGTTGGGAATAATACTATTTCACCACCCCCTCTGCCTCCATACCATGCAGGGATCATACAGATGGTCCAGAGCTGACCGTTTTTATCCTTGAATGTGCTTCCATGTCCTGCTCCCGGAAGATATCCTGTTGTTTTAAAAGTCAAAGGGTTATGCTGTGAATATTCAAACGGGCCCATCGGGCTGTCAGATACATAGACGCCATGGGAATAGGACAGAAACTCAAGACCGATTGCAGCATACTGCAGGTAATATTTTCCATTGTATTTAGTCATCCACGGACCTTCGATCCATGGCGATTCTTCGGGGAAGTAAGGCCTGTGGTCGAAGTAGGGAAATATAACATCTTCAGCTCTCCTGGTTTCAAATCCATGTTCTTTATAATTACCAAATATAAGTACTTTTGTTTCCCCTTTTTCCTTGAAAGTCTTGGAATCAATTTCCACAACCTGGAAAGGAAGAATCTGTGACCAGCCATAATACATATAGAAACGACCATCATCGTCGATAAAAATATTGGCATCACCGTACCTGTCACTGTCAAGTGTACCTACCTCTTTCCAGACTCCACTCTTGGGATCAGTACTGGCGAAAACTCCTTTTGCATTCATCCCGCAGGCATACATGGTTTTTCCGTCGGTCACTGCTGAAGGCACACCTCTCGGGAAATTTGGAGCACTGATATAAGTCCAGTCCCTCATATCAGGAGAACACCAGTAGCCACCGCCTCCGGTGATAAACAGGTAATAGTCATCCTTGAACAGGACGACAATGGGTTCACCGGCCCTTCGGGCCCTCTCGGATCCGACATTCAGGAACACCGGATTACAAAATGTCTGTGGTTTGTCTGAAATACGGACAGTAAAAGGTCCGGATTTTTCAGGCTTTTTTGGTTCACCCGACCAGCTTAAGGTGGTAACAAGAACAATCGTTACCATCAGAGTTACTATTCTAAGTGTCAGCTTGTTCATTATAGGTATTGATTTATTTGGTTAATAAATGGTTGGTTAATTAAAGGATTAATTGCCAAATCAGAATTATATTATCCATTCGATGAAGGGGATTATCTTGCTTTTGGAGAATTTTGGGAATAAAGTTACAAAAAAATCCCAATACAAAATCAATATATTCACCAGGGGCTTAATGAGCCTAATACCGTGAATCAGGTGGAATAGTCTGAAGATTGCTGGTATATTTGCTTTTGCGGGAAAGAAAGGGAATTGCTGTGTTTTTACCAGGATATATTGTGGTTCATGGGGAAGAGTAATAAGCACAGTAAGACCTGACGTTAATAAGGATATGTCTCATAATCATTGTTATAAGGATATATGCTTCCCGTTCTTTCAGCATGACATTAACAGTATTTTACC
>CAZBQM010000121.1:1769-4066 GCA_964494045.1 uncultured Rikenellaceae bacterium
GTTATAAGGATATATGCTTCCCGTTCTTTCAGCATGACATTAACAGTATTTTACCATCTCATGACTGAAAGGGGAGCAGGAGGAAGACCTGGTCAGTGGATTCACCCTTCAGCCTTAAGAATTGACCTGCAGGCTGTACCATTGCCTTAAAGCTTAATAAATTCCACTCTGCGGTTAAGAGCTTTGTTGACCTGGGTATCGTTAGGTGCAACTGGCTGAGTTTCACCCATACCGTCAGTCTCAAGACGATCGCCGTTTACGCCAAATGATTTAACAAGTTCGCTTTTGACGGATGCAGCGCGGCGTTTTGAAAGGTCAAGGTTCGAAGCATCTGCTCCGTCGCTGTCGGTATGACCTACAATTTTTACTTTGACGTCAGGTACTTCGTTGAGGATAGACGCAATTTCTTTCAGAGTGCCATACGATTCGGGTTTAATCACATCCTTATTCACATCGAAATAGATACCGTAGGTTACCAGTTTGCCTTCGGTCATCAGCTTGTTACGCATATCGGGAGCACCTACTGCTATCCGGACGTTGCTTATCATCATTGCACCATACTCGAATCTGAGCCTGTCGGGTTTCAGACAATCAGTCGGGAAAGCTTTTGGCAGGTCTATTAATTTGTTCTGGTCCTGATACAGACGGATTCTTGATTTCTGAACCCATATGGCAATATGATATTTCTGATTTTCCTTCTGAAAAAACATCTGGTCATTCTTATAACCGGATAGCTTGAGTTCCTGGCAATCGGTCTTATTCAACCATGTACTGTAAGTCTGCCTGCCGGAAGATTCCACATTAAAACAGAAGCCTCCTCCACCCGGAGCCGAGCCGCCATCCCAGGCCTTTGCATTTTTAGCTTGCATAAGCCGTGTAATATAGCCTCCCATACCGTTTTCAGTACCTTTAATGGGGACAACATCGAATTCAATAGTATAATTTTCAGGTAAGTTCAGTAAAGGATCAGTCCATACACACTCCCACATCACAAATCTCATCCAGTTACCGGGGTATAAATTTGTTGTAACAACTTCAGCGCTTCCGTTAGTATTCCACAGAGCAGGGAAATCCCCGACAGCATCCTGGCTGAAATCATCGAAAAATATTACTTTTTCACCTGGTACAAAGTCATATTTGGAGTAACTCTCAAGGGCGGTCTGCTGAGTACTGCTATTATTGCCTGCTTTTGCCTCAGCCCCTTTGGTCTCCTGATCATTCTGCGATTCAGCAGGTTGATCTGTATTATTCCCATTTTTAACTCCATCTACAACGCCTTTCTCTACAGAATCAAGAGTCTTGTCAATAGCCTGGTCAGTTTTTTGATTGAGCCGCCTGTTTACCTGCTGTTCAAGTTTCTTCTTAAGGTCAATTTTAATCTGACCTTCTGCAGTAGATGCAAAGCTTAAAAAAGCCAGCATCAATAAGATTTTTGTTAGGGATTTCATTTTTCGGTGTATTTAGGTTTCGTTTCATAGGTTGAATATAATATAAAAGTAGAATAAAATAACAATCTATTCGTAAGATTATCATCTCTTTTCGTGGGGTTTGTGAGCCTGCTGATGGAACATGGCATTATTCCTTATAGAGGGAATGCATTACCATTTTAAACAGGAATAATGATGGTTCATTTTATAAGAGGCAGATTTCTCTGATTAATCGAAAAAGCATGTTGATCTGTAGATTCCTCACTCCACTGCGTTATGTTTGGGATGAAACCAGATCTTAATTTGTGGATCAGGAGATTCCTCACTACACTGCGTTCCGTTCGGAATGACACCGTGTCATAATTTTATAGTGAAGGGGCAGAGTTGGCGGCCCTGCCGCCAACTCTGCCCCTTCACGCTGTACCACTATCCACAGTTGTCATTCCGATCGAAGGGAGGAATCTCCTCAGAGTTTAGATATCAATAAAAAGATAAGTAACCACATGAAAAAGAAGCCACTAAGTAATGGCCAATAAATAATAGCTTCAGATAGACATCAGATATTTTTCCGAGACAGTAGTGATACATTACCGTAATAAACATGGTTCATGCAACTATTGTTTGTGTTATTATCCGGCATAAAGGGAGCTATTATGGAGAGGGATACAAGACGGGAAAAGTTAAGGAAACAAAACCAGCCTGACCGCCGGTAAGGTTTTTTTGGAATAGTATCTCCGGGATTCTATCATATGGCATTTGTTAAGATTGGATCGGGCCTTTATAAGCACATATTTTAAGGCTGGTTTGCATAAAAAAGATGCCAGTTTTCCTAATTGTAGTTTTTAAATTTTTCGTATTTTGCAGGACCTG
>CAZBQM010000121.1:4076-4513 GCA_964494045.1 uncultured Rikenellaceae bacterium
AGCAAGACTATATCAGATACGACCGGAAAGCTCAGTAAAGGATCGGAAAAATTCATTCAGCCAGATGCTGATTCTGAAGACATACCGTTGAAATGATTAAGATAAAGGATGAAATGTTACCAGGGTTAATATTTATAATATCATTCTTAATAAGATGAAAAAAATTTTACTTCTCTCTGTTTTGTTCCTTGCCGGATTGAGTTTTTCCAATCCTTGTCAGGCCCAGAATCAGGTCTCACAGCAAAGGCCTGTGTCAAGAAAAGTTGAGGATGGCGGTACTGGCCCGTATCCTGCTATAATGCTTACAGAAGCCACCTTACAGACCCATACAGTATTCAGGCCGGAAGACCTGACTCCTTTCGGGGCTAAAAACAAGCTGCCTGTAATAGCATGGGGTAACGGTGCCTGTGCCAATTCGCCATGGGAGCATATTAACT
>CAZBQM010000122.1:0-4503 GCA_964494045.1 uncultured Rikenellaceae bacterium
AAAAATTATGAAACCATGTTGTTTACAAACGGGAAGTCTGCTCTTGAAGGTTTCCCTGCGGAACATTATGATCTGTGCATCCTCGACATTATGATGCCTGAAATGGACGGGATAACCCTTGCCGGTGAGATCAGGAAGACTGATCCCTCAATCCCTATAATATTCCTCACAGCCAAAAGTCAGAAGGAGGATATCATTGAAGGTTTTATAAGTGGTGCCGATGACTATATAACCAAGCCATTTTCGATGGAGGAGCTTCTTTACAGGATCGAGGCAATACTCAGGAGGACAAATACAGGTCCGGCCAACCGGCCCGAGAATCCCTATACCATCGGTGCCTATACCTTCGACTCGGTGAAGCAGCTGCTTTCATACAAGGGGCAGACTATAAAGCTGACCACCAAGGAATCTGAGCTTCTAGAGCTCCTTTCGAGGCATAATAACGAGATCCTGGAACGCAACTTTGCCCTTAAAACGATATGGATTGACGATAATTACTTCAACGCCAGAAGTATGGATGTTTACATAACCCGTCTGAGAAAATATCTGAGAAAAGATACCTCAGTAAAGATCCTGAATGTTCACGGAAGAGGTTATAAGCTTATCTGCTGACAGGCAGATGGGGCATTGATCAATCGAGTTTCAGTACTGCAAGAAAAGCCTGCTGGGGAACTTCGACGTTGCCGACCTGTCTCATACGTTTTTTACCTTTTTTCTGCTTCTCCAGGAGTTTCCTTTTTCGTGTTATGTCACCTCCGTAACATTTTGCTGTTACATCTTTTCTAACGGCCTTAACGGTCTCCCTGGCGATGATCTTGGCTCCTATGGCAGCCTGGATGGCAATATCGAACTGTTGCCTTGGTATCAACTCCTTTAATTTGCTGCACATCTTGCGTCCGAACTCAACTGAATGGCCCCTGTATATGAGGGTCGAGAGGGCATCCACCATTTCACCGTTAAGAAGGATATCGAGGCGTACCAGATCAGCCTGTTGATACGTGGTATAGTAATAATCGAAGGAAGCATAGCCCTTTGAAATACTCTTCAGCTTGTCGTAAAAGTCGAACACTATCTCCGAAAGGGGCATTTCAAAAGTAAGCTCAACCCTGTCCCTTGTCAGATAGACCTGGTTCCTGAGAACACCCCGCTTATCAATACATAATTTCATTATTGAACCCACATATTCAGCCAGGGTAATCACCTGTGCATTAATATAAGGTTCCTCTATCCTTTCGATATGATTCACCGGAGGCAGTCCCGATGGATTATGGACATCTATCACCTCTCCCTTTGTCGTATATACCCTAAAGGATACGTTAGGTACAGTGGTTATGACATCCATATCAAACTCCCTGTCGAGACGTTCCTGGATGATTTCCATATGCAGTAATCCGAGAAATCCGCAACGGAAACCGAATCCGAGGGCGGCTGATGATTCGGGTATGAAAGACAGTGAAGCGTCGTTCAGCTGGAGCCTTTCAATGGAAGCCCTGAGATCCTCATACTCATCAGCGTCAACGGGATATATTCCGGCGAAAACCATTGGCTTTACATCTTCAAAGCCGGATATTGCAGTGGTACATGGATTCTTAACCTGGGTGATGGTATCTCCGACTTTAACTTCCGACGAGACCTTTATTCCTGAGATTATATAACCAACATCGCCGGCGCCCATCTCTGCGCGGGGATCCTGGTGAAGTTTGAGCACCCCTATCTCCTCAGCATTGTATTCATGGCCTGTATTGAAAAACTTAACCCTGTCGCCTGTTCTTACTGTACCGTTGACAATCTTGAAATAGGCAATTATTCCCCTGAAGGAGTTAAATATTGAATCAAAGATAAGAGCCTGCAGAGGGGCATCCGGATCTCCTGATGGAGGTGGTATTTTCTTTATGATGGTATCGAGGATAAGGTCCACTCCCATCCCCGTCCTGCCACTTGCCTCGATGATATCTTCCCTTCTGCAGCCGACAAGGTCGACTATCTGGTCTTTCACCTCTTCAGGCATGGCATTCGCCATATCCATCTTGTTTAAAACGGGAATGACCTCCAGATTATGATCGAGGGCCATATAGAGGTTTGATATGGTCTGGGCCTGTATGCCCTGGGTTGCATCAATGACCAGCAGGGCGCCTTCACAGGCAACTATGGATCTTGAGACCTCGTATGAGAAATCGACGTGCCCGGGTGTGTCAATAAGGTTAAGAAAATACCTGGTCCCCGCAAGGGTATATTCCATCTGGATGGCATGGCTCTTGATTGTTATACCTCTCTCGCGTTCAAGGTCCATGGCGTCGAGGACCTGGGCCTGGAAGTCGCGCTGGGATATGGTGTTGGTCTTTTCAAGAAGTCTGTCGGCCAGGGTGCTTTTACCATGGTCAATATGAGCGATGATGCAAAAGTTGCGTATATGGTTCATTAACAACCCGGATTCAAATCAGGTGCAAATATATAAAAAACAAATACAAGTAGAGCCGGGATATTCCCGGCTCTACTGCCATTATTACTGAAAGTTACCCTTCTTACATCATACCGGGCATTCCACCTCCCATACCCTGTGGCGGCATGGCCGGGTGTTCTTCCTTCTCATCAACGATGACAGCCTCGGTAGTAAGGAACATACCTGCTACTGAAGCGGCATTCTCGAGAGCCACACGTGTAACCTTCGCAGGGTCAATAACACCGGCTGCAAGCAGCTTTTCATATTTGTCAGTCTGGGCATTATAACCATAATCCCCTTTACCGGCTTTTACATTCTGAGCTACAACAGCTCCTTCTTTACCAGCGTTGATTGCTATCTGGCGAAGAGGTTCCTCGATGGCACGTTTTACAATCTCGATACCGGTGGTCTGATCATCATTCTCGCCCTTCAGTCCTTCGAGAACAGCTGTGGCGCGGATATAAGCCACACCGCCGCCGGGAACAATACCTTCCTCAATGGCAGCACGTGTTGCATGAAGTGAATCATCAACGCGGTCTTTCTTCTCTTTCATCTCAACTTCAGAAGCTGCACCAATGTAAAGAACTGCAACACCTCCTGCAAGTTTTGCAAGACGTTCCTGGAGTTTTTCCTTGTCATAGTCAGATGATGTTGTAGTCATCTGCTGTTTGATCTGTGCAACACGGCCCTGGATCATTTCCTTGTCGCCGGAACCGTTTACTATTGTTGTGTTCTCCTTGTTAATCGAAACTTTCTCAGCTGATCCCAGCATATCAAGGGTAGCGTGTTCAAGTTTGAGGCCTTTTTCTTCGGAGATAACTGTACCACCTGTCAGGATAGCAATATCCTCAAGCATCTCTTTCCTTCTGTCACCAAAACCAGGGGCTTTAACGGCACATACCCTGAGTGAACCACGAAGACGGTTGACAACGAGAGTAGCAAGAGCTTCACCTTCAACATCTTCAGAAATGATAAGAAGAGGACGTCCGGTCTGGGCAGAAGCTTCAAGGACAGGAAGCATATCTTTCATGGTAGATATCTTCTTGTCATAGATGAGGATGTAAGGACTCTCGAGCTCAGCTTCCATCTTCTCAGTGTTGGTAACAAAGTAGGCTGAAATATAGCCACGGTCGAACTGCATACCTTCAACCACTTCAACGTGTGTTGAAGTACCTTTTGATTCCTCAACGGTAATTACACCTTCTTTGTGTACTTTACCCATTGCTTCGGCAATCAGCTTGCCAATTTCTTCATCATCGTTGGCAGAGATTCTTGCAACCTGCTCAATCTTGTTAAGGTCGTCACCGACAACTTTTGCCTGTGAAGCCAGGTGTTCAATAACTTTCTCAACAGCCTTGTCGATACCCCTTTTTATATCCATCGGGTTGGCACCGGCAGTAATGTTCTTCAGTCCTACATTGATGATCGACTGAGCCAGAACTGTTGCGGTTGTTGTTCCGTCACCAGCTATATCACCGGTTTTTGAAGCAACTTCCTTGACCATCTGTGCACCCATATTACGATAAGGATCTGACAGTTCAATGTCTTTTGCAACAGTAACACCGTCTTTGGTTACCTGTGGAGCACCGTATTTTTTCTCAAGAACAACATGACGTCCTTTAGGTCCAAGAGTAACTTTTACAGCATCAGCAAGCTGATCAACGCCTTCCTTAAGAAGAGCACGTGCATCAATATTGAATTTAATCTCTTTTGCCATTTTCTTTGAATTTATAGGTTATTTAATTAAGCAATAAAAAGTATGTCGGACTGGGAGACAAGCAGATAGTCTTCTCCGTCGATAGTCAGTTCCTGGCCTGAATATTTGCCATAGAGAACAACATCACCCTTTTTTACTTCCATTTCTTCATCTTTTTTTGCAGCGCCGACCAGAACTACAGTACCCTGACGGGGTTTTTCCTTTGCAGAATCGGGAATGATGATTCCGCTTGCAGTTTTTGCTTCAGCTTCCTGAGGTTTTACAAGGAGTTTCCCTGCTAATACTTTACCTTTCAATTGTGCCATTTCTATCTAGTTTTAAAGTTAAACATCAAATCTGACCCTTC
>CAZBQM010000123.1:0-4492 GCA_964494045.1 uncultured Rikenellaceae bacterium
CATGAGGGATTCACCCTCTGGCCCAGCGACAGGAGCTGGAACTGGAACAGTGTGGATATAGGTCCGCACCGTGACCTCTGCGGCGACCTGACAGCAGCCGTGAAGAAGGCAGGCCTCCGGATGGGATTCTACTATTCTTTATATGAATGGTATAACCCTTTGTACCTTAATGATTTTAGTAATTATGTGGATAACCACATGCTTCCCCAGATGAAGGACCTGGTTAACAGGTACAGTCCGGATATCTTCTGGACCGACGGGGAATGGGACAGACCCAGTAAGGACTGGAAGAGCGAACAGTTTCTGGCCTGGCTTTACAATGAATCACCGGTCAGGGAGACTGTTGTTGTCAACGACAGGTGGGGCAGTGAGACAAGAAGCAGGCACGGTGGATTCTTCACAACCGAATACGGACTCGTGGGTGATAAGGAAGGTGACGGAGAAGAGATGGTCAGACCATGGGAGGAATGCAGGGGTATCGGAACCTCATTCGGCTTCAACAGGGCTGAAAACACCGACAGCTATTCAACGGCAGAAGATCTGATAAAGCTGCTTGTCTCAACCGTGTCAGCCGGAGGAAACCTGCTTCTCGATATCGGACCCGCTGCCGATGGCACCATCCCGGTGATAATGCAACAGCGCCTTCTTGAGATAGGACAATGGCTTAAGATCAACGGAGAGGCCATCTATGGAACAAGAGCCTTCATCCGCTCCGAAAAGGATAAACTTATAAATCCTGAAACCAACAAGACAATATTCTTTACCAGAAAAAACAATGACCTTTATCTTTTCTGCACATCCTGGCCGGAAGGGAATATTGTCCTCAAAGGACTGAAGACAGAAAGCGCCCCGCGGGTCGTTCTTCTCGACGGGAACAGGAAAGTAAATGCCTCGGTGTCGGGAGGCAGCCTTGTGATACGACCGCCTGCCCTGACCCCTGATTCTTTCCAGCATGTCTATGTGTTCAAAATCCAGGGAATCAGGTAGTACCTGGTTTTTACCGTGGAGGTAACTATCCGGTCCATGAAGAATTAAAGGCAGACCTGGCAAACTCAGCTTCGAGAATGCCGGTGGCATCCATGGGATTTGTGAGAGGCATCTCACTGTCAAACAATTCATAATCCAGAAGCCTGGCCTTTTTGCTTTTTTCAAAGACCGGCAGCTTTGTCCTGTTGGTGGTTTCAAGATGATTCCCCTTCTCGTCGACTATTATTATCCTGGGAAGGAAAACGCCCTTGCGTCCGATAAAGGTATCCATTATCCTGACGGCTTCATCGTATTCTTCCCTTGATGCCCTTCCCAGCGCTTCGTACCTCACAATCTTCTTATTGTCCCATGTATTCACCGTGGCAAAACTCTCTGATATCTTACCGTCGATGTTGATATCTGAATTCAGGGTATCGTGGCCTGAAGGCATAAGAAGTACCTTTCCTCCTCCTCCCTCAATATTGGCTGCATAGCGCGGAACCGTGATTCCCGATATCCAGCCCTGGAGATGTTTCATGAATATCTTGCCCACCTGAATGGGTGTGATGAAATGCACTATTCCTTTCTCCCTGTGGCACTGAAGGAGATAGTAGGGATGTACTCCAACCCAGAACATCCTCCTGAATGTCTCGGCCAGGATACTGTAGTTGTCGTTTACATGATTAAGCAACACAGTCTGGTTCCTGACGGTAAAGCCGTGGTTGCGGATCTTTCTGACAGCCTGCCGGAGGTCCTCGGTTACCTCCTGGTAATGATTGATGTGTGTCATGAAATAAACATACTTCTCAATACCTTCATTGAATCTGTTGGCCGAGGTGTTTATGAGTTCAAGGAGACCATCCGTTATTGCCATTGGCAGTACAACAGGAACCCTGGTTGCTATCCTGATCACTCTAAGGTGTTTGATTTTGCTTAGCTCCTCAAGTACATAGGAAAGGAGCTTCCTGCTTATCATAAGGGCATCGCCTCCGGTAACAAGAACCTCGTTTATGTTCCTGTTCCATCCTATATAGAAAAGGCCCTTGTTAATCTCATTAATATTCACGTCAACGGTGCTGTCGAGCGATTTGGCCCTCTGGCAATGAACACAGTATGAGGCACAACTGGTGTTTTCGGCCACAAAAAGGGCTACCCTGTTGGGATACCTCTGGTAGGCGGCCCCGAAGCTCCTTGATCCCTCACTCATGGCTCCCTCGGCTCCGGCATCAGGAAACAGAAGGTTCGCCGGAGTGGGAACACTCTGCCAGAATACGGGGTCGAGCTTCTTTTTTGATAAATCCCTGATAAAAACCGGATTGAATGGATCCTCCTGCATGAGCGAAGCGTAATATGGCGTGATCCTGAATGCTTCCTTCCCTTCCTTCCCAAGCATATCAATGGTTTCCCCAATGGCTTCCTCCTGGTGCCGGTTAAGCTTTATTACCCTCTTAAGCTGGTCCACACTCCTGATCGAATTTTTTCTCTGCCAGAGAGGGTCGTTCCATTCATCCTCAGTAACATCCTTCCATAACTCTATCGTATTATACTTTCTGGGTTGATAAAGAAAATTTTCTTCCATACCTTAAGATTTTCTGATAAACATTTATTGTCACAGGCCAGGATCCCCTTTCCGGCAACCAAGCCGTCATAACAGTAACCAGTCCTGATGCTTCTTTTTCGGGCCGTGTTAATCGCAACTAACTATGAATGAAGACTGTAAAAACAGCTATCGAAGCTTTTCAGGATGCAGTGAGCCTCAATATACGTTTTTTTTACCTTTTTTAAAAAAATACTGCAGGAAAACAGTTTTCAGGGACCGGTTTGCAGAGTTGTAAAGTTTATTGATTATCTTATGCCGTTCAGTATGTTAAAGCTTTATGAAGACCATGATTTTTGTTTTTATCTTTAATATATTAACATTTTCTATTAATATTGCGACATATTTATGAAACAGGAGGTTAATTATTAAGAAAATTGAAAAAAACTGATTGGAAATACAAGAAAATTGCAATTAAGGTTGGCAGCAATGTAATAACCCAGAATGACGGAACTCTTAATGTCAGCAGAATGCTCAGGATAGTTGAGGATATAGCGGTTCTGACAAAACAGGGTATTGAAGTCATTCTTGTCTCGTCGGGTGCTGTTGCTGCAGGGAGAAATGCCATTTCACCATCGAAGAAGACCAATATCATTGCCGCCAAACAGTTATGGGCCGCCATCGGGCAGGTAAAGCTGATGACAAACTACCAGTTTCTGTTCGGTAAGTATGGCATTCATGCCGGGCAACTATTGGCAACCAAGGAAGCTTTCCGCGACCGAAGGCATTATCTTAACCTGAAAAACTGTATTTCCGCAATGATTGATAATAATGTGCTTCCTATTGTAAATGAGAATGATACCATTGCGGTCAACGAACTCATGTTTACCGACAATGATGAGTTGTCAGGGCTGATTTCCTCCATGAACGATTGTGAGGCGCTCTTTATACTTTCGAATGTGGATGGTATTTACAATGGTGTCCCCGGTACGGAAGGTGCTGAGATAATAAAGGAAATCGACGAGGATTCTGATGATGTGGAGAAATATATCTCGTCCGGCAAGTCGGGCTTCGGCAGGGGAGGTATGAAGACAAAATACAGTACAGCACGCAAGATAGCAAGGGAGGGGATCGAGGTCTATATTGCCAATGGTCACCGCGATGCTATAATAACAGATATTCTGAAGGGAAGGGATGTGCCCTTTACACGTTTTGTTGCAGCAGATGTTAAAAAGAACAGCATTAAGAAATGGCTGTCGCATTCTGACCAGTTCGCCCGTGGAGCCGTTTATGTTAATAAAGGAGCCAAAGAGGCGCTCCTCAGCGATAAGGTGGCCAGCCTTCTTCTGATAGGCGTAACAAAGGTTGAAGGGTATTTCAAGAGAGGTGACATAATAAGGATACTCGATGAAGACGGAAAGGGCCTGGGCCTCGGAAAATCACAGTACGATTCGAAAAAGGCTGAGCAGTATATCGGTGAGAAACAGAGCAAGCCTCTGGTGAAGTATGATTATCTCGTTATTAATGAGGATATCAGGAATCCATACCCTGTTTAGAAATTATTTATGTCTTTTATCTGATGGAACGCACATGTAAAGAATATTTGGATACGCAGATGAAAAATCTGTATGCATGTGGATCCTGCCGTTTTTGCGGGAGGCCATCAGAAAATTAATTACGCAATTATGAATCTGACAAATATATTTAAAAGGGTCCGTAAAGCGGGCACAACCCTGGGTCTGGTCGGACCTGAAAAGATAACAAGGGTTCTTATGGCTGTTGCAGCCGAAGCTGAAAAAAACACAGAGCTTATCATCTCGCGCAACAGGCTTGATCTCGACTGTATGGACGTGAATGATCCAAAATACGACAGGCTTCTGCTTAATGAACAGAGAATTAAAGCAATTGCAGGTGATATCAGAAACGTTGCCGGCTTACCTTCTCCCCTGGGTCGTGTTATTGATGAAAGAGTAAGACCAAACGGTCTCA
>CAZBQM010000124.1:0-4410 GCA_964494045.1 uncultured Rikenellaceae bacterium
ACGGGCAGTTCCTTCAGACCTTTTCTTCATCAATAATTATCAGTTATATATCAGCCTGCAAAAGTACAAACTTTTATCTGTATTTTTGTTTCCTGAACCTCTTATTTACAATTTCAGTGCCAATAGGTCATACCATGACAATTCAGCTGAAATGACAACATGAAACTGTTTAGGTCGTATGATAATAGGAAGCAGCATTATTTACCTCGGAACAACCGGATCGACAAACAACCATGCCAGGATGCTTCTGAATGAGGAACCGCGGCCCTGTGACGGATGTGTCATACGCAGCGGATTCCAGTCGTCGGGGAAGGGACAGCCGGGTAACACATGGGAAAGCGAAAAGGAAAGCAACCTCCTTTTTTCAGTAATTGTCTTTCCTGATATGATCGCTCCCACCGACCAGTTCGTTATTTCCATGTCAGTCTCACTGTCCATCTCTGGTTTCCTCAGACATAATGGCATTGAAAACAAAATAAAATGGCCCAACGACATCTATGCAGGCGATAAAAAGATTGCAGGTATTCTGATCGAGAATTCGTTGATGGGAAATTCCATAGAGCACAGTATCATCGGGATAGGGCTGAACGTCAACCAGCTTCACTTTGTCAGCAATGCCCCTAACCCGGTATCAATGAGTATGCTGACAGGTGTGCGTTACGACACCGGAGCCTGCTTCAGTGAGCTTCTTGATTTTCTCGATGGCAGGTACAAGGATTTGATCAGGGGCGATTTTGAAGGAATAAGAGAGGAATACCTCAGGTCGCTGTACCGCATCGGCGAATGGCACGACTATCGTTCCGAAGGAAAAGTCTTCAGGGCCAGGATCAGATCGGTCGGTAACACCGGACTTCTGGTCGTTGAGGATGCCTCCGGGAAGCTCCGCGAATTTGCCTTTAAAGAGGTGGATTACCTTCTTCCTTACTCTTCCAGGAGTTAAATTTCTCCATCTCCGCGACAAGGGTCTCAAGAAACCTCCTTGCAGGGGCATCAGTCATCATCCTGAGTACAGGATTCAGGTTCGTACCCAAAAGAACCTTTACCTCTGCCTTGCCGGCCTCTCCCCTGTCAATGAAAAGATCGATGGTGAAATCAGTTGTCGAAAGAGCTGATCCTGCATATCTTACCTTGCTGAATGGTTTGACTTCATCAAGTCTGAAATTCACACTGCCGAGTGGCGAAACATTGAAGCTGCAACTCTCCTTCAAGGCCTCCCAGTTACTTATGTATCCTTCGGGTATGAAACTACCGAAATTACGTATGTCAGTCACAAAGTTGTAAACCTCTTCCGGAGTGCCCGTCAGAGATCCTTTTCTGCTTTCCAGGAATGTATTTACCGTCATCAGCTCACAGTCTTGCTCCCCATGATGCGGGATCGTTTCTCCATTCCTTCAGGGTCTCAACTTCCTTCCCGCCGATATATCCGGCCTGAAGGGCGCTGTCAATAAGTTCGCGGTAGCCCGAGAGAGTCTCAAGCCTGCATTGTCCGGCTTCAAAGGCATCGGTGGCCTTTTTGAACTCATAGGTAAAGATGGCAACCATACCAAGAACGTCACAACCGGCATCCCTTAATGCTTTAACAGCTGAAAGACTGCTGCCTCCCGTCGATATCAGGTCCTCTATGACAACAACTTTCTGACCTTGCTCAAAATAACCCTCAATCTGGTTGCCCAGACCGTGCTCCTTGGCACCCGATCTTACATAGATAAATGGCAGACCAAGCCTGTCAGCAACAAGAGCCCCATGGGCTATTGCTCCCGTGGCAACACCGGCAATAACCTCAGCCTGGCTGTAATTATTCCTGACAAGATTAACAAAGGAATCGGCAACATAATCTCTGACAGCAGGATAGGAAAGAATCTTTCTGTTGTCACAATAAATGGGAGATTTCCAGCCCGAAGCCCAGGTAAAAGGATTTGACGGTTGCAATTTAATTGCTTTAATTTGTAATAGATATTCGGCGATTTTTCTTGCAGTATTTTCCATCCTGATATGTATAAAATTCATTTTGAAAACCGGTTTATCACGATCAGCCCCGAGCCTGACCGTCTGCAAAAATACGGGATATTCCATAAATTCAGTACTACTGACGAATTTTATAAGTTCATTGCTGAATTTCAGAACGACACATCGATACATTCGGCCAATGTCTATGGACCCAACATCACCCACATATGGCGCCTGTTCAGAATCAGTTTCACTGAGGTTGGCGCGGCCGGCGGGCTGGTAAGGCATTCGTCGGGGAAATACCTGTTCATCGAAAAAAGGGGAAAACTCGACCTGCCGAAAGGACATATCGAACCCGGAGAGGAACCTGAGACCTGTGCCATGAGAGAAGTGAGTGAGGAGTGCGGCATATCAGGACATGTCATCATCAAAGCCCTTGAACCTACTTATCACACCTATATTCTCGGAGGAATATCGTACCTGAAAAAGACCCAGTGGTTTCTTATGCACTACGATGGTTCAATGATTATTGAGCCGCAGACCGAGGAAGGGATTACCCGTGTCGAATGGCTTACGCCTGATGAACTTCGTGATATTAAAGGACTGGCCTGGTTGTCACTGATGGATATGATAAACTCCTCGGTACTTAACATTCGTCCCTGCCGCTAGAAATCTTCTTCCGTCATTCTTCGCCCCTGTAATCACTCAGTTTTATTGCTTTGGGAACGAACATCGAAGCATCTCCCCCGCTCCTGATTATATCACGTACTATTGTTGAATTGACTGGTGTGTGTTCAGGTACTGTAAGCAGGAATACAGACTCAACGTCGTGTGCCATTGCTTTGTTTATCTGCGCTATTGCCCTCTCAAACTCAAAGTCGGCAGCCGTCCTGAGCCCTCTCAGGAGGTAACGTGCATTCATCGATCTGCAAAAATCAACAGTAAGGCCCTCATAGTGTTCGACCCTTATCCTGGGTTCATTACTGAATACCTTACGTATCATCTCTTTCCTTGTCTCAAGCGGATAGTAGTTCTTTTTAAGGGCATTTGCACCCACTGCTATTATGATCTCATCGAAAAGGTCAAGTGCCCTGAGGGCTATACCCTCATGTCCGATGGTAAAAGGATCAAATGACCCCGGGAAAACAGCTATCTTTTTCATTCAAATGAGATATTTTTCGGATTCTTTACTTTCTGCTTAAGCAGCGAGAGCTCAAGAACCTCCATAATGGTATCAACATAATGGAACTTCAATCCCCTGACATAAAACTCCTTAATATCCTCGACATCCTTGCGGTTCTCTTCTGAGAGGATTATCTCCTTTATATTGGCCCTCTTGGCAGCAAGTATCTTTTCCTTTATCCCTCCCACGGGCAGAACCCTTCCCCTGAGAGTAATCTCACCAGTCATGGCAATGGATTTCCTGACTTTTCTCTGCGTGAAAGCTGAAGCTATCGAGGCAGCCATGGTAATACCGGCTGAAGGTCCGTCCTTGGGAATGGCTCCCTCAGGCACATGTATATGGATGTTCCATTTTCCTGAGAAGTTATCGGGAAGTGAAAGCAGACCGGCATTTGCCTTAAGATATTCAAGGGCGATGACGGCCGATTCCTTCATGACATCTCCCAGGTTCCCTGTGAGTGTCAGCTTTCCGTCACCACGGCTCAGGCTTGTCTCAACAAAAAGTATCTCACCTCCCGCTGCCGTCCAGGCCAGTCCCGTGACAACCCCGGCCTGGTCGTTACCAGCATAGATGTCGCGTATATATCTTGGTGGTCCGAGTATTGAAGTCAGCGATTGAACAGATAAGACAGGATCGTATTTGATGTCAGAGGCGATGTTACGGGCAGTGACCCTGACTATTTTAGCAAGCTTCTTGTCAAGTTCCCTGACTCCCGATTCCCTGGTGTACCTGTCAATGATCACTTCCATCGCCTGCTTCCCTATAACCAGCTGGCCGGGCTTTACTCCATGATTCTCAAGCTGCCTGGGGAGAAGATGCTTCTCAGCTATCTCAAGTTTTTCCTCGAGAAGATATCCGGTTATCTCAATCAGTTCCATCCTGTCCCTTAAGGCCGGGGTTATGGTCGACAGGGTGTTGGCAGTGGCAATGAACATGACATTCGAAAGGTCATATTCCATCTCAATGAAGTTATCAAAGAAGGTGCTGTTCTGCTCCGGATCGAGAACCTCGAGCAGCGCGGAGGCCGGATCTCCACGAAAGTCCTGACCCACCTTGTCGATCTCATCAAGTATGAACACCGGATTCGAGGTTCCAGCTCTTTTTATATTCTGGAGTATCCTTCCCGGCATTGCTCCTATATAGGTCTTTCTGTGCCCCCTGATCTCCGACTCATCATGCAGACCGCCCAGTGACATTCTGACATATTTTCTGCCAAGAGCCCTTGCAACCGATTTTCCCAGGGAGGTCTTGCCAACTCCCGGAGGTCCGTACAGACACAG
>CAZBQM010000125.1:0-4368 GCA_964494045.1 uncultured Rikenellaceae bacterium
TAAGGTCTGAGTCTCACGATCTTATCCTGGGCCTTTCTCAGTTTTGCCGCAGACACCATCTTCATTGCCGAGGTTATCTGCCTTGTCGATTTAACCGAGGTGATCCTTATTCTTATTGCTTTTAAATTCGCCATCTGTGATCCGTTTACACGACTTATTTATCGTCTATCTGGTTTTATATTTCGCAACAAGTTCGGTAGCCACTTTTTCAAGAACAGAAGTCACATCATTATTAATGATTCCCTCACGTAGTGTATCGAGGATGTTTCTGTGCTTAAGGTCGAGGTACTCGAGATACTCTGCTTCGAATTCCTTCACCTTGTTTACCGGGACATCCTTAAGAAGTCCGAGTGTACCGCAATATATTATTGCAACCTGTTTCTCGACCGGAACCGGGGCGTACTGTCCCTGTTTAAGGATTTCAACGTTTCTGGCACCTTTATTAAGTATAGCAAGTGTAGATGCGTCGAGGTCTGATCCGAATTTCGAGAATGCTTCAAGTTCGCGGTACTGGGCCTGATCGACCTTAAGGGTACCTGCGATCTTCTTCATAGCCTTGATCTGGGCGTTACCACCGACCCTCGATACAGAAATACCAACGTTGATAGCGGGTCTTACCCCTGCGTTGAAGAGAGCAGATTCGAGAAAGATCTGTCCGTCAGTAATTGATATTACGTTTGTCGGTATATATGCAGACACGTCACCTGCCTGTGTTTCTATGATAGGAAGGGCCGTAAGTGAGCCGCCTCCCTTAACAAGATGTTTTATTGCTTCGGGAAGGTCGTTCATCTGCCTTGCAACATCATCCGATTCAATGACCTTGGCAGCTCTCTCGAGCAGTCTTGAGTGCAGATAAAAGACGTCGCCGGGGTAAGCTTCACGTCCTGGGGGACGACGAAGCAAAAGTGAGACTTCCCTGTAGCTTACAGCCTGTTTGGACAGGTCGTCGTAGATGATGAGGGCGTCACGGCCGGTGTCACGGAAATACTCTCCGATAGCTGCACCGGCAAAGGGAGCGTAGAACTGTGAAGCCGCAGGGTCGGAAGCTGTGGCAAGGACTATAACAGTATAATCCATTGCTCCGTGTTCTTCGAGGGTCTTGGCGATGTTTGCCACAGTCGAGCCCTTCTGTCCTATAGCAACATATATGCAATATACGGGTTTACCCTTATCGTAGTTGCTTTTCTGGTTAATGATGGTATCGATCGCGATAGCCGTTTTTCCGGTCTGACGGTCACCGATAATAAGTTCCCTCTGGCCACGGCCGATTGGAATCATAGCATCGATAGCTTTAATACCTGTCTGGAGAGGTTGCTTAACCGGATGCCTGAATATAACGCCGGGAGCCTTTCTTTCAAAGGGAAGATCGTAAAGTTCGCCTTCAACCGGACCTTTTCCGTCAAGCGGCTTGCCAGTGGGGTCAATGACCCTCCCCAGTAGTCCTTCTCCAACTCCGATCGAAGCGATCTTACCGGTCCTTTTTACTATGTCACCTTCGTTGATTTCTTCAGTGGGACCAAGTAAAACGGCACCGATATTATCTTCCTCCAGGTTAAGTACGATGGCTTTTATGCCATTCTCAAACTCAATCAACTCATTTGCCTGAGCATTCGAAAGTCCGTAAATACGCGCAATGCCATCACCAACCTCCAGAACGGAACCTACCTCTTCAAGTTCAACGTCGGTCTGTATCCCCTCCAGTTGTTGCCGCAGTATTTTCGAGACTTCTGCTGGTTTAATATTTGCCATATCAGTGTTCTATTTATTTTCTTTAATTGTATCTGTTTAGCCTGCTGTAACTGATCCTGCTTTGAGCTCCTTCTGAATCTTCCTCAGCTTGTTGCGGATGCTTGCATCAACATAGTTGTCGCCAATTCTGAGAACAAAGCCTCCTATGATGTCGGGGTCAACAATATCGCTCAGTGAGATCTTTGTTTTGAAGATCTCTTCGATAAGTTTGACTATCCTTTCCCTTACCTCATCATCAACCTTTACGGCAGTGGTGAGAACTGAATCGGTGACACCATTATATTTAAGAGTCTCATGTATGAATACCCTTGCTATTGCGGGAAGTGAACTTTCCCTTCCGTTCTTTACAACGATGTCGATAAAGGAGAGAGTGATCTTCCTGACATTTTCTCCAAAAAGTTTATGGAAAATCTCTGTCTTTTTGGACGGAACAATGATCGGGCTTTTGAGGAAATCGGCCACTTCCGGGATCCTGCACACCTCAAGGATAAGCCTCATATCCTTGTCAACCTCGCTGAGGATTCCGTTTTCCAGGGCCGACTGAAAAAGAGCTCTTGAATATCTTACTGAAATTTTGCTGTCGTTCATCTTAAAACGATCCTCTAGTTTTTGTTTAAATCGATCTCCTTAAGGTACTTATCTATAAGCTTTTCCTGTTCACCTGTCTGCCTGAGTTTTTCACCCATGAGTTTTGCTGCTATCTCAACCGAGAGATTGACCACCTGTTCGCGGATTTCGGAAAGGGCTTTGGCTTTTTCCATTTCAATACCTGCCCTGGCTTTCTCAATAATATGTTCGGCTTCTTCAGTTGCCTTGCCTTTGGCTTCGGAAAGAAGTTTATCCCTTACTTCCCTTGCCTCTTTCAGAATGCCTTCCCTTTCTTCCCTGGCCTTACGTAAAATAGCCTCATTATCTCCCTGAAGCTTCACCATTTCCTCCCGGGCTTTTTCAGCCGAGGCAAGTGATCCTTTAATCATTTCCTCTCTCTGTTTGATAGCACCCAGAATCGGCTTCCAGGCAAACTTCTTAAGTATGAGGAAAAAAATCGAAAAGATCAGCACCGTCCAGAATATCGTACCTATTGCCGGAGATGTAAGACTGCTGCTTGCTAGTATCATATTTTCTGTATTAAAAATGTTCAGTAAATAGATCCTGTAACCAAACGTTACAGGATCATTTTTCCTTATGCAATAAGGGCAACAACAACACCGAACAGGGCAACACCTTCAATAAGTGCTGCCGAGATGATCATCGCTGTCTGGATTTTGTTTGCTGCCTCAGGCTGTCTTGCTATAGCTTCCATTGCTGATTCTCCGATTCTTCCGATACCGAGACCTGCACCTATAACTGCAAGACCTGCTCCGATTGCTGCCAGTGTTCCTGTCATAACGATAAACTTTAAGTTAAACAAAAAATTAATGATGTTCCTCCTTTACTGCCAGGCTGATGAACAGGGCTGACAGAAGGGTGAAAACATATGCCTGAAGGAATGCCACAAGTAACTCGAGGCAATCCATGAAAATCACAAATAAAATTGAAACGGGCGCCACAGCCATTGACTTGAAGATGAAGATAAGGCTTACAAGGCTGAGCACAATAATATGCCCTGCAGTTATGTTCGCGAACAATCGGACCATAAGAGCAAAGGGCTTTGTGAACATACCTATCAGTTCAACAGGGAACATGATGGGGGCCAGCCAGACCGGCACACCTGGTGTTGCATATATATGCTTCCAGTATGTCTTTGAACCGTTTATCTGGGTGATGAAAAAAGTAAAGAGGGCCAGTGTAAGTGTAACTGCTATATTTCCCGTCACGTTGGCTCCGAAAGGCGGAGGGAACGGGATCAGACCCATAAGGTTGTTAATAAGTATAAAAAAGAATACGGTAAGCAGGTAGGGCATGAACTTTTCATACTTGTGTTCGCCGAGGTTCGATATTGCTATGTCGTCGCGCACAAAGAGAATGACGGGTTCAAGGAAACTCTGAATACCTTTCGGATGGCTGATCCCGGTTTTTTTATACGATCGTGATAGCGACAGGAAAAGCATGAGGCCGATAAGAGCTGCAAAGAACAGACCCACCACAGCCTTTGTTATTGAGAAATCCAGAGGCATATTATTCTTATCAACCTGTCCCTGGGAATTGACCTGCACAATTCTTCCGGCATAGTCTCCCTCTTCCTCAATTCTGAAACCATTGTATTCATGCCCGTGAGCTAACTTACGGGATGAAAAAACATTAAGACCCTTGTCTTTTGAATATAAAATAACGGGGAGATACAGTGCAACGCTTTCCCCGTTCTTCCTGGTCAATATATGCCATTCATGGGAATCTGCTATATGCTCAAGAATAAATGAACTGGCATTGAATTTCTCTTCCGCTCCTCCTCCATTTCCTGGCCCTTCATTCGCCCGTGCCGTGCCGGTGTGAAATAAAATGAGCAATATGGAAATGATACCTGTGACAATTCGTGTTTTCAAGTCGGCTTTGGTTTTATAATGATTTGTATTTCAATGCATTCAACATCGATAAGATTGAAAACAAAGTGAAGGCTAAATATAGTATAAAAAATAATACAACTGTTTCCTGTTTAGTTTTTTTAACAACCAGGAACCA
>CAZBQM010000126.1:0-4219 GCA_964494045.1 uncultured Rikenellaceae bacterium
TCCTCACTACACTGCGTTCCGTTCGGAATGACACCGTGTCATAATTTTATAGAGAAGGGGCAGAGTTGGCGGCTCGGCCGCCAACTCTGCCCCTTCACATTATACAACTATCAGCAGCTGTCATTCCGACCGAAGGGAGGAATCTCCTCAGAGTTTAGATATCAATTAGAAGATAAGTAACCCCATAAAAATGAGACCACGAGGCAAGAATACAATAAATAATATCTTTAAACAGACTGGAGATATTTATTCCCGACTGTTGTTAAAACTTTTACATATTTCATTATATTTATTGTCATATTCAATTCAGAACCTGAAATATGAAAACACAGATCCTTACTTCATTGCTGTTTTTCTTTGCTTCATCGCTTTCTGCCCAGACAGGAAAGGTGATGGATAACCTCTCGATGCCAAGCAAGATTTTAAACATGGACAGGAAATACGCTGTCTATCTTCCACCCGACTACGAGACCTCTCAGCGCAGTTATCCTGTTCTTTACCTGCTGCACGGCGCAGGCGATGACCAGAGCGGCTGGGTTCAGTTTGGGGAGGTGTTGGGAATAACCGACAAAGCCATTGCCTCAGGAATTTCAACATCAATGGTTATTGTGATGCCTGATGCCAATACAGGTAAAAGAGGCTATGTAAACGATATGAAGGGTGATTGGAGATATGAGGATTTCTTTTTTGAGGAGTTCATTCCCTTTATCGAAAAGACCTACAGGATAAGGAGTGAAAAGAGGTACAGGGCCATCGCCGGCCTGTCGATGGGTGGAGAAGGAACCTTCGTCTATGCCCTCCATCATCCCGAGATGTTTTCAGCTGCATGCCCCCTTAGTGCTGCCACGGGACCAGCTACGACGGCTGATATTAAAAACTACAGGTTATGGCAGATAAATGAAGCTGCCGGTGAACAGGATATAAAGGCGTATTTTGAAAAATACAGTGTGCTCAGCCTTATAAATAACATGCCTGACAACCAGAAGAAGTCTCTGAGATGGTATATCGATTGCGGCGACGACGACTTCCTGTTCGAGGGTAACTCCATGGTGCATATAGCTATGAGGAAGAAAGAGATACCTCATGAGTTCAGGATCCGTGACGGCGCACATACATGGACCTACTGGCGGGCCGCTCTGCCAACCGTCCTTGAGTTTGTCTCAATGAGTTTCCACCAGTTCTGAAGGATCTCCTGCAACTATGAATTGTCGGGTTTGACTTTCTTTGAGGTCATAAAGAACATCAGCCTCATCAGCAATCTTATTGTCTGGTAGGCAGTCCAGTCTGAGAGACGTGAGATCCAGGTCCGACGCTTCATATATACATCGGAGGTCACCTCCCGGCAGTCATTCCTTATTATATCGTCAAGTATCTTTTCAAACCGTGTAGTGAAATCTTCATCAATGACATCGGCATTTATCTCGATACTGCCATAGTCGCTTAAGTGGTTAAGGTTATAACTGCCTATGGTGCACCAACGGCCGTCAACAGCAGCTACCTTGGCATGAAGGTTTGAGGGAAGGTATTCAAAGATCCTGATCCTGTTGCTGAGTATAAATCCGTACAGGAAGTTGGTTGCCCTTTTGAACATCGGGGCATCCGATTCGGAAGGTAAGACTATCCTGATATCGACACCTCTTGAGGCCGCATTTCTTAAAAGCTTCCTCTCATTCCTGCCCGGGAGAAAATAACTGGCAAAAATGATCATACTCCTGTGCGAGTGTTTGAAAGCCGACCTGTAACTCCGGAGTATCTCTATCTTGTTCCTGTACCAGTTGTTCTCAAGCACCCTGATCCTTATATTCTCATCATAGGTCCTGGGATTATGAACTACCTCCCTTGCTCTTTCATTCTTTGAGATAAAGGTTTTGTTCCATATCCTTTTCAAAATCCCGTTCACATGGGCACACTCGGGTCCGCGTATCAGCAGGGCAAAGTCAAGCCATTCCTTCTTAAGCAGAGTGCCCCTGTAACGGTCGGCAAAGTTAAGTCCCCCGATGATGGCAGTCTCGCCGTCGACCAGCAATACCTTATGATGGAGACGGAGGCTGAGTTGAAAGCCTTTTGTGATGAAAGCCGGGGAGAAAAAGCGGAACATTATCCCCGAGTCATCGATCTTCTTCATAAATCCATCCGAGAGATAGCGTGTGCCGAACGCATCAAGAAGCAGGTAAACCCTTACTCCTCTTCGGGCAGCCCTGGCAAGTGCTTCAACGATCCGCATTCCCGCCTCATCTTCATCAATAATATAAGTCTGAAGATGTATGTAGTACCTGGCCTGTCTGATAACCTTTTCATAGGTATCAAAGGTAGACACGCCACTTCTCAGGAGTTCAACAGAGTGACCACTGCGGTAATTATGCTCTCCCCTGTTTGTCATAATGATTACTGATCAAAATGTGAACAATACAAATATAAAAGATAAAAGGCATTATCTGATGAAAAGAGTTTTTTGCTTTACTTTACATATAGTTGAAATGATCCGGCGGGCCATATTTAAAGAGTATGGTGGTATCTGCTGAAAGGCTTGCCTGCCGGGGCTACTTAAAAGTTCTAATGAACAGATATGAAAGTACATTTTATAGCGATAGGCGGAGCCGTAATGCACAATCTGGCCATCGCACTCCATAAAAAGGGATACACGGTCAGCGGCTCCGACGATGAGATTTTTGAGCCGTCAAGGTCAAGACTCAAAGCATGCGGACTCCTGCCCGCCAAGCCAGGCTGGGATCCGGGAAGGATCACCGGCGACATGGATACAGTAATTCTTGGTATGCATGCCAGGGCTGATAACCCTGAACTCCTTAAAGCACTCGAAGCCGGGATAAAGGTTGTATCATTCCCTGAATATATCTATGAACAAACGCGTAACAAGAAAAGGATAGTCGTGGCCGGAAGTCATGGCAAGACAACTACCACCGCGATGATCATGCATGTCTTCAGGACCCTTGGCATCAGGTTTGATTTCATGGTTGGTTCACAGATCGACGGTTTCGATACAATGGCAGAACTCTCGGAAGAATCTGAGTTTGCTGTTCTTGAAGGTGATGAATACCTTAGTTCTGCCATCGACAGACGGCCCAAGTTTCACCTTTACAAGCCCCACATTGCCATTCTCAACGGGATAGCATGGGACCATATGAATGTCTTCCCCTCCTTTGAGGATTATACAGAACAGTTCAGGATCTTTATCGGAAAGATTGAAGCTGGCGGAACCCTGATCTATTTTGCCGGAGACCCTGTTGTAAAGAAAATCTCTGAAGACTTCACGGGACCAGTGAAGAAGGTTCCTTACCATGTACATGGTTATTTCACCAACAGTAAAGGTTTCTTTGCAGCAACCCATAACCGTACCGTTCCGGTTAAGATCTTCGGAGAACATAACATGCAGAACCTGTCGGCCGCCAGGGAGGCATGCCTTGCTGCAGGGATCAGTGAAGATGATTTTTACAGTGCCATCTCTTCTTTTGAAGGGAGCTCACGCCGTCTCCAGCTGCTTGAGGAGAACATGAACGGAGCTGCATATATCGACTTTGCCCATTCACCCTCCAAGGTAAAAGCTACCGTTGATGCTGTAGCTGAGAGATACCCCGGGAAAAGTATAATCGCCTGCCTTGAACTTCACACCTATTCAAGCCTGAATGCTGCTTTTCTGCCACAATACCGTGGCACCCTCGACAAAGCCTCAGAAGCCTTTGTATATTTCAATCCTCATTCGGTTGAACTTAAAAAACTGCCGCCCCTGGCGATCACAACGGTTTCAGAATGCTTTGAAGGTAAAAACCTTTCTGTATGGAATGATTCTTCTGCCCTGTTGAAGACACTGAATGAGAGAAAATACAGGGATCCTGTTTTCCTCTTTATGAGCTCCGGTGATTTCAACGGCTGGGACCTGAAGCAGATTTCTGCTTCACTTTTGTCAAACAAATAAAGTATTCTTCCGTTATACAAGGGGAAGTTAAGTTTACCTCACGACCCGGCATGGGCATATTTTTGATATACTGTCGCGGGTTTGGTAAATATTTTTAATTTTGCAAACTCAAAAAATTAAAATCATGATAAAGAAAATTACTATAGCGCTCGTACTTTTTGCCACAATCAGTTTTGCAGCTTACTCACAGGATTACAGGACCGGTATAGGTTTCAGGGCCGGGGTGCCTTATGGACTCACAGTAAAACACTTCATAAGCGAAAGCAATGCAGTTGAAGGTATCCTTGC
>CAZBQM010000127.1:0-4090 GCA_964494045.1 uncultured Rikenellaceae bacterium
CCTTTTCTTACTAATTGCTGAATTGTCGGCATAAATCCAATTATTTTAGCATTAATTTTTACTTAAAAAAATGGTCTGCAAAGGTATTGTTTTTATTTAATATTTCACAAACAAGTAATGCAATTTTTTAAAATCATTGTATTACACAAACTTAACTTATCCGGCCGGACTCATTTTCCGGCTGCATAATGTTTTTATGAACATAAATATCTTACGAAAAGATGTAAGTATTATCAGGTTCCTTCCCGACCTTTCCCAATGAAATTCTTTTGTAAACTTACTTTTGGAGGAAAAACCGGTACTCCTGTGTTTCAAAAAACTGGTGCAAAGAAAATAAAAATAATTTAAATACGAACTCTCTCATCTGAGATTTTAAAAAATTATTATTTTTGCCCCTCCTGTAAGTAAATAAATAAGTATAAATAAATCCCGTAACGATTATGAAAACATACCAGACAGACCAGATAAAGAACATTGCTCTTCTGGGGAACTCCGGTTCAGGTAAAACATTACTTGCCGAAGCGATGCTCTTTATTGGCGGCGTCATCGAAAGAAGAGGTACTATTGAAGGTAAGAACAGTGTATCAGACTACCGTCCGATTGAACAGGAAAACGGTAACTCTGTCTATTCGACAGTAATGTACACTGAATTTCTTAACAAGAAAATCAATATAATCGATGCCCCCGGCCTGGATGATTTCTGTGGTGGTGTCATCTCTTCTCTCTTCGCCTCCGACTGCTGTGTGATGACAATTAATGTTCAGAATGGTGTCGAAGTGGGTACCGAGATCCATTTCCGCCATGCGGAACAGGCAGCCGAACCACTTATTCTGGCTGTCAACGGTCTCGATCATGAAAAAGCCAATTTCGAGAAATCGGTTGAAATGATGAAGGAGAGACTCGGATCCGATGTGGTTCTTGTTCAGTATCCTGTCAACGAAGGCATCGGATTCAATTCCATAATCGATGTTCTGAAGATGAAGATGCTCACATATCCGAAAGAAGGAGGTGCAGCATCCATTACCGATATCCCGGCCGATCAGAAGGCAAAAGCCGAGGAGCTCCATTCAGCCCTTGTTGAAAAAGCAGCCGAAAGCGATGAGTCGCTCATGGAACTCTTTTTCACAAACGACTCCCTGTCAGAGGAAGAGATAAGAAAAGGCATCGCCAAAGGTATCCTCTCCAGGGGAATGTTCCCTGTCTTCTGTATATCTGCAAAGAACAACATCGGGGTCGATCGCCTGATGGAATTCATAATCAACGAAGCCCCGTCAGTTACTGACATGCCGGCTCCGGTCAACAGCAAAGGCGCTTCGGTTAAAGCCGATTCAAACGGACCCGCTTCAGTGTATGTATTCAAATCATCCATCGAAGAACATATCGGAGAAATAAACTACTTCAGGGTCTTTTCAGGAAAAATTACCGAGAACCTCGACGTCGTAAACAGCAATAACGGAACCAAGGAAAGACTTTCCCAGCTTTATGTCGTTGCCGGCAAGAACAGAACCAGGGTGCCTGAACTCTGTACAGGTGACCTGGGTGCTTTTGTAAAACTCAAGAATACCAAGACTGACCACACCCTCAATGCACCCGGAAACGACTGGAGGTTTGAAGGAGTTAAGTTCCCCGAACCAAAATACAGAACAGCTATCAAGGCCCAGACTGAAAGTGATGATGAGAAACTGGGTGAAGCCCTTAATAAGATACACCTCGAAGACCCGACCATCATTATCGAGTATTCCAAGGAACTGAAACAGATCCTGGTCCACGGACAGGGTGAATATCACCTTAACATAATGAAGTGGCACCTTGACAACATTTATAAGATCCCGACCAACTTCAATCCACCAAGGATCCCCTACCGCGAGACTATCACAAAAACAGCCCAGGCCGACTACCGTCATAAGAAACAGTCGGGTGGTGCAGGACAATTCGGAGAGGTTCATATGATAATCGAACCATATGAAGAAGGCTCTACAGAATTGTCGATGATTAAAATGGGCAGCAAGGAACTGAAACTCTCGGTACGCGACAAGGAAGAGATTCCTCTGGCCTGGGGTGGAAAACTTATATACTGCAACTGTATTGTCGGCGGCTCGATCGATGCCAGATTCATGCCGGCTATCCTTAAAGGTATCATGGAGAAGATGGAAATCGGACCGCTTACAGGATCATATGCACGCGATATCAGGGTATATATCTATGATGGTAAAATGCACCCGGTCGACTCAAACGAGATCTCCTTCAGACTTGCCGGCCGTAACGCTTTCAGCACTGCTTTCAAAAACGCCGGCCCAAAGATCCTCGAACCTATTTATGATGTTGAGATAATGGTTCCTTCCGACAGGATGGGCGATGTTATCAGTGATCTCCAGGGAAGACGCGGTATGGTTCTGGGAATGTCGAGCGAAAAACGCTTCGAAGTGATCAAGGCCAGGGTTCCGCTTGCCGAGATGAACAAATACTCAACCGCCCTCAGCTCAATAACAGGAGGACGTGCTATGTATTCCATGAAGTTCCTCGAATACGCACAGGTTCCGGGTGATGTTCAGGAAACTGTCATCAAGGCATACGCCGAAGAGGAAGAAGAAGAATAGATTCTGCTCAACACAAGGAATTAAGATAAGAAAGGCCGCCGGATTTTACACCGGCGGCCTTTCTGCTTGTAAACAATGAACTGTCGCTAAATACTCTTAAGTATATCCCAGACAAAAGCCCGTATCCCAACTTCCTCATTGATAGAGTCAATATTCCTGATCTTTGCCAGAAGAGGATCAACCATATCATCAGACATTATGGTCAGCAAACTTTTGTTTATCTCGGGCCAGGTGTGTGTTCCCAGGTGAGGAACTCCTGTCTCAGAACCTTTCCCCTGAACATTTTCCCAAAGGGTATATCCCTTTATGTCCAGTTTCTCAAGCACGTACTCGACCCTCTCAGTATGGGCCTGGTTGAATATTATCATAACTGCTTTCATATCTGCTTCATTTATTATTCGCTTAACTGCGGATTCACATTTTCGCCATTGATACTGTCAAATTCCCTGTAGATGGCAACACTCTTGTTGCGTTCCCCGCGCTTTGCAAATATTGCGTATACCACCGGGACAATAACCAGGGTTACAAGAGTTGAGAAGACAAGTCCCCCGATAACTGCTATACCCATCGGCCTCCAGAGTTCTGATCCGGAACCTGCACTGAGGGCAAGCGGAAGCATACCGAGTATCGTAGTGGCTGATGTCATGATTACAGGTCTCAGCCTCGATCTTCCCGATTTCTCAATAGCATCGTACAACTCGTACCCCCTGTCGCGCATCAGGTTGATGAAGTCGACCAGCACAATGGCGTTCTTAACAACAATACCGATCAGCATCACCGCACCAATGGCAGAGATTACGCTGAGGGTGGTGTTTGTCATATAGAGTGCTATTGCCACACCTGAGAATGCAAAGGGTATTGAGAACATTATTATAAATGGCATCTTAAGCGATTCGAACTGAGAAGCCATTACAAGATATACAAGGACCAGACTGACAGCAATAAGGAAAGCTATGTCGGCAAAGGCCTCCATCTGATCCTCTATGGCTCCCGATATCTGAACCATCACTCCCGATGGCATCTGGGTCTCGTCAATGGCCTTCTGAACTTCTTTCTGAATATCAGTCAGGGAACGCTTGTACGGAGTGAAAGAAACTGTTACTATCCTTTCCTTCCTCTTTCTTTCAATACTCGGAGGAGAATAGTATTCCTTGATGTCAGCTATCTCTCCAAGTCTTACTATCTTACCCATAGGATTTGTTATACCTATACTCTCAACATCAGTCAGGGTGGTAACTGCATCCCTTTTAAAACGGACAACAACATCATACTCGTCCCCGAACTCCCTGAGCTTTGTAGCAGTCAGCCCGTCAACCCTGTTCCTGATTGCTGTCGAAACGGTAGCTGTGTTGAGCCCGTTGGCAATCATCTTGTTCTGATCGAGGATGATCTGAAGTTCAGGTTTTGACTTGTCGCGGCTTATTGTGACATCCTTGGTCCCCTTCATATTTTTGATCTTTTCGGCAATCTGCTCGGCAACTATATTGGTCTCG
>CAZBQM010000128.1:0-4046 GCA_964494045.1 uncultured Rikenellaceae bacterium
ATGGTGGGTGATGAAGACCGTAAAATCATCAAGAGGGTAGCTTTAAAATCTGTAACCGTTGCATTTATTATAATTACAGTATTCAGCCTGTTCGGTCACCTGATATTCAGATTATTCAACATTACGCTGCCTGCTTTTCAGATTACTGGTGGGATAATTGTGTTTTTTATCGGATATGACCTGCTCCAGGGAAAACAGGCCAAGACGCAAAAATCCAATGTTAAAGACTCTATGGCCACTTATGATGATATGGCTGTTTCTCCTTTGGGCATTCCTCTCCTTGCCGGTCCCGGAACCATATCAACAGCCATGAACTTTGTGGGTCAGGGTAACAGCTTTCTCAATACCATATTAATAATCATCGTTTTTGCTTTTGTTTGTGCAATCACATACCTGATGTTTGTCCTCAGCAAGAGAATTGCTGAAATGTTAAGGCCGGCAATTATAAAAGCCATTTCACGAATAATGGGGCTTATCCTGGCAGTGATTGCTGTTCAGATGCTGATAAACGGCGTTTTTAACGTCATAAGGGAATTTCCCAGATGAATTGCATTATTCCATTTCTCTGTCAGTGAGTAATATATCTGATCTGAACTTTTTATTTTTTATACCCTTATCAGGTGTTGTAGCCTTTAAGCCTGATTTCAGAATCTTTATCTGGCGTTCCTTAACCGTATTCGGCTTTGCAAAATTGTGCTTTTGATTTATCTTTGACCGTCTTTAAATTGTTGTGACTTATTATCAGACGGACAAATTCAAAGTGCTCCATTGTGTGCATGCGACCATAGATTATGTCGGGAAAACTTATAAAAAAGTCTTGTGCCAGAATATCGGAAATCTTCCTGAGAGGTGTTATCTAGTGTTGATGATCAGCTATTTTAAGCCATGAAATCCAGGATTAGGTCATGAAACTCCACAAAAAAGAAATACCAGTTACATATTTTGCATGGCTTTCTATTTCAGCTGCCATTTGTACTATTCTTTTAAAAATGGTTGCTTTCTTACTGACAAATTCGGTCGGGTTACTTTCTGACGCGATGGAGTCTTTCATCAATCTTGCCGGAGCGCTTATGGCACTCTGGATGTTAATAATAGCATCACGTCCGGCCGATGAGGATCATGCTTTCGGACACAGTAAAGCCGAGTATTTTTCAAGCGGAGCTGAAGGAATATTGATTTTAATCGCTGCCTTTTTTATAGGAATTACTTCAGTTGAGCGGTTTTTAAATCCCAAACCCATCGAAAAAGTCGGAATTGGTCTTCTGGTATCAGTTGCTGCCTCTATCATAAATCTGGCGGTAGCCCTTGTATTGTCAAAAGCAGGAAAACGTCATAATTCAATTACACTGGAAGCAGATGCAAAGCATTTAATGACTGATGTCTGGACCTCCGCCGGAGTCCTCATTGGAGTTGGTGCGGTTGCTTTGACTGGATGGGTTCGCCTTGATCCTGTTGTTGCTTTCCTGGTTGCCTGTAACATAATATGGTCAGGGATCTCAATAGTCAGAAAATCAATCGGTGGATTAATGGATAAATCATTGCCGGAAGAAGATCTGAGCAAGATCTGGAAGATACTGGATTCATACAAAAACGGGGATGTGGAATTTCATGCCCTCCTTTCACGGCAGGCCGGAGCCAGGCAGTTTGTTTCCTTTCATGTTCTGGTGCCGGGTTCATGGTCGGTTTTGGAAGGGCATCAGTTACTTGAAAGAATTGAAGAGGAACTCCGGATATCTTTTCCCGGTATTGTTGTTTCAACACATCTCGAAGCCCAGGAAGATCCTTCGTCATATCAGGATATTTATCTAGATAGGTCCTTCTGAATCGCGATGTAATGCGGGTTTAATCAGCCTTTAGTTAAATTTTGTTATAAACCGGAAATAAATGTAAATGTTGTCATTCTTTGGAAACAATTACAGGTTTTATTTTTACTTTTAGGTCGGACATAATTAATACTTAAATAAATCTATTCTAATGAAAAATTTATCACGCAGAAAATTTATCACAAGAACATCTGCTGCTGCTGCCGGGGCAATGATTATTCCCGGGCTTGTCGGATGTGGAAGTGGTAGTGGAAGCAAAGCCAAGAGTTCCGCCACCGGAAAAGTCAATATTGCTGTTATTGGTGTTGGCGGTCAGGGACAGCAAAACTGGAGAGACTGTATGGAAGAAAATGTTGTTGCACTCTGTGACGTAAGCGATACTGCTGCTGCAGAAGGCTTCAAAACCTTCCCGAATGCAAAGAGATTTAAGGATTTCCGTGTGATGTTCGACAAGATGGCCAACGAAATTGATGCAGTTATTGTTGCTACACCTGACCATACACATTTTGCTGCTGCCATGACTGCCATGGAACTTGGTAAACATATCAGTGTTGAGAAACCTCTGGCTCATAACATCTGGCAGCTCCGTACTCTCCAGAAGGCTGCAAAACATTATAACGTCATATCACAGATGGCAAACCAGGGTCATGCCACGGATGGTATCCGTTATGTTAAGGAATGGTATGAAGCCGGTATCCTTGGTGATGTAAAGGAAGTATTTGCATGGTTCAATGGTCCCGAGTTCACACCCAAGGGCTACTTCCTGAAACCCGAAACTTATCCTCCTCAGGAAGAGCCTCTTCCTGAAGGTCTCGACTGGGATCTATGGCTCGGACCTGTTACTCCCCGTCCATACAGCCATTTCTACATTCCACGTTTCTGGAGAGGTTGGTATGAGCTTGGTAACGGAGAACTTGGTGACTGGGCATGTCATACTCTTGATGCCCCGTTCTGGTCACTCGACCTCGGAATGCCAACTTCAGTCGATTCAGTATTCAAAACTCCCAATACTCCTGATGGATATGTATGCGACCAGTCGATACTGAAATTCGAATTTGCCGCAAGAGGCGATAAGCCCCCTGTTACCCTTAACTGGTTCGAAGGTGGTCTTAAACCTGAAAACCGTCCTGAATGGGGTCTTCCTGAACTTCCCGGATCAGGGATGATCATGGTTGGTGACAAGATCTCTCTCATGACAGGAGGAAGGCCCAATGATCCCAAACTGATGGTTCCTGAGGAACAGTGGCTCGATTTCCAGAAGAACATGCCGGCTCAGACAATTCCGCGTGTTGAAGGCGGACCAAGAGCTGAGTGGCTCAGGGCAATCAAGGGTGAAGGTCCGATGCCTGGTTCTAACTTCGACTATTCATCACGTCTTACCGAAATGGCTGCCGTTGGTGTAATGGCTCAGAGATTCAATACACTTATTGAATATGATGCCGCAAACATGAAAATCACCAACCATCCCGAGTTTGATGTATTCGTTAAGGAACCCGTACGCGAAGGATGGTCATTTGGCGAAAACCTCTGGGTTTAGTCATCCCGCCTTATAAGGATTTCTTATAATATTATAAAGGGCACTGCAGAAGCAGCGCCCTTTATTTTTCTTATATCTTTCATCTGAGTATTGCATGCTGTCGTAACCCGGTTTATATTTGTATAAACCAACCATAACACCATGAACAAAAGAACCTTCTTCAAAACCGGTATTCTGGGAACCGTTAGCCTGCTGCTTCCCTCAAAGTCATTCAGCCTGGAGTTCTACCCCCGCAAAGGTGATAAAAAATGGGCCATACTCTATTCAACCTGGTGCGGATCGGCACGCGATGCTGCCGTTTGGATAAGCGAAGGGATGGATGGGATAGCCAATGTCTTTGATGTCCGTGAGAATCCTGATCTCTCAGGCTACGACTTTGTTGTGGCCGGCGGTGCCATCCGTTCGGGAAAAGTATCCCCTGAGATGGAGAAATTTCTTGACACAAACAGGGAAATGCTGAAGAACAAATTAAAAGGTTACTTCGCTGTATGCGGTAATATGATGAGACCTGTCGGTCCTGAACAAACCAGAACTCTTATTGATGAACATCTTGCAAAGATATGCGGGGTTGCCGGACTTCCCTCGAAAGTATTCCTTGGCAGAGTTACTTTCGGCCTGATGGAACCGGATGTAAGGGAACAGATGCAGTCGATGCCGGGAATGAAGGACTATGATAATCTCAAACG
>CAZBQM010000129.1:0-3977 GCA_964494045.1 uncultured Rikenellaceae bacterium
CAGTGAATCAGCGAGGTCTTCAGCTGGTTTTACAACTGAAATGTCGTCAGGCACTTCCGGGATCTTCTTCTCACATCCCAGAGCCAGTAAAAGAAAAACCGGTAAAAAATAGATAAATCTCATGAGGCTGGTTTTTATGGAATTTTACTAAATAAGTAGTTACGGTAACTTATTGTTGATAAATCTGAAAAAATACCAATATAAGATCTCAAAAAGGATCGGGTCTGAATTTAACGTAAATAACATGTTGTTATTACTTTCGTAAAGGAAAATACATAGGAATCTTATGTCTTTATCCGGGCAGAACGTTTCAAACCCTTTATCTGTGGAGCTGCGGGGGGTCGAACCCCGGTCCAGTTACGCGTGCCATATGCTTTCTACATGCTTAGTCCTGCTTGTTTGTCGGGATCAGACAGCTGCAGAACAACCTAACTGATCCTTAGTCCCTGTTTGTTTCACCATCCGACCGGAACAGTCTTCAGGCTAGCCCCGGATTGCGTGCGCCTCCGTTTCGGGTTGGATCAGGGCCTGACCGCCCGGGAGACGTCTCGTTCCCACACCTTGTGCGGGATAAGCTTAAGTTACTGTAATTCGCTTAAGCAGCGAGAGCGTAATTTGATTCGCCTTTTGTTGTTTTGAGGCACTGTTTAAGTGACGCGCCACCACACGCTGCATGCTTACATACCACCTCACGTCCTGTCAAATCCATGTCAGCCCCGGTAATATGCGCCGTAAAGATACAAAAAAAAAGTCGCTTAAAAACATTAGACAACCACAAAAAACAGGCCGTCTTTTTATCATTATCTGTTCTTGACCAGGTTTTTTCATCATCGAAGAGCTGTTGAGCACAGAATCATGGTCAGGGAATCACCATTACTTTATTTTATTATTTACGGTACAGTGACAGACCTGACAGCATAAATTGACCTAAGAAGAATTGGAAAACATATGTTCAGGTTCTGCATTCTCTTTTCGGGTCATCGTAAGGCCCTCTTAAAAAAACAGATGATTGTATCATCCGATTTGAATTTTATTATTTTTACAGGATAATTCCTGATAATGCGCATTACAATACTTGGTCCCTCTTACCCGTACCGCGGAGGCATAGCTGAGTTTAACAACCGGCTGGCTAAGCAATTCGTCTCTGAAGGCCATGAGGTAGATATCTGCACATTCAGGCTTCAATACCCGAAATTCTTTTTCCCCGGAAAAACCCAGTATTCGGAGGGTTCGGCTCCTGAAGGCATAACAATAACACGCTGCCTCAACTCAGTCAATCCTTTCAACTGGTTAATGGTGGGTCGCATGATCAGGAAGAAAAGACCTGATATTCTGATTGTCAGGTTCTGGCTGCCTTTTATGGCTCCTTCGATGGGAACGGTGGCAAGAATTGCCAGAATGAACAAATTCAGGTTTACAAAGGTCATTTGCTTATTTGATAATGTGATTCCCCATGAAAAGAGACCTTTTGACAGGTTTCTGACACGTTTTTTCCTGAGAAGCATTGACGGTGCGGTTGTGATGTCGCAAAGTGTTATGGATGATCTGGCCAGGGTGGGTAGCAGGCTCCCGGTTTTATGTACCTCTCATCCTGTTTATGACACCTATGGGAACAGAATCTCAAGGGAAGATGCCATTAAAAAACTGGATCTCGATCCGGATTACCAGTATATTCTCTTTTTCGGTTTCATCAGACCATACAAGGGCCTCGACCTGGTACTCGAAGCCATGGCCGACAGTCGTATCAGAAACAAAAAAATCAAACTGATTGTCGCCGGAGAGTTCTATGAAAGTGCTGCTCCATACAGGGAAATAATCGATAGGAATGGCATAGGGGAGAGGGTTGTTCTGACGAACAGGTTTATCAGGAATGATGAGATTCCTGCATTCTTCAGCCTAGCCGAAATGGTTGTCCAGCCTTATAAATCAGCTACCCAGAGTGGCGTTACCCAGATTGCCTATCATTTCGAAAAGCCTATGCTTGTGACTGATACCGGCGGCCTTAAGGAGATGGTAATTGACGGGAAAAGCGGCTATGTGGTCAGACCCGATTCAGTTTCGGTGGCTGATGCCATCAACGATTTTTTTGATAACAAAAGAAAAAGTCAACTGGTTAAGGGAGTAATAGAAGAAAAAGCCCGGTTCGGATGGGATAAGATGACCGAAGCCATTACCGAGGTCTTTCTTAAATGTCTTCTGTCACAGATAGTCGATGAACTCCATAAGTAGATTTCCCCAACTGCTGTACCTGTTAAATGAATCCCCCTTATTTACCTGATCTGATTTTTCTCTGGCACAGAGTGGTCAGACATTGATTTTGTCCTTTATCAGATAAGTATTCCTTTCAGGAGAATTCCTGTTTATGAGTTCTCCGAGAAACCCTGTAAGGAAAAGAAGTGTTCCAATGATCATTACAGTAAGGGCAATAAAAAAATAAGGAGAATCGGTGATAAGGGGCATCCTCATGTTGTTATGCATCAGAACAAGCTTCTTTATGCCCAGATAACCTGCCATAACAAAACCTATCAGGAACATCAGTGTCCCGAGCGAGCCGAAAAGATGCATGGGGCTTTTTCCGAACCGCGTTATAAAACCTATAGTAAGAAGGTCGAGATAACCCTTTATAAACCTGTCAATGCCATATTTGGAGACTCCATATTTCCGTGCCCTGTGTTCAACAACTCTTTCTCCAATGTTCCTGAATCCGGCCTTTTTAGCAAGTATCGGAATATACCTGTGCATTTCGCCATAGACCTCTATCCCTTTCACAACTTCATTCCTGTATGCTTTTAAGCCACAGTTGAAATCATGAAGCTTTATCCCCGAAGCAAATCGTGCAGTGGCATTATAAAGTTTGCTCGTAATCCTTTTGATAAAGGGATCATATCTCTTTTTCTTCCACCCTGATACAAGATCAAAACCTTCTTCATTTATCATCCTTACCAGGGAAGGAATCTCATCAGGACTGTCCTGAAGATCAGAATCCATCGTTATTACAACATCTCCGGATGCCTCAATAAAACCAGTATGCAGGGCTGCAGCCTTACCGTAGTTCCTTCTGAACCTGAAGCCTTTGATGCAATTATTCTGCGACGCCAGAGTAGTGATTTTATCCCATGACCAGTCAGAACTCCCGTCATCGATGAAGATTATCTCAAACGAAAGATTGTCACCGGAACAGGCCTTTTCAATCCATGAAGCCAGTTCAGCTATAGATTCTTCTTCATTATAAACAGGTACGACAACGGAGACATCCATAAAATCAAATGTTTGAATCAACCGGATCCAACAGTGGATTACCTTCTTTCCTGACAAAGATGGCAGTTACAAGGGATATAATTAAACCCCAGAACATGTTGCCGACTATAGAAAGGGGAGCTATGACTTCGGGTATCAGAAGTTTTTTCTGAACCTTCATGCTCGCATCAATAGCTTCCTGGGGCAGATTTCTTTGAAGTAACATATCTTCCGTGAAGGCAAGCTGTTTACCGACAAGGTCAGGGTCAATGATAGCATAAAGGATATAAGTGAAAACAGCTGTAATAATTGAATAGTAAAGGCAGATTATAAGACCGGCCCCGACTGCCTGACCAAAAGAAATGTTTCCATGAAGGAAGTTGTTACGGTATGATTTTAACAGATAGAATAGTATCCCGATCTGGACAACAATGAATATATAACCCTGTATTTTATTGAACGACAGGTCAAGAAAATAAACAACAAGAGAGTAAATGATGCCTATTAACCCCATAATCAGACCACCTGTAAGGTTAGCCTTCCATGGATTGATCTTGTTTTCCATTTTAATATAATTAGATTTTAAACTGACAGATGACAAATATAGTCTAAAAACAGGAATGAGGATAAGACACTGTAATGAATATTTATTTTGCAGAGCAGATAAAAGTTACTATTTTTGCGCAGGGTAAGTCTTATACGACCAGCTCCTGCTGAACTCCCCCAGGATCGGAAGATAG
>CAZBQM010000130.1:0-3946 GCA_964494045.1 uncultured Rikenellaceae bacterium
ATGGACCTTCTGAGGAAAACCTTTCCAAAGCCGTTAAGAACATGATCAAAACCCGGGAGGAGAACAGGCTCCATAACAGCTACTGGATCAACACCCTGAGCAGATATTACAGTTATGGGATCAACAGCAATGATCCGGGTAATTTCGAAGATATACTCAGCTCCTTTACAGTGGACGACATAAAAAAGATAGCCTCAAAAGTGTTTAAGAAAGCCGATGTAGCCGACATTGTTTTCATGCCGGCAGAACATGACTGAAAATCTTTTTACCTTTTTGCGAATGGGGAATGATGATAAAATAATTATATGCTAACTTGTAAGACTTAATCTATCACTCACAGTATTATGAGCACTTCACGCAGAAATTTCATCAGGACTGCATCGCTTCTTGCAGCCGGAAGCACCGTTACACTTGGAGCCATGGGCAGGACAGGGATCAGTGTTGCCCCCAGCGACAGGATCAGGGTCGGACTTATCGGCGGAAACAGCATGGGATTTAACGATCTTTCCTCCTTCGTTTCGAACCCTGATGTTGAATGCATCGCGCTCTGTGATGTTGACAGGAATGTGCTCAACAGGAGAACCGACGACCTGGTCAAACTCGGTCACCCCAGGCCGAAGCTGTACCAGGATTACAGGAATATGCTGGAAAACAAGGATCTTGATGCCGTGATCATCGGAACTCCCGACCACTGGCATTGCCTCATGCTTGTTGATGCCCTCGAAGCCGGCAAACACGTTTACGTTGAAAAACCAATAGGCAACTCAATTGCCGAGATAAACATTATGCACAGGGCTGCCGGAAAACACCCCGGAAAGATGATACAGGTTGGACAATGGCAGAGAAGCCAGCCTCATTTTGTTGATGCCATCAACTTTATCAAAACGGGAAAACTGGGACGCATCCGCATGTGCAAGGCCTGGTCGTACGTCGATTGGAAAGGCCCTGTCCCAAAAGTACCGAACACACCTGTTCCAGAAGGAGTCGACTATAACATGTGGCTTGGTCCTGCCCCCATGCGACCCTTTAACAAAAACCGGTTCCATGCCACCTGGCGGTGGTACTGGGAATATGCCGGCGGTGTCATGACCGACTGGGGTGTTCATCTGATAGACTATATCCTGTACGGCATGGGAGTCTCAGTTCCCGAATCGGTGATGGCTATCGGAGGGAAATATGCTTTCCCTGATGATGACATGGTTACTCCTGATACGATGACGGCAGTATATGACTTCAGGAACTTCACTCTTATCTGGGAACATACTATCGGCATTGGCCTGGGAAACTGGAAGAGGCCTCACGGGATGTCATATGTAGGTGAGAACGGGACCCTGGTGCTCGACCGTAACGGCTGGGAGGTGCTTCCTGAGAAACAAAGGATGGAACCGGTTCCGGTGCAGAAGAATGTCGGAGTCGGCCTCGACCTCCATGTCAGGAACTTCCTGGATTGTATTAAGAATAATACCCCGCGGAAACTGAATGCCGGTATCGACATCGGGAAAGAAGTGGCCCTTACCGCCCAAATGGGTAATATAGCCTTCAGAACAGGAGAAAAGGTTTACTGGGATAATGCAAAACAATCGTTCAGGAGCGAATCGGCCAACAAACTGATCACACCTGTTTACAATAACGGCTGGAAACTTCCCAGATATTGAATTTCTACACGGAACGGATCTGACAGATCACGGGTTTGTAACCTCTCTGATACTATCCCTTATCCTGTCAAAGCCAGGCTTATCCATTCTTGCACCCGTGATCCGGATAACCTCACCGGCAGCTATTGATCCCATCACCCCGCAGGTCTCGAGATCGAGCCCTGAGGCATACCCGTAAAGAAATCCTGCTGCATATAGATCACCAGCACCTGTTGTATCCCTGCAGGTTACCGGCAGAGAGCCTACCTTTATTATCTCCTCTCCCCTCCTCAGCAGTGAACCATCGGCACCCCTTTTGACCACAGCAATCTCACTTGATCCGGATATCTTCTCCAGAGCCTCCTCTGGTAACAGGCCGGTGAAAGCCCTGGCTTCATCCTCATTGGCAAACACTATATCAGCATACCTGCTGACCACTGTGGTAAAGTTCTCAAGGTAGGCTTCCACCACATTATAGCTTGCCATGTCTATTGCAATTGTCATCCCTCTCTCCTTTGCCATTTCACAGGCTTTGATAACAAGATCCATATTACTTATCAGGTATCCTTCGAGATAAAAAATATCATACCCTTCAAAGAACTCAGGCCGGAGATCTGTGGCCCCCAGTTCAACAGCAGCTCCCAGGTGAGTCGCGAAGGTCCTTTCAGAATCGGGAGTTACAATTGCCACTGCAGTTCCCGTCACATTACTGTTTCTGATAAGGCAGGTATTCACTCCTGCAACCTTCATATCCCTTTCAAAGAAATCACCTGTCTCGTCAGTACCGATCGACCCTATAAATCCTGTCTGACATCCCAGCATGGCCAGTCCGTGTATTGTATTTGCTGCTGAACCTCCCGACGACATACTCTTCTTCAGTCCTTCGGTACCCTGCTTTATCCAGTCCGAAGTTTTCCTGTCAACCAGTTGCATGCTTCCCTTCGGGAGTCCGAATTTTTCAAGCAGATCATCGCCTGATGCAACTGTCATGACATCCACCAGTGCATTTCCTATTCCAAGAACCCTTTTCATCATTATATAATTTCAGTTTTTTTTGATCCGGTGAAACCCCTATGTTGCAGAACTATATGCATGAGTGTTTATGTATGCAATAAATGTGGGTCTCATCAGAAAAATTTTTTCAGGCAAAGTTATTGTTATATTCGGCAAAAGATTTTATTTTTGCCACGCTCAAATATAGCACGTTCTTTTGATAAAACCTGTGTTGACTGACTTCCCTGGACAGGGTCAAATACAGACCTCACGGGGTCACCTGGCGATGGAAGGTCATGTTAAGTAGAATTATAATCCTCAGTAGCTCAGTTGGTTAGAGCGACGGACTGTTAATCCGTAGGTCGCTGGTTCGAGCCCAGCCTGGGGAGCAAAACAATAAACTTAAAGCCCTGTATTTTATATTGATACAGGGCTTTTAATTTTCTAAGCTAAAGAATAACTAAAAACAATATGACTTTGGGCTTAATTTTGAAGGGTTCTTAAGAATCCCAGATTCATGCCTTTCTGAAGGGATTTGGGAATTGATAACCATCTTTTATAATCATGATAGTTTTTTTCACACTTCAGAATATCAATCCTTGCCCTTAATTTTGTGGGCTTACCCTGATAATGTTTCTTCTTGCTTCTTGCTTTGCATCTTTCAAGTTCCCTTTCCAAAGCCCAATATCTTGTATTATGATAGTCAAGTTTACTGCATTGCTGGGAAGCATAATAAATCCTATGCTTGTAAGCCCCCCTTGACATCCAGATTTTGCTTCCATAGCATTTATAAAGTATCCTTGCCTTTCTTCCTGAAATGGGGCATACAAAATATAAAACTTTCCCTTTCCCAAGATTACTGGGGATGGTAGTAAACTGAATTTTGTAATCCATTGCTTCACTTTCCCCTGATTCATGCTTGATTGTATAAGAGAGCTTCAAGTATTTTTCTTCACTATTATAAACAGATTCAATCCCAATACTGCATCCATTGTTCCAGTTTAAACCTCCTATAATATACTGCCCCTTTCTTATAAATCCATTCCTTAAGAGATAGGGCAATTCAATCCTTAAAACTTCCCCTGTTGTAATTGCCCCTGTTGAATATCTTCCCATAAATAAGAATCATTTTAAATAACCTAAATCCTTAGACTTGAATCAATCCCATTTTAATTCAGATTTTTCAAAAGCAGACAATCCATCAGTTATATACTTAATCTCACCTTCTGCATTTACATCAACGTAAAGACTTATAGTTCCTTTAAACTGCTGAACGCCGTGGTTTGATTAACCTTACTCGAAAATTTGGTAAAACAGAA
>CAZBQM010000131.1:0-3759 GCA_964494045.1 uncultured Rikenellaceae bacterium
AAATCCGGCTAATATTCCCTGACCGGAAAAACCTGATGTTGTTATTGAATCGACCGGGATATTCACATCCAAAGAGAGCCCGAAAGGCGGTTATGGCGACCATCTTAAAAACGGAGCAAAAAAGGTTATCCTTACTGTTCCTGCAAAAGATGCCATTGATGCAATGATAGTTCTTGGTGTCAACGACGGCGATCTCAAACCCGAGCACCAGTGTGTTTCGAACGCTTCATGTACCACCAACTGCCTTGCACCTGTTGCAAAAGTACTTAACGACAGTTTCGGAATCGAGATAGGTTATATGACCACAATCCATTCATATACCAACGACCAGAGGATTCTTGACCTTCCCCACTCTGACCTCAGAAGGGCCAGATCAGCCGCTGTCTCTCAGATCCCGACCACCACAGGTGCAGCCAAAGCTGTCGGAAAAGTTATTCCTGAACTCAAGGGTAAACTTGATGGAATTTCAGTAAGGGTTCCCACCCCGACCGGTTCACTTGTTGACCTCGTTGCCGTTCTCAAGAAAGAAGCCACAAAAGAAGAGATCAACGCAGCTATGAAGAAAGCAGCTGAAGGACCAATGAAAGGTATCCTCGAATATTGCGAAGATCCCATTGTTTCAGTTGACGTAATCCACACCTCTGCCTCTTCTATTTTTGATTCCTTGTCCACCATGGTCAATGGAAAAATGGTTAAGGTACTGTCATGGTATGACAATGAGTGGGGCTATTCAACCAGAGTGGCTGACCTCATCTCCAAGCTGATGAAATAAACGATTGCTATTTATAAAAGAGACTGCCTCAGTAATGATGGCAGTCTTTTTTTTATCCCAACTTTTCAATTTCGAGCGGTATCCCTGCCATATTGAGGAAATTCTCACCCAGGTCAAGCATCGAGTCATCATCAGGATCACAGATCCATTTGACCTTTATCTGCTTGCCTGATTTGTGGTAATCGGACAGCCTCTTCATGATCTGCGAAAGGCATTTAGCCGATCCGCTGTTGATATACTCGAGCCTTATCTTTACATTAAGTCTTGTCTCTGTCTCGAAATGACCGGTCATCCACCCCATCACAACTGAATAGACCGTTTCCGGATCTTCCGGAATTGATCTCCCATAAATCTCAAGGTTTTTGTTTCCGGGATAGTAAATGATTCCCGGACTGTTTTTCAATTCCTTAAGAACGATTTTCTTTTCCATTTTTCCAATCTTATTCGTATCTTAAAGCTTCAATAGGATCAATATTCGCGGCCTTAACGGCAGGAGCATAACCAGATACCACCCCAACAATAAAACAAACGACTATCCCGGTGAAAACCCAGAACCATGGCACCACAAATTTTGACTGAAGCATTGATGAAACCCCGTTTCCAATCAGGATCCCCAGAATTATTCCGAATACTCCGCCCAGCTGTCCTATCAATATCGACTCGAAAAGAAACTGGTATTTGATTGTTCTGGGTTTTGCCCCTACGGCCTTACGCACACCAATCTCTCTTGTCCTTTCAGTTACGGAAACGAGCATGATATTCATCAATCCGACAGCTGCCCCGAAGAGTGTTACTATGCCAATAAGGGTAGCGGCCAGAGTCACATAACGGATATTCTTCAAAAGGAGATTGATTATGGTATCGCTCTTTGATATAACGAAATCGGTCTCATCGGTGGGATCAAGGTTTCTGATTATCCTGAAGACGGCTTCAGCCTCCCCTGTCAGAACATCCAGTTGTAACGGGTTAACAGGCATTACAGTGATCCCAAAGTTCATATTGGGTTGTGAAAAATACTGACGGGCCGTCGTAACCGGCATAAAGCAAATATTATCACTACTTATGGAACTCGCCCCCCTGCTTTTAAGTACTCCTGCAACCTGAAGCTTAAGTCCCGCAACCGTCACCTCCTTCCCCACCGGATCAACATCAGAAGGAAAAATATCGTCAGCAATCTCAGATCCCAGCAACACAAGCCTGCGGTTAAGGCTGATCTCATCGGCTGAAAAATTCCTTCCCTTATTTATCTCGTATCCCGAAACAGAAAGATAATTCTCATCAACACCTGTCAGGCTAACATTCGGATTTGTCTCCTCACTGCCGAAACTGACTGTCGACATACTCGTGGCATTAAACGAGACTGAAACCATAGCCGGGCCGCTAAACCTGTTTTTAAATTCTGTCGCCTCCCTGTATGAGATCCTCGAATAGTTCCTCGCCCTGTATCGCTTATTGCCTATCTGGATATTCATCCCCCTTGATGAAATTGTGAATGAATTCGCGCCCATCACCGTAAACTGTGATGTAAGGGATGATTTTATTGAATCAATAGCAGTAAGAATACCCACAAGAGCCATAATTCCGAAGGCAATAATACAGATTGTGAGTATGGCTCTTACCCTGTTCGACCTGATAGCTCTTGACGATATCCTTAGATTTTCCCTTATTATACTTATCTTCATTACATTAGAAAGATTACTCTAAATGCTTTCACCAATCCTTATGAAAAAATAAAATTACAACATTTTTTCCTTTGATTGGTAATGAGACATTTAATAATTCATTATTACCCTGAACAAAGTCACTTCTGTTGACCAGGAAGGAGATCTGTATCAGGAATCATATCAGAGACTGTCAGTAACTCCTTTTCTGTTCATGGTCAAACAGTCTTTAACATTATTTAACTATATTAATTAATCTTTTAGTTGCATAACTAATATTTTCGTTATACATTTGTTCATGTCTCCGGTTTTCAGGAAAAACTCCGGAGAAGATTAAAAAAGAATGGCATATAACATAATCCTAATAACACTTAATAAACCATGAGAGAGTTAACAAAGGCAGAGGAACAGGTGATGCAGGTTTTGTGGAAAATAGAGAAAGGATTTGTCAAAGATATCCTCGGGCAGTTCCCTGATCCGAAACCTGCCTATAACACCGTAAGTACCATTGTCAGAATTTTGCAGGACAAGGGTTTTGTGAGGCATAATGCATATGGAAGGACACATGAATATTATCCCGTCATATCAAAGGATGATTATTCAAAGACACATCTGACCTCCTTTGTGGAAGACTATTTTTCCAATTCGTTCGGAAAGATGGTCAGCTTTTTCGCAAAAGAAAGAAGCATAAGCATAAAGGAGATGGAAGAGATAATGAAGATAATGGAAAAAGAGGTTGAGAAACAGAAACTGAACCCGGCACAGCCTGAACGGGTAAAATAAATTTAAAGACATGAATGCTTTTCTGATCTTTATCTTAAAGTCGTCAATTTACACCGCGGTTTTTTACTCCGGTTACAGCCTTTTTCTGAGCAGGGATACCATGTACGCAAGGAACAGGAGTTATATTCTGATTTCTGTTGCGGCATCATTGATTCTTCCCCTTGTAACGATTGACACTGGCAATACGGACATCTTTCCTCTTTTTGGCAGAATGCTGTCTGAAATAGTTATCAATCCCTCGTCAGGCAGCATCATGGCCGGTGACACACTAACTGGTACCATGGATATCATGAAAATCATTGATCAGACACATTTGGAAAAGCCGGCCTGGGGGTATCGCAAAATGACTGACTATCTGCGGAATCATTACGGCTTTAAGATCAACAAAAAACGTGTACGCCGCCTGATGCGCCTGATGGATATTATGGCACTGTATCCGGGCCCCAACTTGAGCAAACGGTATCACAAACAATATGTAAGGCCATATCTGTTGCGCAATCTGATGATCGATCGTGAAGATCAGGTCTGGGGTGTAGATATCAC
>CAZBQM010000132.1:0-3661 GCA_964494045.1 uncultured Rikenellaceae bacterium
TCTTACAGAATATCGCATCTTACCGAACATCTTAAGAAGAATAAAAAGGATTTCAGTACGCAGCGTGCTCTGATCACTCTTGTCGGAAGAAGGAGAAAGTTGCTTGATTACCTCAAAGTCAAAGACATTTCAAGGTACAGGGAAATAGTAAAAGCGTTGAAACTACGTAAATAGGATTCTGAAAGAAGGCAATTTGAAGTTGCCTTTTTTCTTATCTGTATTATTTGTAATTTCAATGTTTAAATAAAATCATTTTATATGTTCAATATCAAAGAAAAAAATATTGATCTCGGCGACGGGAGGATAGTAACGCTTGAAACCGGCAGAATGGCCAGGCAGGCCGATGGATCAGTGCTTGTCAAGTTTGGGAAAACGATGCTGCTGGCAACAGTGGTTGCTGCGAAGGAAGCCAAGGAAGATACCGATTTCATGCCCCTTTCTGTAGAATACAAAGAGAAATATGCATCATCGGGAAGGTTTCCGGGCGGCTTTCTTAAAAGGGAATCGCGTCCCTCAGATTATGAGATACTCATATCGAGGCTGGTTGACAGGGCTCTGAGGCCTCTGTTTCCCGATGACTTTCATGCCGAGACTTTTGTAACGATAAATCTTATCTCGGCCGATATAGATATTATGCCCGATGCCCTGGCCGGTCTGGCTGCCTCGGCAGCTCTTGCCATTTCAGATATACCATTCAATGGTCCCATATCCGAAGTAAGGGTTGCAAGGATAGGCGGTAAATTTGTTGTGAATCCCACTGCAACAGCTCTGAAGGATGCTGATATCGACCTTTTGGTTGGTGCCACAATCGACAATATCCTCATGGTTGAAGGTGAGATGAAAGAGGTTTCGGAAGCCGAGATGATAGATGCCATTCAGGTAGCGCATGAAGCAATAAAGGTTCAGTGCCGTGCCCAGCTCGAGTTCGCCGCTGAACTGGGAGCCGGACAGAAGAGGGTGTATTGTCATGAAGTTAATGATGAGGAGCTCAGAAAGAAAGTCTGGGATGAGACATACGACAAATGTTACCAGGTAGCAAAATCGCTTATTGTCAATAAACATAAGAGGGAAGAAGCCTTCGAAGCAGTGGTCACTGAGTTCCTTTCACAGTATACCGAAGAGGATGAGGTGAATACAACACTTGTAAAAAAATACTATCACGATGTTCACAAGGAAGCAGCCAGAAGGCTTGTGCTTGATGAGAGTATACGTCTCGACGGCAGGAAGACTGATGAGATAAGGCAGATCCAGTGTGAGATTGATCCTCTTCCGGCAACTCATGGTTCGGCCCTCTTTACAAGAGGAGAGACCCAGTCTCTTACTACTGTGACCCTGGGAACAAAACTCGATGAGAAGATCATCGACGATGTGCTCAACAAAGGCACTGAGAAATTTACACTTCACTATAACTTCCCGCCTTTCTCAACAGGAGAAGCCAAACCTGCAAGAGGCATCAGCAGAAGGGAGATAGGACATGGCAACCTGGCTCACAGGGCATTGAAAAACATGATGCCTCCCGACCAGGAGAACCCATATGCCATCAGGGTCGTTTCTGATATCCTCGAATCAAACGGTTCTTCATCAATGGCTACTGTTTGTGCCGGAACCCTTGCCCTTATGGATGCAGGTATAAAGATTAAAAAGCCTGTCTCGGGAATAGCCATGGGACTTATCACTGACAAGGGTTCGGAGAAATATGCGATATTGTCCGATATACTTGGGGATGAGGATCATCTTGGCGACATGGATTTCAAGGTTACCGGAACCCGCGACGGTATCACGGCAACACAGATGGATATAAAGGTTGAGGGTCTCTCATTCGAGGTACTCTCAAGGGCTCTTGCACAGGCAAAGGCAGGGAGGATGCATATCCTCGGAATAATGGAAAAGACCATTTCAGAGCCTCGTCCTGAATTAAAACCCCACGCCCCGCGTATTGAGATGCTTACCATACCCAAGGATATGATCGGCGCCCTCATTGGTCCCGGCGGCAAGGTGATCCAGGAGATCCAGCGCGAGACAGGCACTACCATTGTTGTTGAAGAGATCGACGGCCATGGCGACGTGAATATCTTCGGCGAAAACAAGGAAGCAATCACAGCCGCCCTCGAATGGGTACGTAAGATTGTTGCAGTTCCTGAGGTAGGACAGGTGTACAGGGGAAAGGTAAAGACCATTGTTCAGTTCGGAGCTTTCGTAGAGATACTTCCCAACAAGGATGGCCTGTTGCATATATCTGAGATAGACTGGAAAAAGATTAAGACAGTTGACGAAGTACTTAAAGAGGGTGATGAGGTGGAAGTCAAACTCATCGACATAGACCCCAAGAATGGTAAACTTAAATTGTCGAGGAAAGTCCTGCTGCCCCGTCCCCCAAAACCGGAGGGAGAACACAGGAAAAATGAAGATGGTAATGACTGATCACACCATAACCTCATTCACTGATCGGAGAGGTCACTGACAGGGTTTTGGCGGACCGGATAACAGGAATAATTCCTGGAAATAAAAACAAGGGACAGGTTAACGGCAGTAAAATGCGGTTAACCTTTTTCTTTTGCTTTAATTTCCATGCCAATTCATAAATTTGGGTTACCATGGATATCGGAAACACAAAATATAATTTTATTGTGATAGAGGGCAATATCGGAGCAGGAAAGACAACCCTTGCTTCCATGATAGCTTCTCAGTTCAATGCCAGGCTCATCCTCGAACAGTTTGACGATAATCCTTTCCTTCCGAAGTTCTACAGCGATCCTGCCAAATATGCATTCCCGCTGGAACTGTCGTTCATGGCAAGCCGCTACAAACAACTGCAGGGGGAATCCGGGACTCAGGATCTCTTTACAAGCTTTACCGTGGCCGACTATTACTTCATGAAATCGCTTGTGTTCGCCTCATCAACCCTTAAAGACGATGAATATAACCTGTACCGGCAGATTTTTTATATAATTTTCAGTTCATTGCCAAAACCCGAGATATATGTATACCTGCATGTTGATCCTGAAAGGTTGCTCGATAACATAAGAAAAAGGGGACGCGATTACGAAAAACAGATCACTAAGGAATATCTTGGCAAAATACAGGACAGCTATTTTACGTTCTTTAAGCAAAATCCCGACAACAGGTATCTGATAATAGACATCAACGGGATTGACTTTGTCACGGACGGGGAGAAATATTCAAAAATCATAGAAACCATCTTCGGCAGAGACTATTCAAAGGGGTTGAATATGGCTATATTATAAAGGAACAAAAACATTTATGATAAATAAACTATTTTTTTTACATTTGCAGATGATTGTAGAAGTCAGTATAAATTTTTTAGCTTGAAAAGTAAAACAAGTCGTTAACAAATAACATTAAAGGTCATGAAAAAAATCAGAAGCTATTTTATCCTTATCCTTGCAGCAGTTGCAATGACCAGTTGCAGCGGGCTGAATAAAATGAAGAAGGACTACAGTGAGATTAAGTACGAAGTTGCTCCTAAAGTACTTGAAGCTCACGGTGGTATGGTTAATGTATCAATTAAAGGCACTTTCCCTGAAAAATACTTCAACAAGAAGGCTACCCTTGAGGTTGCTCCTGTTCTTACATACACAGGCGGTGAAACTGCTTTTGATAAAGTACAGGTTCTGCAGGGTGAGAAGGTGATGGCTAACAA
>CAZBQM010000133.1:0-3476 GCA_964494045.1 uncultured Rikenellaceae bacterium
GGAGGAGCTGCAATCTATCCAGAGATATCGAGACTCTTCGGTATGGCAGGGATGCTTAACCTTGAGGGCTATGGACTTACGGAGACTTCTCCTGTCATTGCAGTCAACTACCCCAAAAAGAAGATCATGAGAATAGGAACTGTAGGGCCTGTAGTGAATGATCTCGAGGTCAAAATAGCCGACGATGGGGAGATTCTTTGCCGTGGTAACAGTGTGATGATGGGCTACTACAAATCGCCTGAGCAGACAGCTGAAGTGATAGATGAACAAGGCTGGTTCCATACAGGTGATATAGGGACATTTGAGGATGGGATCTTTCTTAAGATCACCGACCGCAAGAAAGAGATGTTCAAGCTTTCGGGCGGAAAATATATCGCCCCCCAGATGCTCGAGAATAAACTCAAGTCATCAGCTTTTATTGAACAGGCCATGGTGATCGGAATCAACCAGAAATTCCCCTCAGCTCTCATATCTCCCGATTTTACGGTTCTGAAAGGCTGGTGCGCAAAACAGGAACTGACATACAATGATAATGCCGGACTGATAGCCTTGCCTCAGGTGATCTCGCTGATCCAGAAAGAGGTTAATCATATTAACAAAAGTCTGGGTGCCCACGAGGTAATAAAACGCTTCAGACTGGTGAGCGATGAATGGAACACCGCAACCGGTGAGCTGTCTCCAACGCTTAAGCTGAAGAGAAACATGCTGGATGAAAAATACAAAGACCTTATAAAAGAGATCTACGCCAGCTGAGAAAATTCTCAGCCGGCTTAAATATCATTATATGGTGTGATGGTTCCCGAGTCAAGAGTCTGGCGAACCCTGTTCCTGAAATATTCCAGATAGATGCTGTCGAAACCACTTGTTCCCAGAACAAGTGGGTGGGGTTCGCCTGGCTTCCTTGTCCTGACAGGAGCAAGATCCTGTTCCCTTGAGTGGATGAAGAGTCCTACATCACAACCGGCATCAATGGCAAAGGCCCTGAAATATCTGATTGATGTCCTGTAAAGCTCCGTTTCAGTCCAGGTTGGCCATACAGCACTCCCTCCCATTGCCCCTGCCATATGTCTCTCGCCGTTGTCATAAACAGGAAAGATGAACGACATACAGCCCGGACTGTGGCCCGGGGTGGCAATACAGGTAATCAGGGCATTCCCGTGTTTAATCTTCATACCATCGGTAAGGTAGATATCGACTGCTTCGGGCCGGTCACCTATATAGGCCCATTCCAGCGGCACGGTCTGCAACATGTTCCAGCCGGTAAGGCTAAGTGCCACCCTGGCACCGGGACAAACATTCTTTTTGAGATAGTTTACTCCTCCGTAATGGTCAAAATGTTCATGCGACAACAATATGAGCTTTATCTGCGAGGGGTCGAGCCCCAGTGTCTTCATATCGTTGACCATCATGGCTGCATCCTGCTCCCCGTTACCTGTGTCAATCATTATCAGTCCCTCGCCTGAGTCGATGATAAAAGCTCCGACGGCACCGGTACCGACAAACCAGAGGTTGTCAAACAGCCTGACAGGTTTTAGTGACCTGTAAGGAGGACGGAAGGCGCGGGGAAAGTCAGGTGAAGGGCCTGCCGGCTTAACATAAGGTGCTGCGGCATCCCTGACCTTCAGTGCTGATACAGCTTCTTCGATTGTAAGGCTGCCGGAATCACGGAAACCTGGTACCTCAGCGAGCCAGGGCATCACTTTTTTCTTTCCCCCGGGATAATTCTCAATAGTCTCCAGAAAAGGATTATCATATACTTCATCAGAGAAGCTGCCTTCCAGCCTCTTCCCATAGAAGACCATATCGGAGAAAGCCGTAAGGTTCTTCATCTGGTTTGTGTCGAGCCTGTGAGCGCCTCCCTTTGAAGGGCCGGCATTTATATCTGTCCTTCTCAGGTTCAGACCCAGCTTTTCTCCGGCACCCAGAAAGCTGAACACCGGACGGGCTGCCTCATAACTTATGCAGTCGCCCTCAGCTCCGTTGGCATAGTCGTCATCAGCTGTTGTCAGCAATACGGCCCTGGGAGCTATGGCAGCAAGTATCTCATGATGGTCGTAAGGTAGTCTTTCCCCGTAACCGTATGTATTGGTTTTATACAGACGTCCCGGATTCAGAAAGCGCGGCAGCATCTCATTATGATTATGACCCTGGTGACGGATCCTGTCGCCAAGCACTTCACAGCCCGTCGACCGGCCCCAACTGTACTGATTGCCAAAGGGAGCTGTCCTTGCCGGTGTGTTGCCGAATGACTCATAGCGGTATACAGCAGCGCCTCCGCAACCTGATGCCCCCGGGTTGACCACACCAAATCTCTCATCAAGAAGTCCGGCAAGCAGTGCGGCCTTTCCACATCTTGAGAAACCTGACACAACAAGTTTTCCGGTGTCGATCTTTCCCTTGTATGCAGGATCGTTTTCAGCCAGGTAATACAAAGCGTCTGCAGCCCTTGAAGCTCCCCATGCCCAGGCAAGCAGTGTGCCGGCATCGTTACCTGTGGTAACATCATATGGATACAGGGTATAAAAAGCCCCGGTGTGTTCATTGTTGTCACTGCCTACGCCGGAGTAGGTAAAGCTAAGGACACCATAACCCGCATTGAGGTAAATTTCGTTTGCAGGCATAGCCCAGAAGTCTATACTTACAATGACCGGGTAGGGGCCGTTACGGCGACATTTCTCAGGATCGGGCAGGGTTAATCTCCCCTTGAAAGAAGCCGTCGTGCCTTTGTCGATGACGTTGATCACCAGATCCTGACCTTCAGTCAGGGCAGTCACTGAGGCAGGCGCTGCAGGCATATAACCGTATTCATAATACTGAACCAGATCCTTTATTTCTTCACTTCTTGATTTCCAGTCTGATCGGGACCTTACCCTGTCGCCATTAAGAAATGTAAAGGGATCGGGAAGATAGTCCATTGGCACAAGGTCATATGGATCAGGATACCTGCCTTTTCTCCTTAATCCGGCCAGAGCCTTTTCAAGTTCATCGCAGGCGTTGTCTGCCTCCATCTGTGACCGGGTCGACAGGGCAGCCTTTGCCTCTTTCAGCGCCTTATCCACGATGCTTATGTCGTTCCAGATACCCGATGGGATTGCTTCAGCTTCACTGATGGCGGCTCTCAGCATGAACAGGTCCGTGGCCATGGGTTTACGGCCATTATATCCATCGAGGACCAGGGTTCCCCAGCCCGTATTATCATCAAGCCCCCTGTTGCTGCCATTATTCCAGAAGATCCTGTTTTGCACTGTATTCGATGATGACCCGGCATTGTTTATACCAAACTCGATGCCTATTGAAGTCCCGTTCTTAACAGACAGGCCGCTGTAAACAGCCAGTTCCACGACATAACCCTTTGATGATTGCCCTTCGTTAATAACCCTGGCAGCAGCCGAGTGAAGCCTGGCTGCAAATGGACCGGTGCCTGTCACCTCCCCGTCACTGCCGACCCTGATTATCATGTCATCCTCCTCATTTTT
>CAZBQM010000134.1:0-3457 GCA_964494045.1 uncultured Rikenellaceae bacterium
GAGATACTGTCGTCGGGGAACAAAACATTCAGCGACAGGGCTTTTGAGGCATATGTTACTCAGACCGGCAGCTCTCCACTAACAGATGAGCAGAAGCTCCTGCTTTATAAAAAGGTTATGCCTTTTGCCACGGGTAATATCCGAAGGAACATGGTCCTTACTGAGACAGGAAAGCTGAAGACCTATCAGGCCCTTTTCTTTGCCGCTCCCTTCCTCGATGATCCGGGAACCTCGGCTGCCGCCGCAAGGGCAGTCATGTTCATCGCCCTTCCGACAGTGGAATCGCGGACCGGAATGTATGGGAATAATGTTAAGGAGATACTTAATAAAGCACTAACCTGCCTTGCCGGACCTGAAAGTGAATATGAAAGGGAGATGATAAACAGGTATATAGCCGATATGCTTCCCGATGAAGGTTTTATCCCCTTGTTCAACGGGAAAGATCTAAGCGGGTGGCAGGGCCTGGTTGAGAACCCGGTTTTACGATCGCGTATGCGAAGATCGGATCTTGAGAGAAGACAGGCTGAAGCGGATGTTAAGGTACCTTCAAGCTGGAGTGTAAAGGATGGCTGTATCTGGTTTAACGGCGAGGGAGACAACCTCTGCACCATCCGCGAGTTCGGTGACTTTGAGATGCTGGTCGATTGGATGATAACAAAGGATGGCGACAGCGGTATCTACCTGAGAGGCACACCCCAGGTCCAGATCTGGGATAGTTCCAGGATGGATGTTGACGCCAGTGTTGGCTCCGGAGGCCTTTACAACAATAATATAAATCCTTCAATTCCCCTTCAGGTTGCCGATAATCCGGTAGGAGAGTGGAATACTTTCAGGATACTGATGACCGGAGAAAAGGTTAGTGTCTGGCTCAATGGTATTCTGGTTGTTGATAATGTGACTATGGAAAACTATTGGGACCATAATATTCCCATTTTCCCGAAGGGTCCGGTCGAATTGCAGGCTCATGGAACAAACCTGGGATTCAGGGATCTGTATATCAGGGAGATCAGGGATGAGGAGTTTAATCTTAGCCCCGAAGAGAAAAAAGAAGGATTTAAGGCGCTCTTTAATGGCCGGAACCTGGATAACTGGACAGGAAATAAGGAATCGTATGTCGTCGAAGAGAATAAGATCGTGATCAGACCAGGGACAGGGAGCGGAGGAAACCTTTATACTGCAGGTGAATATTCTGATTTCGTGATGAGATTTGAATTTATGCTTACCCCTGGTGCCAACAACGGACTGGGAATAAGGACTCCTGTTGAAGGTGATGCGGCCTACGTGGGGTTGGAACTCCAGATACTTGACAATACAGCTCCGGTTTATGCCAGTCTTCAACCATATCAGTACCATGGTTCAGTCTACGGTGTAATTCCGGCCAAAAGAGAATTTCTTAACCCGGTTGGCCAATGGAACTATCAGGAGGTTCGTGCAGAAGGTACAAGAATTGTCGTGACCCTTAACGGCACTGTCATCGTTGACGGAGATATTGCCGGGCCCCGCGATAACGGTACAATGGATCATAACGATCACCCGGGACTAAAGAATACAAAAGGGCATATAGGATTTCTTGGTCATGGTTCTGAGGTGCAATTCAGAAACATAAGAATCAGGGAGTTGCCAGGCAGTGGCAGGAAATAAAAAAAGGGCGCCATAGAGCGCCCTTCTTTTTTGTACTGTCTACCTGGCAGGTATTCCTATAGTCTGAGAGAGTATTATGAACTGGTTTGACCTAAGTCCCATTTCAGGAGCCAGCTTTTCCTTCGGAATCATTCCCCTGATAACACAACCCAGCTTTTCGGATGCACAGAACAGATAAACGTTCTGGGCGATGAGCCCTGTATTTGCCCATGAAGAGAGAAGGTCGGTATCAGTAATGGTATCTCCCTCTTTCTTCCCTACCTTTGCCATATCGGCAACATATACAATATTAAGCGGTGCTGTCGCCACAAAGTCCTGGCTTCCACAGAGTGCCCTGATATCCCTGTTATGAACCTGCTTCAGAATGTTTTTTGCGGCGTCATAAACGTAGAGTCCGGAAGCCATGGAGACATATACGTCTATTTCCTGGAAATCCCTTGAGGAAGGCGCAGTCCTTTTCTTCTCTTCCTTCCTGTTATATCCCCATGCTGCCCACATAAGATCTGACAACTGCCGGGGAGTCAGCTCCTCTTTTGTAAAGGTCCTGGTCGAATGCCTTTCATTGAGCGCCTGCATGAGAGGCATACCTCCCTCTCTTACGGGCTCGGGAAGTATTATGTCCTGGGCATTTACCAGGCCCGGAAACTGGCTGAGTGCAATTAAAAATAGGGAGGCAAGAATCTTGTTTTTCATAAGCATAAATGTTTGGATTAATTATAATAATACCAATGTAACTTAATGTCACATGATGTGAATGAACCTGAAATCAATGTTTTATAAGGGACTTTACTATCCTGACGGCTTCCCCGGCCCTTGATGAAAGTGAAGCCCAGTCTTTGTTCCTGATCAGCTCCTTGGTAATAAGGTTCGAGCCCATGCCTACACATGTTACACCAGCGTTGAACCATGCGGCAAGGTTTTCGGCAGTAGGTTCAACTCCTCCTGTGGGCATAATACTTGTCCAGGGACAGGGACCTTTGATAGCCTTCACAAAATCGGGGCCCCCGACTGATGATCCGGGGAAGATCTTGACAATCTCCGCACCCAGTTCTTCGGCAAAGCTTATCTCCGAGAGTGTTCCGCAACCGGGTGACCAGAGTACCTTACGGCGGTTACAGACCTTTGCCATTTCGGGATTAAGCACCGGAGAGACAATAAATCCGGCGCCAAGCTGGATATATAAGGAGGCCGTACCGGCATCAATAACCGAACCGGCACCCATAATAAGATCAGGGACCTCTTTTGCAGCCCATCTGTTGAGTTCACCAAACAACTCATGGGCATATTCTCCTCTGTTAGTAAACTCAAAAATTGTCATGCCCCCCTTGAAACATGCTTTTATAACGTTCCTGCAGATATCCGGATCTTCATTGTAAAAAACCGGAATGATACCGGTATCCCGCATTCTTATTATCACATCAACTCTTGAGAATCTTGCCATGGTATGTGTCTGTTTATATCGTATAATACAAATGTATTTAAAAAATCAAAGTGAGTAGTCAGTCACTGGTCGTTTAGTTCCTCCTTCATTTATGATATATTAATCCTTCTCCTTTGTTTGGTTTTCTCCTTTCTCCTTTCAAATATATTTCTTTATCTTCGTCAATCATACATTCATCATGGCTCTGAATTATATCTGGATAGCTTTTTTCCTAATTGGATTCATCGTTGCATTGGGTGAATGGGTTTTTGCAGGAAATACCCAGATATTCAATGAGATGGTTAACTCAACATTTGACAATGCAAAAACGGGTTTTGAGATCTCTCTCGGGCTCACAGGAGTACTGACACTCTGGCTGGGCCTGATGAAGATTGG
>CAZBQM010000135.1:0-3435 GCA_964494045.1 uncultured Rikenellaceae bacterium
GGGTTCAGGACCCTGGAGTTTACTCCCCGCGATGGGTTCCTTCTCAACGGAGAAAGAGTTGATATAAAAGGTGTCTGCAACCATCATGATCTTGGAGCGCTGGGAGCTGCCTTCAATACGAGGGCTGCAGAACGGCAGTTATTGATACTTAAGGAGATGGGGTGCAATGCCATTAGAACAAGTCACAACCCTCCGGCCCCCGAATTGCTTGACCTATGCGACAGGATGGGCTTTCTGGTCGAGGATGAGGCCTTTGACACATGGAAGACACCCAAGAAAAGAAATGACTACAATACTGTTTTCTATGCCTGGCATGAAGAAGATCTGAGGGCCATGGTAAGGCGCGACAGGAACCATCCCTCAGTAATAATATGGAGCGCAGGGAATGAAGTGGGTGACCAGAATAACCCGGCATTGTCTGAATCGATGAGAGCCATAATAAGGTCGGAAGACAACACGAGGCCGGTTACAGTCGGATGCAACTGGGACGAATCGGGAACCAATGGCTTTCAGAAAACCGTTGATGTCTTTGGCATCAACTACAGGCTTTACAGATACGATGCTTTCTTTGACCTTGAAGACAATGCCCTGAAACCTTTCCATTCGAGTGAATCTGCGTCAACGGTAAGCTCGAGGGGTGAATATTTCTTTCCTGTGGTTCAGGGTGACCTCGACAACAATCTTCCGGGCAAAGGTATCTTCCAGATCTCTTCGTACGACCTTGCTTATCCGTCGTGGGCCTCAACTCCTGACCAGCAATGGGAGCTGATGGACAAATACCCTGCAGTATTCGGTGAGTTTGTGTGGACGGGGTTCGACTACCTGGGAGAACCAACTCCTTATGGAGGTGATCTGACAGGATTACAACCCGGAACCAGAAGGTACGAACAGGCCCGGCAGCTTCTCGAAAAACAGGGTGTTAATGAAGTCCCTTCACGAAGCAGCTACTTTGGCATCATCGATCTTGCAGGCTTCCCTAAAGACCGCTATTATTTATACCAGTCAAGATGGAGACCTGACCTGCCCATGGCTCATATACTCCCTCACTGGAACTGGCCGGAAAGAAAGGGACTGGTGACACCTGTTCAGGTGTATACAAGCGGCGATGAGGCAGAGCTCTTTCTTAACGACAAATCGCTTGGCAGGAAAAAGAAAGGTCCCGGTGAATACAGGCTCAGGTGGGATGATGTAGTTTACCAGCCGGGCGAACTCAGGGTTGTGGCCTACAGGAACGGTGTCAGATGGGCCGAAGACAGCATGAAGACGACAGGCAAAGCCGCTATACTGTCGATGTCAGCCGACAGGCTGTCTGTAAAGTCAGACGGATACGACCTGGTCTATATTACGGTAAAGATCGGGGACAGTAATTCGCTTATGGTTCCCCGTAGCAACAATCCTGTCAGCTTCAGCATCGAAGGCAAAGGAAAGATAGTTGCCGTCGATAACGGTGATGCAACAAGTCATGAATCCTTCCAGGCAAGCTCAGTGAAGGCATATAACGGCATGTGCCTGGTCATTGTAAAAGCCGATGAAGGATCTTCGGGGATGTTCGTGGTAAAAGCCTCCTCAAAAGGACTGAAGGGGGCTTCCCTAAACATCGCCATTGAAAAATAGCATTGCTTAGCGAATAAGGGATTTCAAGGGCTTGCGGCATAGATAAAGGGAAAAGCCGGTACCTGAACTGATTCAGGTACCGGCTTTTCCAATATGTTAATACTATGACCGTAATGATGAAAAAGACACACCAGATCTTTTGTAATCAACAATTATCTAGACCATTACTGTTAAATCTTGTTAAAAAAAGGCTATGAAAACGGAATAGAAATTTATAATTGATATTTTCGGGGTCGAAATGAATGTAAAGCAAAATAACAACACTGATAGTATAATGAAACCCGCATGTATTGGTGATAAAAGCACTTACATGAGTAATTTCCAGAGATGTGGGTTCTCCTGTTTATTAGGGAGGCTGTCAGACCATTAAAAAAAACATATTGATGAAACGCACAGTAGTAATAACAGCAGTTGTAGCCCTGGCAACAATTATTGCCCTGCTGGTTTTCAACAAATTTGCATCCAGGAAAGCAGAGAGTAGTGTATTTGCCCCGGCTGTAAAGGGTGAGTTTGAGATATCCATTACAACAGCAGGCGAGCTCCTTGCCGAAAATTCAACAGATATCAAAGCTCCGGAGATTGCCAGAAGAGGAAGGGATATCAGGGCACAGGCCCTTGAAATACAGGATATTATACCTGAAGGAACGGAAGTAAATGCCGGTGATTACGTTGCATTGCTGAACCGGACCCAGTACGACAATACTCTCAAGGATGAGCTTGAGAGAGTAAAAGAGTTCAGGACCAATTTAGAAATGAAGAAACTTGATACGGCTGTTACCCTGACCACTCTGAGGGATGAGATCAGAAATCAGAAACATACAGTCGAAGAAGCAGGGATCACACTGCATAATTCCAAGTTTGAACCACCCACTGTGATCAGGCAGGCCGAGATTGACCAGGACAGGCAGGAAAGGATACTGGAGCAGAAGCAGAGGTCATATAAGCTGAAGGTTGCACAGGCTGAGAGAGATCTGAGGACCCAGAAGCTAAACCTCGGGAGAATAGAAAAAAGGGTAAGTGATCTGCAGGAAGTACTTGCAGGATTTGAGATCAAAGCTCCTTCCGACGGCATGGTGATATATAAGAAAGACAGAAGGGGTAATAAAATCAAGACCGGCTCAAATGTCGATCCTTTTGAGAGGGTTGTTGCAACCCTGCCCGACCTCAGTTCGATGCTATCCAAGATCTATATAAGCGAAATTGAGATCAGCAAGTTACGTGTCGGACAAACGGTGAATATTTCAATTGATGCGTTCCCTGGCAAGGCCTACACCGGTAAGGTGTTTACGATAGCCAATATAGGTGAGACCCTGCCCAATTCCGATTCCAAGGTCTTTGAGGTAATGATTAAGCTTGACGGTTCTGACTTTACTCTCCGACCTGCCATGACAACCAGTAACAAGATAATCGTTAGCAAGGTCAGTGATGTTGTTTATATCCCGGCCGAATGCGTCAATACTGGCTCCGATGGTATTCCTTTCGTATATAAGAAAAACAAAACCAGGCAGATAGTGGTTCCCGGTGATGCCAACGATAAGTTCGTGGTCATAAAACAAGGTCTTGAGCCAGGTGAAGAAGTATACATTATACAGCCAACCGACGGCGATAAGTTTAAAATGGTCGGAAAAGAGATGGCCGCGCTTGTAAACTATTAGGAAAGATGGCTTTCGGGAATCTGAATCTGTACACAACAGATGTTCTGAAAACCTATATCTGATAAATCAATCATATAAACAAAAACCGCAGGGTGTTTTTCCCTGCGGTTTTTTCATTTTATAACTAAAATTATTTCTTGTCGTACACCCTGGTAACCTTACGTTC
>CAZBQM010000136.1:0-3395 GCA_964494045.1 uncultured Rikenellaceae bacterium
AAAGCGCAGCGCCGACTGCAAGATTGTCAGACGGAAAGGTCGCATTTATGTTATTAACAAGAAAAATCCCAAGTTCAAACAGAGACAGGGATAATTTGATTAATTTTGCAACTTATTTAAGAAAAGTTATATGGCACGTATTGTTGGTGTTGATTTACCAAGAAACAAAAGAGGCGAGATAGGCCTGACTTATATCTACGGAGTAGGAAGAAGTACTGCTCAGAAAGTACTTGATGAAGCCGGTGTTGACAGGAATGCAAAGGTGCAGGACTGGAATGATGACCAGATCAATTCAATCCGCCGGATACTGAATGACAACTATAAGCTCGAAGGTGAACTTCGTTCTGAAACCCAGATGAACATCAAAAGGCTTATGGATATTGGCTGTTACCGGGGTGTACGGCACAGACTTGGCTTACCGGTTCGCGGACAGAGCACCAAGAACAACGCCAGGACCCGTAAAGGCAGAAAGAAAACAGTTGCAAACAAGAAGAAAGCTACTAAATAAATAGAATATGGCAAAAAAAACCGGAGCACTGAAGAAGAGGATCGTGAAGGTCGAACCTAACGGCCATGCTCATGTACATTCATCATTTAACAATATCATTGTTACCCTGACAAATAACTCGGGACAGGTGATATCATGGGCATCCGCCGGCAAGATGGGATTTAAAGGCTCAAAAAAGAACACCCCCTATGCAGCTCAGATGGCATCTGAAGAGTGCGGAAAAACTGCTTATGATCTTGGACTGAGAAAAGTGAAAGTTTTTGTTAAAGGCCCCGGCGCCGGACGTGAATCAGCTATAAGGTCAATAAACAACGTTGGAATTGAAGTTACCGAAATAGTGGATGTGACTCCGATGCCCCATAATGGTTGCCGTGCACCAGGAAGAAGAAGAGTTTGATGTTTTACTTTATTGATTGTTAATAGAAAAAAATTCATAGCACAATGGCAAGATATACTGGCCCAAAATCAAGAATAGCAAGGAAATTTGGTGACCCCATTTTCGGCCCCGATAAACATCTCGACAGGAAAAATTTCCCTCCGGGACAACATGGCGCCAACAAGAAAAGAAAGAAGACCTCTGAATATGGTACTCAGCTGAGAGAGAAACAGAAGGCAAAATATACCTATGGAATCCTCGAAAGACAGTTCCGGAATACATTTGAAAAAGCTTCAAGATCAAAAGGTGTAACCGGCCAGGTCCTGTTACAGCTCCTTGAATCGAGGCTCGATAATTCTGTGTTCCGTTTCGGAATAGCTCCCACACGTGCTTCGGCCCGCCAGCTGGTTTCTCACAGGCATATTACTGTGAACGGTACTGTTGTCAATGTGCCCTCTTTCCAGCTTAAACCGGGTGATATAGTAGGTGTCAGGGAAAAATCAAAGTCACTCGAAACCATCGTCGACTCCCTTTCATCCAGGAAATATACAAAACTCCCATGGCTTGAATGGGATGATGCACAGATGGCAGGTAAATTCATGAGTATGCCTGAGCGTTCTGACATACCTGAAGATATCAGGGAACAACTTATAGTCGAATTGTATTCCAAGTAATTATATAAGATAAATTATATGGCCATTTTATCATTTCAGAAGCCTGATAAGGTTATAATGCTTGAAGCCAACGCCAGGTACGGAAAATTTGAATTCCGCCCCCTGGAGCCAGGCTATGGCATTACAGTCGGTAATGCTCTGAGGAGAATTCTGCTCTCCTCACTCGAAGGCTTTGCCATTACTACGGTGAAAATTGAAGGCATTGACCACGAGTTCTCTACCATCACAGGTGTAATTGAGGATGTTACTGAGATTATCCTTAATCTGAAACAGATACGCTTCAAGAGAACAGTCGAAGATGTGGATCATGAAAAGGTGCTTCTGAAATTATCGGGACAGGATACATTCAAGGCAGGTAATCTCAACTCAGCGATGACCAACTTTGAAGTTCTGAACCCCGACCTCGTTATCTTCAGGATGGAACCCGATGTGAAACTTCAGGTCGAAATTACCATCAACAAGGGAAGAGGATATGTGCCTGCAGAAGAAAATGAACCGGTTGATGATGAATTCGGAGTTATTGCCATCGATTCAATCTTCACACCGGTAAGAAATGTCAAATATGCAGTTGAAAACTACCGTGTCGAACAGAAGACTGACTATGAGAAACTTGTTCTGGAAATAGATACGGACGGATCAATACACCCTAAAGAAGCACTGAAAGAGGCTGCCAAAATACTTATTTACCATTTCATGCTTTTCTCTGACGAAAAGATTACCCTCGATTCAGATGACAAACTGGCCAATGAGGAGTTTGATGAGGAAGTATTGCATATGAGACAGCTCCTTAAGACAAAACTTATAGACCTTGACCTTTCTGTCAGGGCCCTGAACTGCCTTAAGGCTGCTGAAGTTGAAACACTGGGTGATCTTGTCAGGTTTAATAAAAATGACCTTCTGAAATTCAGGAATTTCGGAAAGAAATCACTTACCGAACTTGACGAATTACTCGACTCCATGAGCCTTTCATTTGGCATGGACGTGAGCAAGTATAAACTGGAGAAAGATTAATTAGAAACTGGTTAAGGATATATAGAAATGCGACATCAAAGAGTTATTAACCATTTAGGTAGAACAAGTTCACACAGGAAGTCGATGCTTTCAAATATGGCATCATCACTTATCCTTCATAAAAGGATCACAACTACCACGGCCAAGGCCAGGGCTTTGAGAACCTATGTTGAACCTCTTATCACAAAATCAAAAGAGGATTCAACACATTCGAGAAGGGTGGTATTCAGTTATCTTAACGACAAGGAAGCTGTTGCTGAACTGTTCAGGGAAGTCTCTCCCAAAGTGGCTGAGAGACCAGGAGGCTATACACGTATACTCAAAACAGGAAACCGTATAGGCGATAATGCAGAAATGTGCATTCTCGAACTTGTTGACTATAATGAGTCCATGCTTGGTAAGGAAGCAGCCGGCAAACAGAAAACCTCAAGAAGGAGAAGACCATCAAAGAAATCTGCTACCGATAAGGCGGAAGCCAAAGCCCCCGCAGCAGAAACTGAGAAAAAAGCCAAAGCTCCGGAGGTAACCTCTGCAAAAGCATCAGCAGAACCTGCAGCTGAGGGAGATAAGGAATAAAAAAATTAATTTTATAGGGAAGGGATATAGTCAAAAGCCATATCCCTTTTTTTATGTATATTGCATTATTGTTTAATTAAAAAATAATTTTCTATGTGTCAAATAGTTAGTGTTCATGCACGTGAGATTCTTGATTCCCGCGGCAACCCGACAGTGGAAGTTGATGTTATGACAGCCAGTGGTTACCTGGGAAGGGCAGCTGTGCCATCAGGTGCATCAACAGGTGAAAACGAAGCTCTTGAGCTTCGTG
>CAZBQM010000137.1:0-3388 GCA_964494045.1 uncultured Rikenellaceae bacterium
TTTACACATGGGTGCAAGAAAAAGAAATACAGCAGAGCAGAAGAAAGAGGCTGCAAAGAAACGTTACAGTGCAGTTCTCAGAGACTGTCCCACATCACCGCGCAAGATGAGACTTGTTACCGGTATGATTAGCGGAAAAGAAGTTAATAAGGCGCTTGATATCCTGCGGTTTAGCCCCCAGGAAGCATCACGCAAGGTGGAGAAGCTTCTCCTGTCGGCCATTGCAAACTGGCAGTCGAAGAATGAAGGTGTCAGGGTTGAAGACAGCAACCTTTATATAAAGGAGGTTTGTGTCGACGGAGGCCGTGTTCTGAAAAGACTGCAGACAGCTCCCCAGGGGAGAGCCTACAGGGTCAGAAAAAGATCGAACCATGTGACGCTGGTACTCGACAGTATGAAAAAGGAAGTTGAAAATTCATCAAACTAAATTAGATGGGACAGAAAGTTAATCCGATAGGCAACAGATTAGGTATAATCAAAGGTTGGGATTCGAACTGGTTCGGAGGCAAGGATTTCTCCGGGAAACTGGTTGAGGATACCAAAATCAGGGAATATCTGAATGCCAGGCTTGCCAAGGCAAGCATCTCAAAGATTGTTATCGAGAGAACTCTGAAGCTCATTACTGTAACTGTCAATACCGCGCGACCGGGTATCATCATCGGAAAAGGTGGTCAGGAAGTTGACAAGCTCAAGGAAGAGCTTAAAAAGATAACCAAGAAGGAAGTTCAGATCAACATCTTTGAAGTTAAAAGACCTGAGCTCGATGCTAACATTGTTGGAAACAATATAGCACGTCAGCTTGAAGGCAAAATCTCGTACAGAAGAGCAATCAAGATGTCAATTGCCTCGACAATGAGAATGGGAGCAGAAGGTATAAAGGTTCTTATTTCAGGTCGTCTGGGTGGAGCCGAGATGGCAAGAAGCGAGACCTACAAGGAGGGACGTATTCCCCTTCATACCCTCAGGGCCGATATTGACTATGCTCTTGCTGAAGCCCACACAAAGGTTGGCCTGATCGGTATAAAGGTCTGGATATGCAACGGTGAAGTCTATGGAAAGAGAGACCTCAGTCCGAACATCGGTGCAAGGAATGCCAAAAACAAAAGCCTTAAAAGAAAGGCAAAGAAATAAGACTTAGTAGAAAATTATATAACATTATTTGAACCATGTTACAACCGAAAAGGACCAAGTTCAGAAGAATGCAGAAGGGTAAGATGAAAGGCAATGCCCAGAGAGGCAACCAGCTGGCATTCGGATCATTTGGTATCAAAGCGCTTGAGGAGACCTGGATCACCGGAAGGCAGATAGAAGCAGCCCGTCAGGCTGTCACCCGTCATATGAAACGTGAAGGTCAGTTATGGATCAGGGTTTTCCCCGACAAACCTATAACAAAGAAGCCCGCTGAGGTACGAATGGGAAAAGGGAAAGGTGCTCCTGAAGGATTTGTGGTGCCTGTTACACCCGGACGTATCCTGATTGAAGCAGAAGGTGTGCCCTTTGAAGTGGCAAAAGAAGCTCTCAGGCTTGGTGCACAGAAGCTTCCGATAACAACAAAATTTGTTGTAAGACGCGATTACGTACAGGAATAAAAATTTGAGAAAGATGAAAACTTCAGAAATAAGGGAATTAAGTACACCTGATCTGCTCGAACGTATAGATACAGAACAGACTATGATAATCAGGCTGAAGCTTAATCATGCGATTAATCCTCTTGATAATCCGCAGAAGCTAAAACACTCAAAAAGGGTTATAGCACGTCTGCTTACTGAACTGCGCAGCAGGGAGTTGAATAAGAAATCAAATAGCTAGATCAGCAATGGAAAGGAATCTCAGAAAAGAACGTGTTGGTATCGTTGTCAGTAATAAAATGGACAAATCCATCACTGTTGCCGTGAAAGGTAAAATAAAACATCCCATTTACGGGAAGTTCATTAATAAAACAAAGAAGCTGATGGCGCACGATGAAGAGAATTCATGCAATATTGGCGATACTGTACGTATATCTGAAACCAGGCCGCTTAGCAAGAACAAAACCTGGAGGTTAGTTGAAATCATTGAAAGAGCCAAGTAATTATGATACAGCAGGAAACCAGATTGACAGTAGCCGACAACTCAGGAGCAAAGGAAGTTTTGTGTATCCGTGTTCTAGGTGGCAGCAAAAAGAGATATGCCACTGTCGGTGACAGAATAGTTGTAAGTGTTAAGAGTGCACTTCCATCGGGTGAAGCTAAAAAAGGCACTGTAAGCAAAGCCGTCGTTGTCAGAACAACCAAGGAGATCCGCCGGCAGGATGGATCATATATCCGTTTCGATGACAATGCTGTTGTTTTGCTGAACAACCTTAATGAAGTGCGTGGTACACGTATCTTCGGCCCCGTTGCCAGGGAGCTTCGCGATAAGTATATGAAGATCGTTTCACTGGCACCCGAAGTGTTATAATGTTAATACAAACACAATGCAGAAGAAAGTACATATAAAAAAGGGAGACACTGTTATGGTTATAGCAGGTGAATCCAAAGGTCAGAAAGGGCGGGTCCTTGAAGTCGACAGAACCAAAGAGAGGGCTATTGTTGAAGGTGTCAACCTGGTATCAAAACATACAAAACCTAATTCAAAATCACCGCAGGGCGGGATTCTGAAAAAAGAAGCCCCGGTACATATCTCCAACCTTATGCTTATTGACCCCTCATCGGGAAAACCAACACGCATCGGCAGGAGACTTAATGATAAAGATAAATTAGTCCGTTATTCAAAAAAATCAGGAGAGGAGATCAAGTGATGTATACACCTGTATTAGAAACGAAGTATAAAGACGAGATCGTCCCTGCATTATTTAAGGAGTTCGGTTATAAAACCGTTATGCAGGTTCCCCGTTTGGAGAAAATTGTTATTAACCAGGGGGTAGGACAGGCTATTGCAGATAAAAAGCTTCTCGAATTCGGACTGAAGGAGTTATCCGATATTGCCGGCCAGAAAGCTGTTCAGACATATTCATCAAAGGATATTTCGAACTTTAAGCTGAGGAAAAACATGCCTATCGGAATAATGGTTACCCTCCGTAAAGACAAGATGTATGAGTTTCTCGAAAGACTTATCGCGGTTGCTCTTCCAAGAATCCGCGACTTCAAGGGGATAAACTCGAAACTCGACGGCCGTGGCAACTATACCCTGGGTATAACTGAACAGATTATTTTTCCCGAGATAGACCTTGACAAGATTGCCAAGATCATGGGTCTCCAGATAACCTTCGTCACCTCCGCCAATAAAGATGAGGAAGCGCTGGCTCTTCTTAAACACTTTGGTTTACCTTTTAAAAACTCTAAAAATTAAACAGTATGGCTAAGGAATCGATGATAGCCCGCGAAGTAAAACGCGCAAAACTGGCTGA
>CAZBQM010000138.1:0-3388 GCA_964494045.1 uncultured Rikenellaceae bacterium
CTTCATTCCACTTAAGGCCACTCTGCATCTGAAGCAGATCATTCAATGTGATATTCCTGCGTTCATCCCCCTCCCATTCCTTAAGTCCTGTCGGAGCATAGACATCGAGCAAGCCCTCCCTTACCATTATCCCGGCATAAGCATTTATGAAGCTCTTTGCCATCGACCAGCTGAGAAAGCGGGTATCTTCTGAAAATCCTGGTTTATAGGCTTCCGCAACAGGAATCCCCCTGTGCAAGACCATGAAGGCAAAGGCATTACCGTTATAACCATCCTCGCTCATAATCTTTTCAGTTACCTTGCCGATAGCAGCGGTATCAACACCGGTATCCACTGAATCAGGAATCAGGTCTCCAAGAGGCCAAAAAACAGTGTCCTTCAGATATGCAGGCGGATCAAGCTCCGGATATTTAATATCAAGCAACTCCTCCTCAGTAACATCTCTTAAAAGGGTTGCTCCAAAACCATCCCTGTAAATTGCAGTGGACTTTCCCCACAGAAACCGGCTTTCAACTTTTTTATCATCATAGTCCACAGTGTTCCTGGTCAGCCTGATAAATGAAAAATTAAGATCTGTCTCTTCAATGCTCTCCTGGTCCCTTCCTGATACAAAGACATCAGAACAAAGATTTTTCGCGGCATAACCTGTTATTATGGGCAGCAATGAGTTAATATAGATAACTCCTGCCGTTAATATTATCCCCGCGGCCATGGCAAGGATATAAAGAAATCTTTTTATTTTCATAATATCTTGTTATTATGTAAGATCCATAGGTTATCTAAACAGTAAAATGATGTCAGATAAAAGGTTGTTTTCTTGCCGGCAATCAGGGGATTTTATTAATTTTCAACTGTTTTTAATTCCTTAATATGTTTTTCTGTCATTAAATTAAAAATAAACAAAGATTTTCATTTAAGGATGGAGTAAATTAGCCGGGCATTAAAAAATCAGATGCACAAAACCCAATAAATCCATGAAAAGTATTGAAAAACAGACCCTTGATTTCTTATCTGAGCTTAAGGTAAATAACAATAAGGAATGGTTCGATAAAAACAGGGCAAGATACGAGAAGGCCCGCAATGATTATGGATCATATGTCACAGCCGTGCTTAAGGATATTTCTGATTTTGATCCCACGATAAGGGGACTTGGAGTACAAAGCTGTACATACAGGATCAACCGTGATATAAGATTCACAGATGACAAGACTCCGTACAAGACTCATCTTGGGGCCTTTATCGTAAAGGGAGGTAAGAGATTCGGCGACAGGTATGCCGGTTACTATATTCATGTTGAACCGGGAGACAACAGTATGATCTGCGGTGGGGCTTACATACCGCCCATGCCGTGGTTGAAGGAGATCAGGGAAAAGATAGATGCTGAGGGAGACCGGCTTATGAAGATAATCAATAACAGGGAGTTTAAAGAGTTTTATGGATCTGTTGAAGGAGAAAGGCTTAAGGGTGCTCCACGGGGATTCACCAACGATCATCCCTTCATCGGACTGCTCAGGATGAAGAGTTTCCTTGTAACAAGGATGATTCCCGATTCACTGATCGCCAGTCCGGAAGGTTATGATCTTGTAATAAGGGCTTCACGTATCATGAAGCCCTTGAATGATTTTCTTAATGAATACCAGGCAGGGTGACCCCGCCTGTATACTTATCCCGGTATTAATGCCTGTCGCAGGGATCTGTGTCAGAAAGATCTGTGAACAGGAATCTTTCTGATTCTCAGGTTCAGAGGTGTGACTTCAAGATACTCATCGTCCTTTATCTGTTCCATTGATTCCTCGAGTGAGTACTTGATTTTCGGAGCTATCTTAAGGCTTTCATCGGAACCCGAGGCTCTCATGTTTGTAAGTTTCTTGCCCTTGACAACATTTACCTCAATGTCGCCAGGACGGGTGTATTCGCCTACTACCTGTCCCTTGTACACATCCTCTCCCGGGTCTATATAGAATCTTCCCCTGTCCTGCAGCCTGTCGATGGCATAACCTGTAGCCATTCCCTGTTCAAGAGAGATGATTGATCCGTTCTGTTTTGGCATCAGGTCATCGCCGCGGTATTTATCATAAGCCCTGAACCGGTGGTACATCACCGCCTCTCCCGAAGTTGCCGTCAGCATATTGTTTCTGAGCCCGATAAGACCCCTGGCCGGAATGTCAAATTCAATGTGCACCAGGTCGCCACGTGGCTCGATGGATATCATTTCACCCTTGCGCATTGTTACAAGTTCGATAGCCTTGCCCGATACATCTGCAGGTACGTCGACAGTCAGAGTCTCATAGGGTTCTGATTTCACGCCGTCAATATCCTTAAGTATGACTTTCGGCTTACCCACCTGGAATTCATATCCTTCCCTCCTCATAGTTTCGATCAGTATGGAAAGGTGCAGGATTCCACGTCCGTAAACGTTGAAGGTATCTTCCGAGCCTGTCTCTTCAACCCTCAGTGCAAGGTTCTTTTCAGTCTCCCTGAATAGTCTTGTCCTGAGATGCCTTGATGTGACATACTTCCCTTCTTTTCCGAAAAGGGGCGAGTTGTTGATAGTAAACAGCATACTCATGGTAGGTTCATCAACCTCTATCCTGCTGAGAGCTTCGGGGGCCAGAAGATCGGAAAGGGTGTCTCCTATTTCAAAGTCGTCGAGACCAACGACGGCACACAGGTCACCACACCTTGCAACATCAGCCTTAACTTTTCCGAGCCCCTCGAAAAGGTAAAGCTCCTTAACCTTAACTTTTACAACCTCTCCGCCTTTTTTACACAGGGTGTATTCACCTCCTACCACTATTTCACCCCTGAAAACCCGACCGATGGCGATTCTGCCGACAAAACTCGAATAATCAAGTGATGCAACCTGCATCTGGGCAGTTCCCTCAACATATTCGGGTTCAGGTATGCAGGCAAGAATAGTATCGAGAAGCACCCTGATGTTATCAGTAGGTTTTCTCCAGTCGAGGCTCATCCAACCCTGTTTTGATGACCCGAATACGGTTTCAAAATCAAGCTGGTCATCCGAAGCATCAAGGTTGTACATCAGTTCGAAGATATCCTGCTGGACCTCTTCGGGACGGCAGTTTTCCTTGTCAACCTTGTTGACAACAACGATCGGCTTCAGTCCCAGGTTAATGGCCTTTCCAAGCACAAAACGTGTCTGGGGCATCGGTCCCTCGAAGGCATCGACAAGAAGAAGGACTCCGTCGGCCATCTTAAGGACTCTTTCAACCTCTCCACCGAAGTCGGCGTGACCGGGAGTATCAATAATGTTGATTTTTACTCCCTTATAGTTTGCGGCAACGTTCTTTGATGTGATTGTTATACCCCGTTCCCTTTCGAGATCATTGCTGTCGAGTATAAGCTCTCCCGCATCCTTCCTCTGATC
>CAZBQM010000139.1:0-3349 GCA_964494045.1 uncultured Rikenellaceae bacterium
TTTATACTCCCTTCTCCTGAAAAAACCCTGGTAACCACTTTTTCACTATTCAGCGACAGCGGCTTCCTGGCCTCTGTGGGAACCACAGTACTAAGGGGACTCGCGGGTTTCATCGTCTCAGGCATCCTTGGCATAGCAACAGGAATAATAATGGGGATCAATCCATGGGTCAATGCTTTTCTCCAGCCTATACTGGTTACCATCCGCTCGACACCTGTGATTGCCATCATCCTTCTTGCCCTGATATGGTTCAGCCCGGGTTCAGTACCTGTTTTTATCGGAATGCTTACAATGTTTCCTTTCATCACAACCAATGTAAGCGACGGCATCAGAAGCATCGACAGGGACCTTGTTGTCATGGCCAACTTCTACAGGGTAGATCGGAACAGGATTGTCCGCGAGGTATATATCCCTGCCATCCTTCCTTTTATTGTGAGCGGGGCTTCAAGCGCCATGGGCATAGGCTGGAGGGCAATCATTATCGGTGAAGTCCTGAGCCAGCCCGTATACGGCATTGGCACCATGATGCAGAACGCGCAGACCTTTCTGAAGGTGGATGCTGTTATTGCATGGACAATAGTTGCAGTATTTATAAGTTTTGTGTTTGAGAGAGTGATAAGATGGGTTGAAGGCAGATTTATAAATTGGAGATCTGAATATGAATCCGGAGATTAAAAACCTGTACAAGAAGTTTGGCAATGTAACGTTGTTCAGCGATTTCAGTATCTCGTTCCGCGAAGGCACCATCACCTGTATCCTCGGTCCTTCGGGTTGCGGCAAGACAACGCTTCTTAACATAATCGGCGATATCATTGCCCCCGACAGTGGTCAGCTGACAGGCTTCGACGGCAAGTCGGTATCATATATCTTCCAGGATCCCAGGCTTCTTCCATGGAAGACAGTCAGGGAGAACATTGAATTTGTCCTGGGGAAAGATGTCAGTGAAGAGGAAAGGGGAAAGATCAGCGGACAGCTGATAAAACTTATGGAACTCGAAAATTTCGCGGATTATTATCCTTCGAAGTTGAGCGGTGGTATGCGCCAGAGGGTATCCATAGCAAGGGCTTTCGCCTACCCTTCCGAAATCATACTTATGGATGAGCCGTTGAAAGGACTTGATATTAAGCTAAAGCTTAACCTGATACGCATCCTCTCACGGATGTGGCAGGCCGACAGGAGAACTGTCATCTTTGTTACCCACGATGTCGACGAAGCTCTTCTGCTGGGCGACGACATCCTGGTTCTGAGCACACCGCCCGTACAGGTTCTGACAAAGATAAAGATAGACCTTCCGCTTGAAAGACGCACGCTCGATTCAGACTCCTTCAAAGAGCTTGAACGCGATCTTATGAGCGCACTGGGAAACAACCGGTAAGCAGCAGACAGTAATCTGCTGCTTACAGATCTTCCCTCCTATTTCTTTATGAATTCAACCCTCCTGTTCATTGCCTTGTTCGCAGGAGTGTCGTTGGGTGCAACAGGTTTGCTTTCACCGGCACCTTCAGTATCCATGCGTGAGGCCTCGATGCCGAATTTAGCTGTAAGTTCATTCTTAACTGATTCAGCCCTGCGTTTTGAAAGATCAAGGTTCATGGCATCGTCGCCATCACTGTCGGTGTGACCGGTTATCTTGACGTTTACCCCGGGATTTTCTTTCAGCACATCTGCTATGCTCTTGAGGGTTCCGTACGATTCAGGCTTGATGTCAGCTTTGTTAACGTCGAAAGTGATGCCGTATGTCACCAGTTTTCCCTCTGTGATGAGTTTACTACGGGTGTCGGGTGATGCAGTTGTGATCTTAAGGTTGGTAACCATTGGCCAGCTGTGCCTGTCCCAGCCTGAAAACAGAAACTTGTCGAATTTTGTGTGGGCAAAGATATTTGTCGGAACATCCAGTGTCTTTGAACCCTGATGGTAAATCCTTACCCTTCTCTTCTGAATCCAGATTATGACATGATTGACTTTTTCGCGGACCACCGGATTTTTATCTGCATGTCCCTCTATCCATTCTCCTTCAGGATCATTAGTGTAACCCTTGGTTTCCCATCCATCATATCTTAATCCTATTTCAAGGCCGCTCTTACCGGGATAAAGGTCATCATTTGTCTCCCTGGGATTTTCCGGATCTTCCTGGTACAGTGTAAGAACAATGCCATCCTGGTATGTGTCGTCAGGTATCACATCGAATTCGATGATGAAGTTATCAGGAAAAGGTATCTTGTTTGTGTAGCAGTAAACTGCATCCTCACCGTTCATATGGAGCCATTTGCCCGGAGCGATGTTGACTGTCTTGACCTCACCGCTGCCGTTTGAAGTCCAGAGGGCGGGAAAATCGCCAATCTGATCCTGCGAAAAATCCTCGAAATACAGGATCTTGTCTCCCGGGACGAAATCGTACTGTGTGAAGCTTTCGAGTTTCTGTGGAGCAGCGGCTGTCCTGTTACTTCCCGATTTACCTGCACTGCCTGAATCATCCGGTTCACTTTCATCACCTGCCTCATCCGACGACTGCTCATCTTCCTCCGCGATGCTTTCTTCCTCCGGCTCTTCCTCTGAGTCTTTATCTTTCTTAAAGATACTAACAGCTCCCTGCTCAATCGCATCAAAACCGGCATCTATTCCCTCGTCAATCCTGGTGTTTGCCCTGTCTGTTCCTTTTTCCTTTGCAACCTCCAGGGGATTAATTATCTGAGCTACAAGGTCAGAACCCGGGAAGATGATAAATGCCATCATCAAAAACGTAAAAACAATCTCTCTCTTCATATCATTAACCTTTAAGTAAGATGATAAAACAGGTAAAGCAAGCCAATCCCGGTGATGGACGATAGTAAAAAAGCGACAAAGATAAATCCCTAAGTCTATACCTCTCTGCCCGAAAAAATCTTGGCTATATTCAGGTTCCTCCTGAAAAAATGGTCAGGTGTCTCACCTGTAATGGCTTTAAAGTCCTTTATGAAATGGGTCTGGTCAAAATAATTACCCATAAACACCAGATCCTGGTAATCAATATGCTCGCTCTTGCTTATCCTGTCCCAGAGGTAGTTGACTTTGGTGATCCTTGAGAGCATCTTGGGGGTTATACCGAGCCTTTCGCGGAATTTCCTCTGGACAGTTCTCTCGCTTACCTTGAATCCACTTATCACTTCACGCAGGGAAGTTCCAAAATCGCTGTTTATTATTTTCCCGTACATAATATCTGTATCATCTGCGACATATGGTTCAGGATACAGATCGTCAATGAAGTCAGTGAAAATGTCAATTTTCCCTGCCGCGGAGTCACATCTATTCATCAATTGCCAGGCGGGACCGAAGACTGATTCTGAAAGTGGGATAAATATCTCTTTCCCGG
>CAZBQM010000140.1:0-3327 GCA_964494045.1 uncultured Rikenellaceae bacterium
AAGAGAAGGCAGTTGGCAGTGATTATATAGCCATTCTTTTCTGATGATGCCGACATTTTGACTTCCGGAGTTTTGAAAACAGAAAGCAAGATACTAAAATTGAGTATTTTTACCAAGTGAAAAATTCCCCGGGAAATATATCAGGGTGGCTGCCTGTGACAAAAAAGGAGCTTGAATCCCTTGGATGGGATCAGCCCGACGTCATTATCTTCAGCGGTGATGCCTATGTTGATCATCCTTCTTTTGGCACTGCTGTTGTTGCGCGAGTCATTGAGGATGAGGGTTTCAGGGTTGCGATAGTTCCCCAGCCCAACTGGAAGGATGATCTCCGTGACTTCAGGAAGATGGGGACGCCGAAGTTGTTCTTCGCCGTCACTGCGGGCAATATGGATTCGATGGTAAACCATTATACTGCAGCACGGAGACTGAGATCGGATGATGCTTATACACCGGGAGGCAAGGCAGGGTTCAGACCCGATTATCCGACTGTTGTTTATACTTCAATCCTTAAAAAACTTTTTCCCGATATTCCTGTTGTTGCCGGAGGCATTGAGGCTTCGATGCGCCGGCTTACACACTATGACTACTGGAAGGACCGTATTGAACCTTCGGTGCTTATGAGCAGCGGGGCCGACATGATTGTATATGGTATGGGAGAGCAGCCTCTCCGCGAGCTTCTCAGGCTGTTGGGGAAAGGTGTGCCGTTTGGTTCGCTGAGAACAGTTCGCCAGACAGTTGTCAGTTGTGGAAAGGAAGAAGAACTTCCTGTCCGGTCGGAGTTCAGGGATATCAGGCTTCATTCGTTTGAAGAGTGCTGTTCAGACAAGAAGCTTTTTGCTGAGAACTTCGTGATTTTTGAACGTGAGTCGAACAGGATAGACGCGGCACGGCTTTCGGAGCCTTCGGGCGACAGGATAGTTATAGTGAATCCGCCCTTTCCTCCTGCCGATGAAAAGGAAGCTGACCGCACATGGGAACTCCCTTTCACATATCTTCCACATCCCAAGTATTCGGGTAAGGGACTCATCCCGGCCTATGAGATGATAAAATTCTCGGTCAACATACACCGCGGCTGTTTCGGAGGCTGCAGTTTCTGCGCCATAGCCGCCCATCAGGGCAAACATATTGTCAGGAGGTCGGAAGAATCGGTACTCAGGGAAGTTGCCAGGATTAAGGACCTTCCCGGTTTCAAGGGCTATATATCCGACCTGGGCGGACCTTCGGCCAATATGTACGGTATGAAAGGGAAGGACCTGAAGCTCTGCAGCAGGTGTCCGCGTCCCTCGTGTATCTGGCCATCGGTTTGCAGGAATCTTGACACTGATCACAGAGCTCTTACCTCATTGTACAGGAAGGTCAATTCATCGGAGGGTATCAAAAGGGCATTTGTTGGCAGCGGTGTCAGGTATGATCTTCTCTTTCCTGAATTTAACAACAGGGCAGGCAGGGATGAGGCTGAATATCTTCAGGAGCTTATCACCGGTCATATATCGGGACGACTGAAGGTGGCACCTGAGCACAGTGTGCCGGGTGTGCTCCATCTGATGAGGAAGAGCCCGTTCGACCTTTTCAGAATCCTGAAGTCGCATTTTGATGCCATCATCACGAAGCACGGACTTAAGTATGACATTGTACCATATTTTATTTCCTCTCATCCGGGGTGCACAAATGATGATATGAGGCAGCTTGCAGCGGAAGCGCGTGATCTGGGGATAAGGCCCGAGCAGGTCCAGGATTTCACCCCGACGCCCATGACACTTTCGACGCTTATGTACTATACAGGTTATGATCCCTATACGGGAAAGCGTGTGTTCGTTGCCAGGGACAGGGAGGAAAAACGGCGTCAGAAGGATTTCCTGTTCTGGTACAGAAAGAAGGGAGAAGCTGAATCGTCAGGGAAGAAGCATCGACATGGTGAAGAGGTGAAGGATAAGAGAGTTGTAAGAAAAGGTGGCAACCTTAGCAGGAAAAAGGGAAGAACATAAAACAGGGAAGCCGGATCTCAAAGAAATCCGGCTTCCCATTACCTAACAAATCAACTTAAATATACTATTCGTATTCTTTAAGGATATTTTTAACATCGTCAGGGGCAACCCTGCCGAATGTTTTGTCGCCAACCAGAACCACGGGCGCAAGTCCGCATGCACCCACGCATCTGAGGCTCGACAGCGAGAACTTGCCGTCGGCTGTTGTCTGTCCCACCTGGATGTTGAGTTCTTTCTTGAACTCTTCCAGAACCTTCTCGGCTCCTCTGACATAGCAGGCTGTTCCCATGCATATGCTGATAGGGTGTTTGCCTTTGGGTGTCATGGTGAAGAACGAATAGAAGGTAACCACTCCGTAAATCTTTGATACGGGAATACCTATTTCGGAGGAAATAACTTCCTGTACTTCAGCAGGAAGATAGCCGAAATGACCCTGGCAACTGTGCAGAATGTTGATCAGTTCCTGGGGATCTCTGTTGAAGGAAGCGCAAATCTCTTGGATCTTTGTTACATCCTCCTGTCTCAATTCTATTTTGATACTTGACATAGTCCTGAATTTTATTAATGACCTGACGGTACATCGTTAATGTTTAACAACTATTTTTTTCTTCTTGTCAAAATATTTGGTATGAAGAAGATGGTGAGCTATTTCGCTGTTCGGTTTGCCGAGGAACTCTTCATAAAGCTTAATTATGAACGGGTTTTCGTGCGATTTCCTGATGGGCTTGTTTGCATCTTCCCTGTATATGGCTGAAGCTCTTGCCTTAAGGATAGAGGAGTCGCCATGATGGAAAGGCTGTCCGCCTCCGCCGATACATCCGCCGGGACATGCCATTACCTCAATGGCATGGAACAGTGATTTTCCCGATCTCACATCATTGAGGAGTTTACGGGCGTTGCCGAGGCCGCAGGCGATACCGATTCTGATCGGCAGGCCGTCGAAGTCTATTGTTGCCTCGCGGACACCTTCCAGTCCCCTGAGTTCGGTGAAGTCGAGCCTTTCAAGCTTCTTGCCTGTCTGGACCTCGTAGGCGGTTCTTACTGCTGCTTCGATAACACCACCTGTAGCACCGAAGATTACTGCGGCACCTGTTGATTCACCAAGGGGAGCGTCGAAATTCTCTTCTTCGAGGTTATTGAGGTCGATGTTAGCCTGTTTGATAAAGGCTGCCAGTTCCCTGGTCGATATAGAATAGTCAACGTCGGGATTACCGTCGGTTGAGAATTCAGATCTCTGGCACTCGTATTTCTTGGCGAGGCAGGGCATTATTGATACTACAACAAGGTCTTTTCTGCTTACACCTATCTTGTCGGCAAAATATGATTTTGCTATTGCGCCGAA
>CAZBQM010000141.1:0-1760 GCA_964494045.1 uncultured Rikenellaceae bacterium
CAATGTTGAATCGGTCACATCAGCATAGGACATTTATTCTGCAAGGCTGTAAAGATATTTTATGACATCCCCTGGTCTTTCCGTATGTAACCAGTGGCCGGCTCCTTCGAGACTGATGATCTCCGAGGCAGGTAACAGTTGTTCTATAAACCTGAAGTCACTTTCGGGCAGGTAATCTGAGAGTGTGGCTTTCAGAAACACAACAGGGAAGCCGGTGACCGGATCTATCCGGTCGCGGCTGTAACCGTCGATAATCTTAGTGATATTTTTAAGCAGTGCCTCAGCATTAAGTCGCCATCTGAATCCATCGCCGCTTACCCTTTCAAGATTTTTAAGCAGCATCAATCTTATTTTTTCTGAATCAATATGTTGTGAAAGCAGGAAGTCAGCCTCTTCCCTTGTCCTTACTAATCGGGCATCGACCGACATAACAGCCTTAAGTATCGACAGATGGTGCTGAAGGAATTTGTCGTAATCTGTAAGGGGAGTGAAGGGAGAAATATCTGCCACAAGGAGACCCCTGATCATTTCAGGCCATTTTTCAGAAAAGCGGACTGCTGTTTTACCTCCCATACTGTGTCCTGCAAGGAAGAACTCCTTCAATTGCAGGTCAGTTGCCATCTCATGAAGATCGGAAGCCATCGAATCGTAGTCGTGGATGTTGTCGTGCGGTGAATGGCCGTGGTTGCGGGCATCAGGAAGGTAAACGGTGAAGCGTTCCCCTGCTTTCCGGGCGATTGTTATCCAGTTGTCGGATGAGCCATAGAGTCCGTGAAGAATAATAAGTGGAGGTCCTGATCCGTATTTTCTGAAAAATAGTTTCATAGGCATGTCAGCCGTTTATCTGTCTCCTGTACATCTGGATTGTATTCTCAAGTCCCAGGTAAAGGGCGTCGGAAATAAGGGCATGGCCTATTGAAACTTCATCGACCCATGGTATGTTCTGACAGAAATAGTGGAGATTCTCAAGATTAAGGTCGTGACCGGCATTAAGGCCCAGTCCTGATTCTCTTGCCACCACGGCTGCTTCGACAAAGGGTTTAACTGCATCAGGTGCATTCTGGCTGAAGGCTGAAGCATAGGGCTCAGTATAAAGCTCGACTCTGTCTGCTCCGGTCAGTGCCGCAGTCTCAATGATACTCCGGTCGGTACCAACAAATATAGAAGTTCTGATGCCTGCCTTTTTCATCTCGGTAACGATATCTGTCAGAAGGAGCCTGTAACGTATCGTGTCCCATCCTGCATCGGATGTAATAGCATCATGGGCATCGGGTACAAGGGTTACCTGGTCGGGTTTTACAGAGAGGACGAGATTCATGAACTTTTCGGAGGGATATCCTTCGATGTTGAACTCGGTCCTGATAACCGGCCTTATCTCAAACACATCGGCATAACGGATATGTCGCTCATCGGGTCGGGGATGAACCGTGATTCCGTCGGCCCCGAAAAGTTCGCAGTTTATGGCTGCAGCCTTGACATTTGGAATATTTCCGCCTCTCGCGTTGCGAATGGTGGCAATCTTATTAATATTTACACTTAACTTTGTCATTATTGTCAATATTTGTAATCACGTAAAATCATATTGCTGTGCAAAATTACAATATGTGACTTTTTTTTTACTATTTTAGATTAAAAATAAGACTTCTCAGACACTTAATGTTAGCAATAGACCTGATTTCGGATGTGATACCACCTCTCAGGACTTCGGATCCGGGGCAGACGGCACTTAACTGGATGGAGATATTCAGGATCTCGCATCT
>CAZBQM010000141.1:1860-3282 GCA_964494045.1 uncultured Rikenellaceae bacterium
GTGAGGCATATTGCCGGTATTTCATCGATGGATCAGCCGGGGGGGATTATAGTACTCGAACTCATAGAAATGGACTATTCCCTGTCGCAGATTGCCCAGATTATTGAAGGAAACAATATCAAGGTCCTGAGTCTGTACATAACATCTCCAAAGGAGTCGACCAGGCTGGAGATAACGATAAAGGTCAATTCAGTTGATCTTGCTTCAGTCATAAGGACTTTTGAACGTTATAATTATGAAGTCAGGACCTGGATTACAACAGATGACACGATGGACAGTTTTTATACTGAAAGGTTCGATCTGCTTATGAAGTACCTCAATATTTGATTTATGCTCGCAAAAGTTGCCATATATAGTAAGGATTCAAACCAGAAGACCATTGAAGGCGTTAATGACCTGATAAGGGGATTCTGCAGGAGGGGGATAGAGATTGCTCTTTATCAGAAATTCCCGGGTTCTGCTGAATGCCACAGGTATGAGAAAGCCGAGAGGTTTTCAGATATACATGAACTTAAGGTCCTCCCGGATCTTGTTCTGAGTGTGGGTGGTGACGGGACTTTTCTTGAGACTGTTATGAAGGTCAGGGATTTCGGAATTCCCATAGCAGGAGTGAATACAGGCAGGATGGGATTTCTGGCAAATATATCGAGGGAGGAGCTCGATAATTCAATAGAAATGTTGTGCCGTGGAGAGTATGGAATCATGGAAAGGTCACTCCTTGAGATTGTCAGTCCGGTCGACCTCTTCGGGCCGCGGTTATCAACCGCGCTTAATGATATAACAATTCAGAAGGCTGATCCGGGGATGATCACCATCCATGTTTATGTAGATGATTCGTTCATCAACACCTACTGGGCCGACGGACTTATTTTTTCGACGGCTACCGGATCGACTGCCTATAACCTGAGTGTAGGAGGGCCAATACTTTCTCCTGAGGATGAAAGCATAATTATTTCACCCATCTCACCTCATAATTTGACTATCAGGCCCATTGTGATATCTGGTGAAAGCGTTCTGCGGATGGTTATGGAAGGGAGGAGCCATGAGTATATGGCAACATGCGATTCCAATTCAGTAAGGCTGCCTTTCACGGAAGAGATCCGGATCAGAAGGTCACCCTTCAAGTTGAAGACAGTAATGCTGAAGGGTACTGATTTTTTCGGAACCCTGAGGAACAGGCTTATGTGGGGAGCTGACAGAAGGAACTGAGGCAGCCTGAAAAAATGCTGAAATTAGTTTTATATTTGATCGTTATATTTGTAAATACAATTTAAAAATAATTGTAATGAAACGGCTCCTCCTTTTTGTAATGATTCTGTGTATCACTGCACCATTTTCATCAGCGCAGTTGTGGAAATGGAAGAGATGGGAGACCTCTCTGGGGGTAGGACCTTCGTTTTCCTTTGATGATATCGGTGGTTA
>CAZBQM010000142.1:0-3222 GCA_964494045.1 uncultured Rikenellaceae bacterium
GATATTGAACAACCTCGAAAAGAAGCATCCGGGTGAGGTTGAATATTTACAGGCGGTACGGGAAGTCCTTGAATCAATTGAAGAAGTATACAATGAGAACCCGCAGTTCGAATCGTCCAACATCATTGATAGGATTGTTGAACCCGACCGGGTACTTGCATTTAAGGTGCCATGGGTTGATGATGACGGGAACGTGAAAGTCAACCTCGGTTACAGGGTCCAGTTCAATAATGCCATCGGACCTTATAAGGGAGGATTGAGGTTCCATCCAAGCGTCAACCTTTCGATCCTTAAGTTCCTTGGCTTTGAGCAGATCTTCAAGAATGCCCTCACCACACTTCCCATGGGCGGAGGCAAGGGTGGATCCGACTTTGATCCGAAAGGCAAGTCCGACGCCGAGGTTATGCGCTTCTGCCAGGCTTTCATGCTGGAACTGTGGAAATATATAGGTCCCGAAACCGACGTCCCCGCCGGCGATATAGGAGTGGGCGGACGCGAAATCGGTTATCTCTATGGTATGTACAAGCGCCTTTCGGGCGATCATACAGGAGTTCTGACAGGCAAGGGCAGCGGCTGGGGCGGGTCACTGATCAGGCCTGAAGCAACAGGATTCGGTGCTATTTATTTTGCCCAGGATATGCTTGCTACAAAAAATGAAAACCTTAAAGACAAGACTATCGCCATATCAGGTTTCGGCAACGTAGCCTGGGGAGCTGTCCTCAAGGCAACTGAACTGGGAGCCAAAGTGGTTACAATATCGGGGCCCGACGGATATGTTTATGACCCAGAAGGGATCTCTGGAAAAAAGATAGACTACATGCTCGAGTTGAGAGCCTCAAATGAAGATATCGTACGACCCTACTCATATATGTTTGAGGGAGTTGAATTCTACGAGGGGAAAAAACCATGGGAAGTAAAAGTCGATATTGCCATGCCCTGCGCTACTCAGAATGAACTCAACAGAGACGACGCCGGGAAGCTGATAGCCAACGGCGTTATGTTGGTGGCTGAGACTTCCAATATGGGGTGTAAACCCGATGCTGTCGAAGAATTCCAGAAAAACCATATCCTGTTTGCCCCCGGAAAGGCAGTCAATGCGGGAGGGGTTGCCACATCTGGACTTGAGATGACCCAGAATGCCATGAAGCTCAGATGGAACAGGCAGGAGGTTGATGACAGGCTGCATGAAATAATGAGTAATATTCATACTCAATGTGTAAAACACGGCAGGCAGCCCGACGGCTATATTGATTATGTCAAGGGAGCCAACATAGCAGGATTCCTTAAAGTTGCCAACGCCATGCTCGACATGGGGGTTATATAACATAAAACGACTGACCGAAAATAAACTATACCTGGAAAAGCCCCGGAATGATGACCGGGGCTTTTTTTTAACCTGGTTTACATCGGCCCGTTCATTGTATATAAAGAATCACCCGGCGAACCCTGAAAAAGATGATTTTTCGTATATTTGACTGTCTCATTTCCTTGTGCGATGTCAGAAATATCACTCAGGCATAAAATTGCCCTTGGTCTGATACCCCATGTGGGGGATATTAATGCCCGCAAGCTGGTATCTCATTTCGGAAGCGTCGAAGCAGTCTTCAGTGAATCGTACAGAAGTCTGATAAGGATCCCCGGGATCGGTGAGGTGGCAGCCAGGTATATCACCGACAGGACTTATCTTGACCGTGCCGGGAGGGAAGCGGATTATGTCACCAGGCATAACATCAGGACCTTCTTCTACCTCGACGATGACTATCCTTTCAGGCTTAAGCAATGCGACGATTCGCCGGTGGTCTTCTTCTTCAAGGGAAACTGCGACCTGAATACCCAGAAGATACTCAGTATTGTTGGTACCCGTAACGCCACCCAGAGAGGAAGGGAAATCTGCGAAAACATCATTGCTGAGCTGGCAGTGAATTATCCCGGACTGATTATTGTAAGCGGCCTGGCTTATGGTATTGATATAACCGCGCACAAGTCAGCCCTCAGATCGGGCCTCTTTAGTATAGGTGTCCTTGCCCACGGATTCTCCACCACCTACCCTGCTATACACAAGCCGACGGCTGAAGCCCTCACAGGGCAGGGTGGCCTGCTTACCGACTTCTGTTCCGACATGCTCCCCGAGAAGAACAACTTCCTTAAAAGGAACAGGATCATTGCCGGCCTTTCCGACGCCACCATAGTCATTGAATCGGGAATCAAGGGGGGAGCACTTATTACAGCAGGAATGGCAGGTTCATATAACCGCGATGTGTTTGCCGTGCCCGGAAAACCAGGCGAACAATGGTCGGCAGGGTGCAATGCGCTTATCAAGTACAATAAAGCGGCCCTCATTGAGACGGGATCCGATATAGAATACCATCTTAACTGGCAACCGGTCAGAAAGGAAAAGGGAGTCCAGAAAACTTTCTTCCCCGAGATGGACCACCAGGAAAGAGAGATTTATGAATATATTATGAAAGAAGGAGAATTAAGTATTGATGAACTATTCAGATGCTCAGGCATACCCATCAGTAAACTGTCATCACTTCTTCTGCAAATGGAATTTAAAGGATTCATAAAATGTTTTCCGGGTAATATCTACAAAATATGCTGATAAAGTAAATATTTTAAATAATTATAGTTGTATTTCTGTCATTTTTATAATTTTGGCACTTCATAAATATTTTATACTTACAATAATTAAATCTATGGATCCAAGAGTACAACAATTCATGGCAATGATTAAGGCCAGAAACCCTGGTGAAAATGAATTCCACCAGGCAGTCCAGGAAGTGGCTGAATCGCTTATCCCCTTTATTGAAGAGAATCCCAGGTACAAAAGTGCTAAAATTCTTGAGAGAATAGCTGAGCCTGAACGGACAATCATCTTCAGGGTACCGTGGCTCGACGACAAGGGCGAGATACAGATAAACAGGGGATTCAGGATTGAGATGAACAGCGCCATTGGTCCCTACAAGGGCGGATTAAGACTTCACCCGACGGTGAACATGAGTATTCTCAAGTTCCTTGCTTTTGAACAGGTATTTAAGAACAGCCTTACCACGCTTCCCATGGGTGGAGGAAAAGGCGGATCGGATTTCGATCCTAAAGGGAAGTCAGACAATGAGGTTATGAAATTCTGCCAGAGCTTCATGAGTGAGCTTTTCAGGCATATCGGGGCCGACACTGACGTTCCGGCCGGTGATATAGGTGTAGGCGGCCGTGAGATAGGTT
>CAZBQM010000143.1:0-3112 GCA_964494045.1 uncultured Rikenellaceae bacterium
ATGACACGGTGTCATTCCGAACGGAACGCAGTGTAGTGAGGAATCTCCTGATCCAGAAATAAGATCTGGTGTCATCCCAAACACAAGGCAGTGGAGTGAGGAATCTCCTGATCCAGAAATTAAGATCTGGTTTCATCCCAAACATAACGCAATGGAGTGAGGAATCTTTAGATCCACATGTTTTTGCAATTAATCAGCGAAATCTGCCTCTTTTAACATAAACCATCATTATTCCGGAAATATGTAAAAGTTTTAACAAATGAGTTGATCAATGTTACCCTTTACCTGTTTATTTACAAGGAGAGAAATTCTTATTATTGCAATAAAATGAGAAGATGAAGATAACACTATTCAATATATGCAATTTCAGGGTCGACGGAGGTGCCATGTTTGGTGTTGTCCCCAAGGCACTTTGGTCGAGGGTGTACCACTCTGATGAGAATAACCTTATTGTCCTTACCCTCAGGTCGCTTGTTGTCGAGACCGGCGGGCATGTCATTCTTGTCGACACAGGCTGGGGCGACAAACAGGATGAGAAGTTCTTCAGGCATGTTTATCTTCATGGCGGGGAAGGACTGTTTCCTGAACTCTCAAAAGCAGGTTACAGGCCCTCTGACATCACTGATGTGGTACTTACCCATCTTCATGCCGATCACTGCGGTGGTTGTGCCGTCAATGATCCATGCCGGGCTGATGGGTACAGGCTCACATTCCCAAAAGCAACTCACCATATAAGCAGGGTTCAGTGGGAATGGGCCCTGAAGAACAACCTAAGGGAAGAGGATTCTTTCCTTGAAGAGAACCTGTTGCCGCTAAAAAATAGCGGCAGGCTCAACCTGGTTGAAGAGGAAGGAGAGCTGTTCCCAGGCTTTTCAGTCAGACTTTATTACGGACATACTCCCGGTCTTATGATACCATTTATTAACTACAGGGGGAAGACCCTGGTTTACACCGGAGACCTTATTCCGACAGTTGCCCATATACCCCTGGTATGGAACATGAGTTATGACATCGAAGCCCTCAAAACCATTGATGAGAAGAAGGAAGTGCTTGAAGAGGCTGTCGGAGGAAATTATATACTTGTATTTCAGCATGATGAAAAAACAGAATGTTGTACCGTCGGAATGACACCGAAAGGCATCAGGGCTACAGACAGGTTTGGATTCGGTGAAGTTGTCAGCAGAGTTTAACCAGAACATCTATAGTTACTCCTTATATTACCTGTTGAACAGGCACTGGCAGAAGATTCTGTTTCAACAAAGTTCATATCTTTGATACAGATGAGGGGTCGTTACTAACGCCTGATTATTAATTCAGATTTCGGAAAAAAATGGCAGATTTTGTATATGAAAAGCTCTTCAGACCTGATCGTGACCAGACTGAATACCGTCTGCTCACCGCAGATAATGTTCATTTAAGGGAAGAAAGCGGCAGGATGGTTCTGTCAGTCGATCCGGAAGGACTCCGGATGCTGGCCAGGGAGGCCGTTTCCGATCTTTCTTTTTTCCTGAGAAGTTCCCATCTGGCTTTGCTTCGCAGGATTCTCGACGACGATGAGGCCACAGACAACGACCGTTTCGTAGCCTATATGATGCTCAGGAACAGCGTCATCTCGGCAAAGGGAGATCTGCCATGGTGCCAGGATACGGGAACTGCCATCGTGATCGGGAAGAAAGGAGAGGATGTCAGGACGGGGGTTGACGACGCGGAATTTCTGTCAGAAGGGATTTATGAAACTTTCAGGGACAGGAACCTCAGATATTCCCAGGTAGTACCCCTGAGTATGTTTGAGGAGAAGAATACAGGTACCAATCTGCCGGCCCAGATAGATATATATTCGACCATGGGCCATTGTTATGAGTTTCTTTTTATAACCAAGGGAGGAGGTTCGGCAAACAAGAGCTTCCTGTACCAGCAGTCGAAGTCGTTGCTTAACGAAGAATCACTTGAGAGATTCGTCACTGAAAAGATACGGGATCTCGGGACCTCTGCATGTCCCCCTTACCATCTGGCTCTTGTAATAGGAGGCACCTCGGCTGAAACCACTATGAAGGTGCTCAAGGAAGCTTCAGCCGGTTATCTTGATAATCTTCCGGTAACGGGCAGTGCCGGTGGCCGGGCTTTCCGTGACAGGGAATGGGAGACAAGGATTGAAAAGATTTGTCGCGATTACGGAGTGGGAGCCCAGTTCGGAGGGAAATACTTTGTTCACGATGTAAGGGTGATACGCCTTCCCCGCCATGCAGCCTCATGTCCGGTCGGACTGGGAGTGAGCTGCAGTGCCGACAGGAACATCAGGGCAAAGATATGCCCCGAAGGTATCTTCCTTGAGAAGCTTGAGAGGAATCCTGGACGTTTTCTCCCTGAGAAGGCTCCTGAGCTTCAGAAACCCGTGACCATCGACCTCGACCGGCCGATAGTAGAGGTACTTCGCGAACTAAGCCGTTACCCGGTTAAGACACGCCTTAGTCTTAGCGGTACTCTAGTGGTAGCCCGCGACATGGCCCACGCCCGCATTAAAAAGATGCTTGATGAAGGCAAACCGATGCCGGAATATATGAAGAAGCATCCCGTCTACTATGCCGGACCGGCAAAGACTCCCGAAGGGATGCCATCAGGGAGTTTCGGACCCACCACTGCAGGCAGGATGGATAGCTATGTGGAACTCTTCCAGGGCATGGGAGGATCACTTATAATGGTTGCCAAGGGTAACCGGAGCAGGAGTGTTGCCCTTTCGTGCAAGAAATACGGCGGATTTTACCTGGGATCAATAGGAGGCCCTGCTGCCATCCTTGCAGCTGAAAATATCGAATCGGTGGAAATTATTGATTTCGAAGAGTACGGAATGGAGGCTGTAAGAAAGATAAGAGTAAAAAACATGCCTGCCTTTATAATCACAGACGATAAGGGGAATGATTTCTACGATGAGACAGGGCAACCGTGACGTCTCACTCAATTACCTCAATATCGAATATCTCGTGTCTGTCGAGTGAGAGCCAGTAATTGACCGAGTTTTTTCTTACAAGTTCCCAATAGATATTACTGTCGAGACCGTAGACAAAGTCTATCTCGTTGAGTTCCGAGCTTATTTTTTCGGCCAGCTCTCTTTTTA
>CAZBQM010000144.1:0-3093 GCA_964494045.1 uncultured Rikenellaceae bacterium
GCAACCTGAAAAATACCAGAAACATCGGAATAATGGCACATATTGATGCCGGAAAAACCACTACCACTGAGCGGATCCTGTTCTTTACGGGACGTACGCACAGGCTGGGAGAGGTACATGATGGCAATGCCCAGATGGATTGGATGATTCAGGAGCAGGAAAGAGGAATAACAATCACCTCGGCTGCCACCACCACATTCTGGAAATTCAGGGACGAAGACTACAAGATCAATATTATAGACACCCCGGGGCATGTCGATTTTACCGTTGAAGTGGAAAGATCGCTGAGGGTCCTCGACGGTGCCGTAGCTGTTTTCTGTGCTGTAGGCGGAGTGGAACCCCAGTCGGAGACAGTATGGAGACAGGCCAATAAATATAATGTTCCCAGGATAGCTTTCGTCAACAAGATGGACAGGGCTGGTGCCGATTTTTTCAGTGTAGTCCAGCAGATAAAGGAAAAACTGGGAGCCAATCCCATTGCTATACAGATGCCGGTCGGATCGGAGGAAAACTTCAGAGGGATAATTGACCTTCTCACTATGAAGGCAATCATGTATTACGATGATGAGAAGACCGTTACACGACCGGAGATTGAAGAGATTCCCCAGGAGCTTCTTGATGAGGCTGAAGAACTGAGGGGAAAAATGATTGAATCGCTTGCCGATGTTGATGATGCTCTTCTCGAAAGGTACATGGAGGATCATAACTCCATTACCGAGGATGAAATAAGGACAGCCCTGAGGAAATCGACGGTACTCGGACTTACCATTCCTGTGATATGTGGAAGTGCATTCAAGAACAAGGGCATACAGATCCTTCTCGACTCGATAACGGCTTATCTGCCTTCGCCTGTTGATAAAGGGGCCGTAAAAGGCATCGATCCAAGGAACGACAGCGAGGTAATCCGTGAACCTGATGACGAGGCTCCGTTTGCAGCTCTTGCATTCAAGATAGCCACAGATCCCTTTGTGGGAAGACTTGTCTTTATGAGGATTTATTCAGGCGTGCTTCATGCAGGGGATACTGTACTCAACGTACGTACAGGAAAGAGGGAAAGGATCAACCGCCTCTTTCAGATGCATGCGAACAAGCAGAATCCCAAGGAAAGCATATCAGCAGGAGATATCTGCGCAGGAGTAGGATTCAAGGAACTGAAGACAGGGGATACACTCTGTGCAATAAACAAGCCCGTATTGCTTGAGACGATGGATTTTCCTGAACCTGTGATAGGAGTTGCCGTAGAGCCAAAGACTCAGGCCGACATCGATAAACTATCACTGGCACTAAGCAAGCTGGCCGAAGAAGATCCTACCTTCCAGGTAAAAAGTGATCCTGACAGCGGACAGACCATAATAAGTGGTATGGGTGAGTTGCATCTCGAAATTCTCATTGACAGGCTCAGGAGGGAATTCAAGGTCGAGTGCAACCAGGGCGTTCCGCAGGTTGCCTATAAGGAGGCAATCACGACGGCAACTGAATTCCGTGAAGTATTCAAAAAGCAGACTGGCGGACGTGGCAAGTTTGCTGACATCAGTGCTGTGCTTATGCCGGCTGATGAAGATGTACATGGACTTCAGTTTATAAATGAAGTAAAGGGAGGAAACATCCCAAAAGAATATATCCCGGCTGTTGAGAAAGGATTCCGTGAGGCCATGCTTAATGGTCCGCTTGCGGGATTCGCTCTTGAGAGCCTTAAGGTGGTACTCAAAGACGGTTCGTATCATCCGGTTGACTCGGATGCACTCTCGTTTGAGATCGCGGCGAAACAGGCGTTCAGGAAATATGCAGTAAAATGCAATCCTGTAATTCTTGAACCCATAATGTCGACAGAAGTTGTTACTCCCGAAGAGTATGTCGGCGATGTCATAAGCGATTTCAACAGACGCAGAGGCAGGGTGGAAGGTATGGAATCGAAAGCAGGAGCAAGGGTTGTAAAAGCAAAAGTACCTCTGGCCGAGAAGTTCGGTTATGTTACAGTACTCAGAACCCTTACCTCAGGAAGGGCAACTTCAACAATGGAGTTTTCTCATTATGAAGAGGTGCCTGCAGAAATAGCTAACAGAATTGTAGAAGTTACAAAAGGAAAAATTCTTTAAAAGATGAGTCAGAAAATTCGTATTAAACTGAAATCGTACGATCACAACCTTGTGGACAAGTCCGCGGAAAAGATTGTGAAAACAGTAAAATCGACAGGCGCTGTTGTCAGCGGTCCCATACCGCTTCCGACGCACAAAAAGATTTATACTGTTCTTCGTTCCCCGTTTGTCAATAAAAAGGCAAGAGAGCAGTTTCAGCTTTCTTCATACAAGCGGTTGCTCGACATCTACAGCTCGACTCCAAAGACAATCGATGCGTTGATGAAACTTGAGCTTCCAAGCGGAGTAGAAGTAGAAATTAAAGTGTGAAACGAGTAAAGTTATTAAGACATGCAGGGATTAATTGGAAAAAAGGTTGGAATGACTTCCGTATTTGATGAAAACGGAAAGAATATTCCATGTACGGTACTGCAGGCAGGTCCATGTGTCGTTACACAGATCAAGACAAAGGAAAAGGACGGCTACTTTGCTGTACAGTTTGGTTTCGATGAGAAAAAGGAAAAACACACCACAAAGGCTGAACTCGGCCATTTTAAAAAAGTGAATACCACACCGAAAAGGAAGCTTGTAGAGTTTTCCGGTTTTGATGAGGGCCGTTTCAGTGAAGGTGAAGTGGTGACTGTCGACAATGTTTTCGGCTCTGAAGAATGGGTCGATGTCAGGGGCTGGTCAAAAGGAAGAGGATTTCAGGGTGTTGTAAAACGCCACGGCTTCGGAGGTGTTGGCGGACAGACACACGGACAGCACAACAGGGGCAGGGCACCTGGTTCACTGGGAGCTTCTTCGTTTCCCTCAAGAGTATTTCCCGGTATGAGAATGGCAGGAAGGATGGGAGGTAACCAGGTTATTTCCGAGAGTATGAGAATAATCAGGCTGATGGCCGAGAATAATATTTTAATTGTGAAAGGATCCGTGCCGGGTCCCAAAGGTGGTTACGTAATAATTACAAAGTGATGGAATTATCTGTTCTGAATATTGATGGTAAAGAGACCGGAAG
>CAZBQM010000145.1:0-3062 GCA_964494045.1 uncultured Rikenellaceae bacterium
AAAAGATACAAGACAAAAGTCACAAGTGAAGAAAAGATAAAGTTCCAGTGTTCCAAAGTTCCAGTGTTCCAGAGTTCCAGTGAAGAAAAGACAAAAGATACAAGTCTGAGTTCAACGAAGACATTGACCGAAGCGTCAGTGACAAAAGTCACAAGTGAAGAAAAGACAGAGTTCCAGAGTTTCAGAGATAAATCCATCCATATATCATATATAAACCTATTATTCAATAGATTAACACACTTTTTACTTTTGTCTTTTGTCTTTTGTCTTTCTTAATATGTTACCCGGATACATGGGAAGCACAATCTGCGCAACAACAGAAAACCCGTCCCGGGTACCTGGGATTCCATTAACAGAAAATTCTTTTGGATAATAATATCTAATAATTAAAGAATCTACTAAATTTATAACAGCTATACTGCCAAAGCAGGATTTAGTTCAATTAACGGTGTAAAACTTGCCGGCTTAAGTGGATTTACCGGCATACTGATAAATTATTGATAAGAAAAATAACAAGACAGATAAACGCAGTAATAAATCAAAGAAAAACACGACAATGAAAAAGACATGGTTAAGTGCTCTGATTATTTCAGCAGTCATGAGCAGCTGCAGCAACACTGCAACTGAAGAAAGTAAAAACACTCCGGAGATCACAAAAGGAGAAGAATGCTCTGTAATAGTATCCGGTGTTGAGTTTACTAAATCGATCAACGGCGCAAAAAACACTGCCACCGTTAATGGCGACACATTAATACTCACAAGTAATGCAAAATGTGATAATTTTAACGACCCCGATGGGAAACTTTCCAACAGTACAGCACCTGTTCTGCTGACAAAAATTGATAATACAAAACCTTTTACTTTCATAGCAAAGATTACTCCGACATTTATTGACACCTATGATGCAGGAACAATGTACATATACCTGAATCCGGAGTTGTGGTTTAAATTTGCCTTCGAGAGGGATGAACGTATGAGGACCCGTATTGTGTCTGTCAGAACCATTGGGACATCGGACGATAATAACCACGATGTGATTGGAAATGCCAGCGTGTATATGAAAATATCTTCGGACGTGAAGACTATAGGTTTTTATTATTCACTCGACAAAGAGAACTGGCAACTGGTACGCCTGTTTAAAAATGATTATCCTGTTGAATTATGGACCGGATTAAGTGCTCAGTCGCCAATAGGTAATGGAACCAGTGTTAAATTTGAAGAATGTTCATTGACCCAAAGCGGTATCACTGATTTCAGGATGGGTAACTGACAGACCACGAAAAGCATGACAGCCTGAAATAACCGGGATTCTGAGTAGCCTGTAACACCATATTATGAACTGATTTTTGCTTTAATTTGCACATTATTAAAACCCGATAAGAATTGTACTATGAAAAGACTGACAAACCTTATTTTTTTATTCACTGTATCATCCGTTTTATGTTTTACAGGGTGTAATTCCGGAACTGACCAGAACAAAAAACCGGTTGTAGAAACCACCCATGGTACTGTTTCAGGCAGTATTGAAGATAGCGTATTTACCTTCAGGGGAATTCCATATGCCAGCGCCGACAGATTCATGCCTCCCCAGGACCCTGAGGCCTGGAAAGGTGTAAGGGAATGTGTTGAATTCGGGCCGGTAGCCAAACAGATTGTTGGCTGGATCAATGATTCATCAATGAATGAAAAGGAACTTTTCAGCTTAAATATATGGACAAACGGAATATCGGATGGGAAAAAGCGTCCTGTTATGTTCTGGCTGCATGGAGGTGGATTTGCCACAGGCAGTAGCAACGACCCGATGACTTATGGGAAAGCCCTGACCAGAAAAGGAGATGTGGTTATGGTATCCGTAAATCACCGCCTTAACATTCTTGGTTATCTTGATCTTTCGGCATGCGGACCAAAATACGCCCAATCAGCAAATGTCGGTATGCTCGACGTTGTAAAAGCCCTTGAGTGGGTCAGGGATAACATTGAGAATTTCGGAGGCGATCCTTCCAATGTGACCATCTTAGGCGAATCAGGAGGAGGAGGCAAAGTTGGCACCCTTATGTGTATGCCATCGGCAAAAGGCTTGTTCAACAAAGCTATAATTCAGAGCGGAACCCTGGTAAATGTGATGACCAAAGAGAAATCACAGGCACTGGGTATTTCTGTACTTGAGAAACTTGGACTTACTCCCGCTGATGTTGAAAAACTTGACACAATCTCATACAAGGCTTTGGTGAAAGCAGGAAATGAAGCTGTATTGATGGTTACCGGTCCAAGGAAACCCGGATCGGCCACTATGTTTGGTTTCGCTCCTTCCGCCGATGGGGAAACCTTGCTGCAGCAGCCTTTCAGCCCGGGATTCGCAGATATATCAGAAGAAATTCCCCTGATGATCGGGACAACTTTTAATGAGCTGATAAACACGGTCTATACCGAAAAGGACCTGACCATTGAGCAGGCAAAAGAGAGATTGTCAAAAGTATATGGTAATAGAACTGACCAGTATGTTGAGTTATTCGCAAAGACCTATCCTGACTTTAGGCCCCAGGATCTTCTTTCGATTGATACCGTTTTCAGACCATTTACTATAATGGCAACGGATGCAAGGGCCAGACAGGCAAGCTCCCCCCTGTATGTTTATTTCCTTGCATGGAAAAGTCCTGTTGACAATGCAACCCGTGGTGCTTTTCATGGACTCGATATCCCCCTGGCCTTCGATAATATTGAACTGAGATCAGACTGGACCGGCACTTCAGAAGAAGCATATGAGCTGGCTGACAAGATGAGTTCAGCATGGTTGAACTTTGCAAAGACAGGGAATCCCAATGTAGAAGGCAGCTTGCCTGAGTGGGAACCTTATACAGTGGAAAAAGGTGCAACCATGGTTTTTGATAATGAATGCAGAGTTTTAAATAATCACGACAGGGAACTGATGCATTTTATCAAACCTATTGATTAAACACGGTCCTGATATGAATGGATCAATCTGAAAAACAGGTGGATAAGATGGATGGGTGTAAGTTTCCCCTCCTGAGTCAGGAGGGGTCCGGCGACGCAGGAGCCGGGGG
>CAZBQM010000146.1:0-3029 GCA_964494045.1 uncultured Rikenellaceae bacterium
TATGAATATCATACAATATAATTATTACGACTTATTATTGTTGACGAGACACTAGAATATAATCACCAATTAGGACTTACTCATTTGAGGTCCAAAATCACGATCAATAGACATCACTATCAAACCCATGCTTTAGACAGTTGAGGGTTTAACGCCGTTGATCATTCGGTTCAACCACTTAAGTCCTAATTAATAAAGAGCTGGTTTTCGTAAATCCGTGATCTGGCATTAGTAACATTGCGTCGAAAAGCCTAAATCTTAAGATGCAGACAAAATATGGGGATCTGGTTTTGACTTTATATTGTGTCCGATATAGACACGATATCTTTAGTTTTTTGGTTACTGCTTCCATGAAGACTAAGACATGAAGAATATTAGATACATGAAGGAACGGATAGGGGTATAATGCCTGAAATATCACCAAAAAAGAAAGTAAAGCTTCTCTACTGGGTCACACTTATACGAGCTGGTCTTGCATTTACTCTGGGTCTTGCAGTGATATTCATTTTTCTGCCTGGAGAACAGGTACCACTATTAGTAAACTTTATGGGAATGTTCTGGCTAATAAACGGTATTATCATTCTTCGCTGGGGGATACGCAGTGAAGAAAGAAAAATAATTCCTATTTTAGCTGGGATTGTCGGTATCCTGACAGGTTCTCTAGTATTGATCGGTTGGCCATTTCCCAGGGCATTGGGCATGTTTGTACTGGGAGCTGTGATCCTGATAACCGGTCTTTTACGTGTGATGGGTGGTTTTATAATGGAAGAAAAAAAACTTTTTCAAAGACCAAAGAGTACCATATCTTTAGGCTTCTTTGAGATAATTCTTGGCTTGTTGCTGATGTACATACGTGCGAAGTATGATTTTAGATTGTATCTGGTGGCAGGCATGTGGGCCCTGCTTGGCGGAATTGCTCTTTTCAATGATGCCATGAAGCTTCGCAAGCAGCTTCAACAGCAGGACATTATTGATACCAATGCCGTGCCTGACCTGATGACCGGGTATGAATGATGGGTCACTCCTTCAGGGGAACGATCCTGTTATCTTCAGGATTGGCAAAGTAGATGACCAGATCTGAGGATGGCATGGCAATCTTTTTGTTAATAAGGGCTTTGTAGATGGCGGTGTTAAGCCTGTCCTCAGAGACTCGTGTTTCCACATGGTCCTCTATCCAGCACCTGACCCTGAACTTTATCCCGGACTCTGTGAATTCAAAAAGTAGAGCCTGCACAGGTCTTTCCTGCATGACCCATTTCTCACTTTTCAGGGCATCCACGATAAGGCCTCTTACATACTCTACATCCGGTCCATAGGATACTATTACATCAGTCTCAATTCGAAACATCTTTTCTGGCGTTGAATAATTTATGACGAGCTCTGTACCGATAATGGAATTTGGGATTGCCACGAGCCGGTTGTCCATGGTCAAGATGCGAGTTGATCGCCATCCTATCTCGATCACATCTCCCCATGTGTCAAGTTTTTCAATATGGATTCGGTCCCCTATCCTGAAAGGGCGGTCGATAAGAAGTACTATCCCGGTGATGATATTGCTAAGAGTATTCTGGGCAGCCAGACCCACAATAATCCCTCCTATTCCCAGCGCAGCAAGCATTGTGGTCAATGTGGCTCCGGTAATCTCGAAATAATCGAGAAGTACAAGGAAAGCAAGAAAAGATGCTGTAACCATAAGGATATTTCGTATTGAGTAAATCAAACGCTTGTCAATATTTTCGCGATCTCTGAGGGGTACCCTGGAAAGGTACCAGTTCGAAACTATCGATATTATGCGGAAGCTGATATAGACACCGGTGATCCAGTATACCAGGAAGAAAATATCATCCGTGAATTCTGCATAAATTCCAAGATATTCCTCTAACTGTTGGATTATCGCCTGTATGCCAGAAAGGATGATAATTATTAACAGGAAACTCTCAAAAAGATGAAAGATTCTATCATCAAGCTCTGTTCCGGTCTTTTTGATCCTGGGCCAGAACAGGCGCTTCAGTATCAACCTGCTTACAATTATTGCACTTATTATGAGTGCAATAATTGCGACAATCCTTATGAGGACGTTGCCAGTTGTTATCACGGCGTCAGCAGTTATCACAAGGTGTTTCCTCTCTTCTTTTGAAATACCTTTCTAACTTTTTCAATAAGGCTCTTTACGGATATTCTCATTCAATTCCCTTAAACACTGTCAGTTCCTCCACACTTTCCTTTTCCGGAGCATCAGGAGGAAGCGTTGCTATTATCCGGGTGTACCAGTTGCTTAACGGGCCAGCAGTGATCCCGTGGGCAAAGACACTGATAATCACTGTTGTTATTACAGCCAGACCTATCGTCCCTGACACTCTTATCCCTTCAATCTTTTCGATTGTTATAAGCATAAGGACAATGGAGGCAAGACCCCTGGGACCAAACCAGCCCATAAAAAGGCTGGTCTTAATGTTAAAACGACTTCCAATGAGCGAGATAGCTAAAGGGACCATTCGTACTACCGTAAGGCTGAGAACTGTATATGCAAATATCCTCAGGTCAACGAGGGGAAGATATTCTGCTGACATGACACCCAGGATAAATAAGACTGCAAGGCTCAGTACGTTCCCTTCGGCTCTAGGAAGAAGGTTCATTTCCTCCTCAGTTACTTGCCTTCCCTCTATCCTGGTGGCAAGTCCTGCAACAAAGGCTGCAATGAATCCATTTCCTCCCGCCCCCTCTGCTACAATCCAGGAGATCAGGGCTAATGTTACAAACTCAGTTCTATAGTATACCTCTGACATCGACCCCGCCTTAAAGGCTCTGCTGAATAACCATCCTCCCACAAGGCCGATGATTATGCCGAAAAATAGCCCAAATCCTATCTGTTCAAGGGCAATAGCAAGAAATGTTCCCAGGGGTTTGTTCATTTTTTCAACCGCTTCAAGAGCAACCATAAAAATGAATAATGGCATGACAGCCCCATCATTAAGTCCGCTCTCTATGATCAGGCCATTTCGGATAAGGGTCGGAACCTGGCGTTCTTC
>CAZBQM010000147.1:0-3019 GCA_964494045.1 uncultured Rikenellaceae bacterium
GTTCCTGCATCCTGAGCCTCGGGCCTCTCCATCGACTGTCTGAGTGAAATAGCGGGAAAGCTTAGTATTGCTGATTCCTCACTTATTGTTCCCGAATCGGAAAGGACACATCTGGCATTCATCTGAAGGAAGTTATAATCGAGAAAGCCAAAGGGTTTCATGAAACGAATAAGTGAACCGGCTTTGTAATCCTTTATTTCTTCGAGCCTTTTCCTGGTCCTTGGATGGGTTGATATAATAACAGGTATTCCGTATTCATCAGCCAGCTTTTCAAGAACTGACAGTATCTTTTCCAGATTTGACCTGTTATCAACATTCTCCTCCCTATGGGTTGAAACAAGGAAATAATTCCCGGGTTTCAGCGACAGCTCTTCGATGGCCTTCGATTTCTTTATTGAAGGCAGATAATGATCAAGTACTTCTTTCATAGGGCTGCCGGTCAGATAGATTCTCCTGTGTGGTAAACCTTCAGAAATAAGATGCCGGCGTGCATGTTCAGTATAAACAAGATTAAAATCAGCGATATGATCAATTATTCTCCTGTTTGTCTCCTCAGGAACATTCATATCAAAACACCGGTTTCCAGCTTCCATATGAAAGACAGGGATATGAAGCCTTTTTGCCATATAGGCTGCCAGGCAGGAGTTGGTATCCCCAAGAACGAGAACGGCATCGGGCTTTTCCTGCCTTAGCACCTCACCCGATTTTCTGATAATATCTCCAACCGAAGCTTCGAGGGAAGAGGTGTCAACATTCAGGAAATGATCAGGTTTGCGGAGTTCAAGATCTTTGAAAAACACCTCATTCAGCTCATAGTCATAATTCTGTCCTGTATGTACAATTATATGATTGAGGTATTCATCAAGCCTTGCCATGGTTCTCGATAGACGGATTATCTCGGGACGGGTCCCGATAAATGTCATAACCTTCAGTCTGTCCATTTTTTTGCCGGATTGTTTTTTTAATGTAAAAATGCTGTCTGACCTTTGTGATTTTCTTTTAATTTCTCCAGGTGAGTTCTTCACATTCAGACCTCTTCGAAATATGTATCAGGATCATCAGGATTATAAAACTCATTTATCCAGAAGAGTGTCAGCAACTCTTCCTTCCCGGTGTTTGTGATATTATGGGTATACCATACAGGCATATCCACAAAGGAAGGGTTATTGCCATCGAGTCTGAACTCAAGAACTTCATCTGTCCCTATCCTGCGTAGTCTTATTACAGCTTCACCGCTGATAACGATAAAGCGTTCAGTTTTTCTTGTATGGAAATGATTCCCCCTGGTAATCCCCGGATTGGTCGTTGAAAAGGAAAACTGCCCTCCGGTCGAGGTCCTGACAGTTTCAATAAATGATCCCCGGTTATCAGTATTCTTTTTCAGGGATACGGGAAAATGTTTTTTATGATCTATATAACTCCTGAATGTATTGAAAAGATTAACCCTGAACCTGTCATTCAACAGCGGAACAGTGTTGTTTTCAAAGTAATCCCTTTTGAAAGTCCTGAGAATCTCGAGTATCTCAGATACCCTGACAACAGTAGAACAGGGGACATCAAACCGCGAGACAGCTTCCACGCACTTACCGGTTATCTTTTCCCTGAATAATTCTGTAAGCTCATTTACAAAGATAAGACTAAGCTCAGCGTCTTTATCGATCTGTGGTTCTTCCTCATGGGTAAGCCGGTAGCAAAATGTTGCAACAACTGAATTATAGTATGGGTTGCCAAAAGGACCGAATACATTGGGTATTACGAATCCTGTAAACCTGGCATTGTTTCTGGTGGCCCATTGTTCGAGCATCATTCTTCCTTCATACTTGGATTTTCCGTACATATTATCGCGGGTCTCCTGGGTGGATGAAGAAAAAAGGATATGAGGACGTGAGCCCGTCTCTTCAAGAGCTTCGATTAGTTTCCTTACCAACCCCAGGTTGGTGTCATATATGACCTGGGGATCGCCATGTCTGTTCATGGCTGCAAGATGGACAATGGCATCACAGCTTCCGACAAATTTTTTCAGCAGTTCCTTATTGTCAAAGACGGAATCATTGAAGGGTATGGTTAAAATCTCTTCCTTTTGAAGATTCAGAAAGTTGAAAAGGTGAGTCCCGATAAAACCTGACTGACCTGTTATACCGACTTTTATCATGTACCGGGGTATCTGTGACTTTTTTGGAAAGATATCAATTATGAATTTGTGCCTTATTCAGGGTTCATAATTACTTTCGGGCAATATCATCTTTTATGAAGTCAAGCTTAAGCAGAAGGGCTTTCATTTCTTCAATACTCATCCTATGGGTATTGTGTGATGTATATTCCTCTGTTTCAGATATTCTGGCCTGACCTTCAATGAAGAACCTGTTATAATTAAGGTCCCTGGTATCAGCCGGGATCCTGTAGTAGTCGCCAAGGTCCTCGGCTTTTGCCATCTCCTCCCTGTTCACAAGGGTCTCATAAAGTTTTTCTCCGTGTCTGGTTCCGATAACTTTGATCCCGCTCTCAGCCTTATAAAGTTCAAGCAATGCTAATGCCAGAACCTCAATGGTGGCAGCCGGAGCTTTCTGAACAAAGATATCACCCGGGTTTCCGTTCTTAAAGGCAAAAAGAACCAGATCGACGGCATCATCAAGGGTCATCATATACCTGGTCATTGCAGGATCAGTTATTGTGAGCGGATTTCCTTTTTTTATCTGATCAACAAACAGCGGAATTACAGATCCCCTTGAAGCCATAACATTACCATAGCGTGTTCCGCAGAATACCATACCGGTGCCATTGAGATACCTCGATTTAGCCACCATCACTTTTTCGCTGAGGGCTTTTGACATACCCATGGCATTAATCGGATAAACTGCTTTATCGGTACTTAATACGATAACCCTGCTGACCTTGTTTTCCATTGCAGCATTAAGCACATTTTCGCAACCGAGTACATTTGTTTTTACTGCCTCAACAGGGAAAAACTCACACGACGGAACCTGCTTTAGCGCGGCAGCCTGAAAAACGAAGTCAACGC
>CAZBQM010000148.1:0-2987 GCA_964494045.1 uncultured Rikenellaceae bacterium
TTTGGAGTGGCAAGGGAATCCATTGCGCGAACCCTGCGTGAACTTGATGCTGAAGGGTGTATCTCGGCAAGAGGGAAACATGTCAGGATAATCGACCGCAGCATCCTGGTTTCATATACCGGCGATCAGTGATTGTTGGGCAGCATTATTGAAAGGCATGATCCTTCGCCTTCCCTGCTTTCGATAGTGAGGTTACCTCCGTTTATTCTGACCAGCTCCTGGCAGAGGGTCAGACCCAGTCCTGTACCTCTTTCATTTTCTGTCCCTGGCGTGCTTGTGATCTCTTTTGAAGAAAGGAGATCCTTCTGTTTTTCTTCAGATATCCCTATCCCGTTGTCGCAAACTTTTATAAGAACCCCTTCTCCGGTATATGACTTGTCCTTGAGAAGGATACTTATTCTTCCGCCCCTCGGAGTATACTTTATGGCATTTGAAAGAAGGTTCCTTATAATAATGTCAAGGAGATCCTTGTCGACATATGCCACAGAGTTACCCATCTGGGTAAAGTTAACCGCTATATCCTTGCCGTCGGCACTCTCCTTGAAGATGCTCAGGTTGGTAAGGATTATATCAGCAAGGTTATGTTTCTCAGGCGAGTACTTGATCTTGTCCTGCTGTCCACGTCCCCATACAAGCATATTTTCAAGAAGGCTGATAACCTGTTGGGCATACTGGATGGAACTGTTTGCAAATTCGTCGTATTTTGCCTTGTATTCATCTTCCTTAAGCAAGTTAAGCATATAGAGGATGTTTACCACCGGACTCCTCAGGTCGTGGGCTATTACAGAGAAAATTTTGTTTTTAAGCCTTATAGTCTCGGAAAGCTGCTTGTTCTGTAGGGCAATCCGTGAATTTTGCCTTTCTATTTCCTCTGATCTCTTCCTCAGTTCCTGAGTCCGTTCATCAACAAGCCGGCCCAGGTTCCTGTTCAGATATTCGAGTTCCTGATGAAGCTTTTCCTTTTCCGAAAAAGACAGCACCCATTTATAGAGCAGGAGGGAAGCCTGAAGGAAAACAAAGACCACAACACATATTGTCAGAACATATCCCACCGAACCCTGTGATCTTCCCAAGGAAACAAGGATATCGTGAACGGCACCTATCATCAGAGGAATGAAAGCAACAAGGTAGAAGAAGTCGACCAGATTCTTTTTCAGGGCACCTTCCGTGCTTTTGAATATGGTATAGCCCAGAAGCATTACCAGTGAGGGGTAGAAGACATAGATTATATAGCTGAATATACTGACCGGGAGAACAAGGGTAAGAATTAAAGCAAAAGAATAGATCCATGTGACCAGCTTTGCAGAAACCTTTATAATCTTCGACGGGTAGAGATGGGAAGAGAACCAGAACCAGCCTGTGATGATGACATACAGTCCGATGTATTCAAACCTTATTATCCATTCCCAGCCTGGGTTGGCAAAGTCAAGAATGAGGAAGTTGGAGGTGAAAAGAGGGCGAAGGGCAAGACCGGTTGTTGCCAGACTGAAAAACCCTATAAGCTTGTCTTTCGGATAGATAATAAAGAAAAACATGAAGAAGAGTGAGAACCCGAGAAGGAGGCTGATTGTGGCCCAGTCGGATGCCCAACTGGCATGGTTCCTTTTTTCAACCAGATCATAGTTGCCTATTTTCAGAGGTAACCAGAAACCTCCGCGGCGATGGTTGAAATTCGCAACATTAATGATTATGTCAAGAGTGTCTGTGGCCGGTACAACCCTGAAGATGTTCTTCCTGTATTCAGGGATGGTGGTGGCGGCCGTTTTTCCCGGCGACCCGTTACCTCCAAGGTATTCACCATCAACATAAAGGTCGTATGATGAGTCAAAAACAGGCATGTCGAAACCAAGGGGTTCCCTGAAACCCGGAGCTAGTATAACCTTCAGTCTGTAGGTTGCAAATCCATGATTATCAGTATTTACGCCTTTTATGTGGTAGTCGGTCCAGTAAGATGGTACTCTCCCGTAGTGATCAGGATAAGGTTCGGATCCAAGCCTGAAATCATTAGGATGAAGCATCTTCTGCCAATAGAACTCCCATTCACCGTTTAGTCTGACAAAAAACCTGCTATTGTCCTTCATCTTATCCAGCCGGATTATTCCTTTTCCGGCGTATGGTACAGGTTCTCCTGTCCGGCACGAACTAAACAGTGATATCATCAATGCCAGCAGAATCAGTACTTTACCTTTGATCTTCATTACGGTTAGGGCGTTAGCCGGGGTATAAAGATATTAAACATTTTGATGGAAGGCAAAGGATCAGCTTCTTCCTGAAGTGTCAGTTGGATTATTTTCCTTCGGTGGCAGCTTTATCCCTTTCCCGCTTTCCTTTACTCTGAAAAGTACCTCTCCCTTGTTAACATTTATTCCCTGTTTTACAACCACTTCGCTGATTTCACCTTCAAAAGGCGACAATATCTCATTTATATAAGAACTTGTCTGTAAATAACATACACGTTCGCCTTTTATTACACGGTCACCCGGTTTTGAAGGTTCAGTCATCTCGCCGTAAAGATTGTAGTAGATCCTGCCTCTTGTGGGTGCAACAATAACCTTTACCGACGGATCAGTTTCCTGTGTTTGCTGTTTCTCCCTGAGAACGGTTACTGGTGCCGGCGTCTTTGAAGACGTCCCGGAAGCGTTCTCCCTGGCTTTCAGGAGTTCTTCCGCGAATCTTGATGCGGCGACTCCTGACATGAAATCCCTGTACTGCCGCTCATGAATGGCAAACTCAAAAAGTTCTTCACTGTCGGGTCCTTCAGGCCATCCGTTCTTTTTCATCTCTTCCCTGAAAACAGGAAGTTCGTCGGGGAAAGCATCCTGGGGAACTCCTGTGTAAAATTCCTTGCCGAGAGATTCTGCAAGGGCGATGATCTCTTTTCCAGGCTCTCCCGGTAGTTTTCCGGCTTTACCAAGTATCATGTCCCAGGTGTTATTATCAATCATGGCAAAGCGTTCCTTTCCGCTTGTCAGCTGGATGATATTCAT
>CAZBQM010000149.1:0-2980 GCA_964494045.1 uncultured Rikenellaceae bacterium
AAAATTTTAACAAAACATTAAAAAAATGTTAATTTTCAATTCTTTATAGTAAAAACATTTTTTTATTTCAGAACCATGTTTTATCTTTGTACTGTATTTGGCACGGAATTTGATTCAAAACGAAATAGAGGTTTTTTTCATAGGTTAGGTTAGTTTTAGGGTTATTAAAAAAGTGAGCCGCCTCCCAGGCGGCTCTTCTTATTTTATTACCCGGGCAGGAGGATCAGAAAGGATAAACAGGTTGTATGTGTCTTTATAATCACAGGGTATTCAGGGTTAATTCAGTTAAGCATCTGATCAAGCAGGTCGGCAGGGATGGTGATACTGTTTATACTGAAGACAGCCGTTATACCATCAATCTCACGCAGACTGGTAACAAGGTCTTCACAGCCATGTTCGTCATCGGGTAACTGCAGGAGCAGCAGAAAGTCTATATTAACAAGTTTCTTCACCAGGTGGCTTTTCCCCTGTTTGTTCGACACAAGGGTATATAAGATACCATGTGGATCTGAATTGTCAAAGAAACGGCTGTAGGTTTCGGGTATGGCTTTAATACCTCCTGGTTCAATGGCAGTGATGTTTCTGAGCGATATTCCGAGTCTCCTGTTTATTGCAAGAGAGAGTTTGTAATCCGGGTCATGCGACACCAGTCCCATAATAATGATATTACCTGTATTATCAACCACCAGGGGTATTCTGGTTACTTTTTTCGGCTGCTTCATGTCTCACTGCTGGCAAAACATAAAGATATTAATTTAAAGCTTATCTGACAAGTCGGGTTGAAGCATCCCTGAGTTTCAGCAAGGCATTGGCTGAGGCTTCCTGTTCGGCTTCCTTTTTGGAGGTTCCATGTCCCCTCCCCAGTTCTTCCCTGTCGATCATAAGGGTGGTTGAGAATACAGATTTCTTGAGCTCGAAATCATATTCTTCGTTGTAGTTGAAGGTTAGGTTTGTCTTGTGTTTCTGGACCCACTCAAACACCAGGCTTTTATAGTCGGTATCGGTACTGACAATAGAGTCGAGGTCAACGAATTTATTAAATACCTTTTTGATGAAGAGCTTTTTGGTTTTTTCAAATCCCTTATCAATGAAGACGGCACCAATAAGGGCTTCCAGGGCATCTCCATAGAGGTTCTTCGTAGGGTGTGACGAGTTAACGTTACTGACAAGTAACCTGTCTATTCCAAGTGATAATGCAAGCTGGTTCAGGACCTCCCTGTTAACGACCCGCGCGCGGACCTTTGTCATAAAGCCTTCGCTTGAATCGGGGAATTTTTCAAAGAGATACTCTGATAATATTGTATCAAGTACCGAATCGCCGAGATATTCGAGCCTTTCGTTATTGATCTTCTTGCCGTTGGGCATGGTAAAGGAGGCCGAACGGTGGATAAAGGCAATTTCATAAAGGCTCAGGTTGCCGGGACTGAAGCCCAGCAAGTCTTTAAGACAGGATCCGAATTTCCGGTTGTCAGGAATGTATGTCCCGTTGCTTTTACGAAAAAAAAACACTAAGCCTCAGCTTTTTTGATAATAATTGAAGCATTGTGACCGCCAAAACCAAAAGTATTGCTCAGCCCATAACGGACAGTTCTTTTCTGGGCCTTGTTGACAGTAAGGTTAAGGTTGGGGTCTATTGCCGGATCAGGTACCTTGAAATTTATTGTTGGAGGAACGATATCCGATGTGATTGCCATTATGGTTGCTATGGCTTCAATAGCTCCTGTAGCACCAAGCAGATGTCCGGTCATTGATTTTGTTGAGCTTATGTTCATCTTTTGTGAATGTTCGCCGAAGACATCCACAATTGCTTTTGCCTCTGATATATCACCAAGGGGAGTTGAAGTGCCATGTACATTGATATAGTCAATATCTGACGGAGATAATCCGGCGTCGTCAAGAGCGTTTTTCATGACGTTGCGCGCTCCAAGTCCTTCGGGGTGCGGTGCAGTGAGATGCCAGGCATCTGCTGACATACCTGCACCTACGATCTCGGCATAGATTTTGGCTCCGCGAGCCCTGGCATGTTCAAGATCCTCAAGGATCAGGGCCCCGGCACCTTCACCCATAACAAAACCGTCGCGCGTCTGGTCAAAGGGTCTTGAGGCTGTTTCGAATTCGTCATTGTTGGTAGAAAGGGCCTGCATGGAATTGAAACCCCCTATACCAGGTTCGTTGATGGCTGCTTCTGATCCTCCCGTAACAAAAATGTCGGCCTTGCCGATTTTAATGTAGTAATATGCATCAATTATGGCATTGGTGGAAGATGCACATGCTGAAACTGTAGAAAAGTTGGGCCCCCTGAATCCGTGTTTTATTGATATCGAACCGGCTGCTATATCCCCGATCATCTTGGGAATAAAAAAGGGACTGAAACGGGGAACCCCTCCACCTTCAACAAAACTCTTTATGGTCTGGTAAAATGTATCGATTCCTCCTATACCTGATGTCCATATCACACCTATCCTGTCCTTGTCAGCATCTGCGGTGTCGATTCCCGAATCCTTAATTGCCTCATCGGAGGCAACGAGTGCGTACTGGGAGAACAGGTCAAGCTTATTAGCTTCCTTTCTGTCAAAGTAATCTGAAGCGTTGTAGCCCTTGATCTCACATGCAAATCTGGTTCTGAATTTTTCGGTGTCGAAATGGGTAATCATATTTGAACCACTTACCCCGTTCTTCAGACCTTCCCAATAGTCATGAAGATTATTGCCAATAGGAGTCAACGCTCCCAGGCCGGTAACTACAACTCTCCTCATAAAAAAACTATTATAATGCAAAACTATTTTGCATTCTCTTCGATGTACTTGATAGCATCACCAACGGTGCCGATGCTCTCAGCCTGATCATCAGGAATACCAATGTTGAATTCCTTTTCAAACTCCATGATCAGCTCAACGGTATCGAGAGAGTCTGCTCCCAGGTCGTTTGTAAAACTTGCTTCAGGAGTCACTTCTGATTCATCAACTCCAAGTTTATCTAC
>CAZBQM010000150.1:0-2875 GCA_964494045.1 uncultured Rikenellaceae bacterium
CTCTTAAGAAATTTAATAATGCCGGTCTTCTTTTGAAAAAAGCAAAACTTATAGACAATATCTCAGGGCTGCAACTCTTTCAGCTGATGAGGTTTGTTATCTTCCTGATAATTAGTATTGTTTTTACAAAGAGCCATCTTTCAATTGCAGAGATAGGGGCATGGGAGATGTTTTTATTCATCTCGAGCCTCCTTACTTTTTTCTGGGTGACAGGGATAATACAGTCACTTCTTCCGCTGTATCACAGGAACAGGACCTACAGGAAGCTCGGTGACAATGGCAGAAGCAAGTCGCCTGAGATCTTCAATGCCTTTGTTCTGCTATCACTCTTCAGCCTTTTTGTCTTCATAGCCGGTCAGGCCCTGAAGAACCACTTTTCAGTATTCAACATTTCGGGTAACGCCACCTATCTTAATCTTCTGCTGTTGTACATTATGCTGAGCAGTCCGGTCTGTCTCATTGAGTATATTTATCTTCTCAACAACCGGTCGTACAGGATCATCCAGTACGGACTGTTCACCTTTGGAGCGCAGTTGTTACTTATCATCGTACCAATAATCCTGGGGAAGGATATCATCTGGGCCATTTACGGGTTGCTTGCCGTCACGGGAGTGAGGTGGATCTGGCTTATAATACTTCTGAGGAGGTACACCGAGATGAAGATCTCGCCTGAATTCATGAAGGAGCATCTCTACCTGGGGGTTCCTCTTATAATCACCACCCTGATAAGCGGTTCAGCCCAGTATACCGACGGAATCATTGTTTCGGCAGTGTACCGTGATCCGGAGATGTTTGCATGGTTCCGCTACGGTGCAAAGGAGTTTCCACTGGTACTGATGCTTGCAACCGGCCTGAGTAACGCTATGCTGCCGGAGTTTTCGACAAGGACAAGGATGAAGGAGGCGATGGCAAGGATAAAGCTTAAGTCTGAAAAGCTTATGCATATCTGTTTTCCGGCAACCATGGTGATGATGCTTATTGCAAGATGGCTGTATCCGAGGATGTTCACACCCGAGTTTCATAAGAGTTCCGGCATCTTCCTTGTCTACACCCTTCTTGTTATACCACGGCTTATCTTTCCCCAGACCATCATTGTGGGAAGGAAGAAGACCCATATAACCCTTATCTCCGCCCTTCTTGAGCTGGCTTTCAATATACCTCTCAGCCTTCTCATGATAAAATGGGGCTACGGATTGGTGGGTGTGGCTCTGGCCACTTTTATAGTGTATATGATAGGAAAAGTCTTTCTGACAGGATACCTGTGGGTTAAGATGAATATAAAACCCGGTGAATACATACCAATGAAGGTCTACCTGATCTATTCGGTTCTGCTGGCAATTCTCTTTGTGCTTATCGACCACAGGATCATTGATATACAGTGACAGATGGAAGCTCTCCGGAACAATTATGGTTCCCATCCTGTTTGTTAACAAAAAAATATTCTCCATATTTGCCGTTACATCGCTAGCCGGAAGAATGCTCTTCCGTAAGTTTTCTATACCGGAATCAAATAATGATAAGGATGCAGATTGTTGAAATAAAAAGCAGGGAGGAAAGGAAAGAGTTTCTTGATTTTCCGCGACGTCTTTATAAAGATGATCCCTTCTGGGTATGTCCTCTGGATGATGATATTGAAGCATTGTTCGATCCTGGCAAAAATCACCTGCTCAAGAAAGGAGAGGCTGCCAGGTGGATACTCAGGAACGGGGACGGAATCACCATCGGACGTATCGCTGCCTTTATAGATCCGGTCAGGGCAAAGGTTTACAGCCAGTTGACCGGCGGAATTGGATTCTTCGAGGTAATTGATGAAAAGGAAGCTGCCTTTGCTCTTTTTGATGCAGCAAGGAAATGGAATGTCGACAGGGGAATGGAAGCCATTGACGGACCGATCAACTTCGGGGAAAATGACAGCAACTGGGGATTGCTGGTTGAAGGCTTTATGCAGCAGGGTTATGGGATGCCCTATCACAAGAAATACTACAGGGCTTTCTTCGAAGATTATGGATTCAGGAATTATTTTGAGCAGTATTCCTACCACAGGATGGTACGGAACGACAAGAATGAGATAATAGATTTCCCCCCCAGGATCATGAAGATAGCTGAATGGCTGTCGCGCCGCCCGGGTTATTCCTTCAGTCATTTCAGCTTCGCGCAGAAGGAGAAGTTCGCTGCCGACTTCGTTGATATATATAACTCCACATGGTCGGCCTTCAAGGAAGATTTCACCCCCGCTGATCCCACCATGATACAGGAGTTTTTCAAGAAAGCCAACCAGATACTGGATGAGGAGCTTGTGTGGTTTGCATATCACAACGGCAAACCCATAGCTTTTTTTGTTTTGTTACCCGACGTCAACCAGATACTGAAATATTTCAACGGCCATCTCACGCTCTGGAACAAGCTGAGGTTTGTGTATTACAAGCTGAATCACAGGATGACCAGGGCAAGGGCCATCGTCGGAGGCGTAAACCCGCTTTATCACAACAGCGGTGTTGAATCGGCAATCTTCCTTCAGATCTACCATGCATTCAGGACAAAACCATGGTACAACGAGCTTGAACTGTCGTGGGTGGGTGATTTTAATCCCAAGATGATGGCAATATATGAAGCGATAGGTGCGCATAAGGCCAAGACCCATATTACATTCAGGTACCTTATTGATCAGAAGGCTCCTTTGATCAGGTACAAGGATGAAATGTTCGAAAAATCGAAACTGGCTGAACGCATTGAGGAAAGGAAATAAATATTTAAATTTCTTTTTGCTTATTTGATAATCTTCATTAATTTTGCGACCCTGAATAAGGGTAAAATATTTTAAAAACAAGTACATAAAAGCATAGGCAATGAAAGAGGGAATTCATCCGAAGAATTA
>CAZBQM010000151.1:0-1342 GCA_964494045.1 uncultured Rikenellaceae bacterium
TGTTTATTTATCAAAGGATTACTTCCGGCGTCAGATGGTCAATCTAATCCGGCGCCAAGTGGTCGGGGGCACTGGCTTTTGCAATGTGTATGACATCTTCTTTTCAAGATGGCTTGAGTATCATTTTAAGGAATAAGGTCAAATACCCCGGTGAAGGAGTCGGATTTATTTTCTGATAAACCGATAAAGTTTTGCTGAATGAGGTGCCAGTTCAATGTAAACAGACGTTTCTTTAAACGTGAGGTCCTTATGTTCCCATAAATCTCTTACCCTGTAATTATCAATTGCAAGGGGAGTCATTGAGCCTGGTCTTCCCCCTCCGTTTGCACCTCGAAAAAATGACCTGATCTGGGCGAGAAGTGCAAAATCTACAAGTACTGATTTTTTTTCATCGCTTTTATTGAGGAGGCAGACAGCTTTCTCGTTATTTACAAGAGGTTTGACCCATATCTGATAATCACCGTTATCTCTGTAGCAGGTCGCCTGTCGTCCCAGGGTATCCTGATCCAGAGCTATGACTTCCTTATTCAGCAGGATGGTTTTCGTTTCAGCCGACATATTCTGAAGATCATTTCCAGCCATAAGTGGGGCAGCCAGCATGCACCAGAGAGAAAAGTGGGTCTTATATTCTTCAGTTGTCATTCCACCATTTCCTACCTCGAGCATATCGGGATCGTTCCAGTGTCCCGGGCCGGCATATCTTGAAAGATCTTTCTGCTGATTGAAAATATTTATCATGCTGTTCCAGTTATCGCCAATATCACCTGTCGTACGCCATAAATGTCCTACCTCCCCGGCCCATTCCCATGGTTTGTTTGAACCCCACTCACATATACTGAAAACAATCGGTCTTCCAGCTGTATAGAGCGCATCTCTCATATTCGCATATGAAGATTTTGCATCCTGGGTACTTGAATTGCACCAGTCATATTTCAGGTAGTCGACGCCATATCCGGCATAAGTACGCGCATCCTGATATTCATGTCCAAAGCCGCCAGGTCGTTTCTGGCATGTAAGTGTACCGGCACAGGAATAAATACCGAATTTAAGTCCTTTGGAGTGAACATAATCAGCCACATATTTCATTCCGTGTGGAAACCTTTCGGGATCGGCAATAATTTCACCGTTTTCATCGCGTGATACCTGCCAGCAATCATCAATCACAATATACTCGTACCCGGCATCTTTCATGCCGCTTGCCTCCATGGCATCAGCCATTTTCAAAATAAGTTCCTCACTGACATCACATTGGTATTTGTTCCAGCTATTCCATCCCATCGGGGGAGTTTTAGCCAGCTGATCAAATTTCTGGGATGATGCAGAAAAAAATACGAAGAATGCG
>CAZBQM010000151.1:1442-2860 GCA_964494045.1 uncultured Rikenellaceae bacterium
TTTTATTAAATATAAGAGTTAACCTGAATTATATAGATTCTTAATTGTAAAAACTTTATTATGAGATAAGTTATTTTAGCAATTACAGTTATTCTGATATGCGGTATTGTATCCACGAATCACAGGGAACGGCCCATGAATGGCTTACCTGGAGAAGAGCGTTGAATGACTTCGCTCCCAGGATATTTAAGTAAGTTTGGTGATTTATTTGAGATACGGGGGTGCATTTCAGATGCACCCTCTTTTTATCTTTATTCACACAGATAGCAAGTCTTTTTCAAAGTCAATAAACTAATTAGTTAAGGAGGTCATAAAATGAGACACAGGATTATCAGCATTTTAGTTATCACCCTTATAACAGGCGGATACTGTTTTGCTCAGACAGATCAGTCAGGGGTTTTCAGCATTACAGATGACGGTCAGTGGCAGAAAACCATAACAACGCATCGTCTTGCACAATTCCCGAAGATCCATAAGGATGGAAGAGTATGGTTTCAGTACAAAGCGCCCACAACTGCACAATCGGTAAAACTTCATATGGGATCCGATGACTATGATATGCAGAAAGATTCTAATGGTCTCTGGAACGTTGTACTGACAAATCCCAAACCCGGGTATCAGGTCTACTGGATAATTGTCGACGGAACCGAGGTTGAGGACCCAGGCAGTGATATTTTCTATTCGAACGGATATCGTACTGTACTTGAAGTACCTTCGCCCGGTGAGGATTTTTATCATCCAAAACAGGTTCCTCACGGTGACGTCAGGGAACACTGGTTCTATTCAAAAGTGACCGGGTCGTTCCGGCGTATGTTTGTCTATACACCTCCGTCATATGAGAAGGATAATTCCACCCGCTATCCTGTTCTTTATTTGCAGCATGGGGCCGGGGAGAATGAAGTGGAATGGACTCATTCAGGTAAAGCAAATTTCATCCTTGATAATCTCATTGCAGAAGGCAAGGCCCGCCCGATGATAATTGTAATGAATAGCGGATTCGCCACACGTCCCGGTCAGGACGGGCAGGCACTGACAGGCAATGCCAGATGGGCAGCTTTCGAGGAGATGCTCATAAATGAAGTAATCCCTGACATTGATGCATTTTACCGGACGATCCCGAATCGGGAGAACCGTGCTATGGCAGGATTATCAATGGGTGGTATGCAGACATTTACTGTCGGCCTGACTAATCTGAATACTTTCTCGTACCTGGGAATATTCAGCGGTGTGCCAACAAATTTTTCAGACCTGCTCAAAGATGCTCTCCAGCAGGGCCCTTCATTTAACCAGAAGCTAAAACTGTTCTGGACCGGTGCAGGTACCGAAGAGGCCGCTTTCATTAACCGTCAGAAAGAGCTCCAGGAGCTTCTGACCAAATCCGGAATCAAAGCGCAATATTTCATATCACCGAATACCGG
>CAZBQM010000152.1:0-2816 GCA_964494045.1 uncultured Rikenellaceae bacterium
TATATGTCACAACCGACAGGGATATATATTTCACCGGAGAAAAGGTGCAGCTCAGGCTTGAACTTTTGAACCTCCTGAGCGGAACTCCTTCTGAAACAAGCAGGGTTGTATATGTTGAACTGATCGATCCTTCGGGTAATCCCTCCGTACAGATAAAAGCCGGTCTGACAGGGAGTAGCGGTTCAGCAGAACTGTCTATTCCCGATACCCTCACGACAGGTAACTATATCATCCGGTCTTCTACTGCCTGGATGCAGAATTTCTCAGTCGACCTGTTCTCCCACAGGGTGATCTCCGTGATTAATCCTTTTAAAAGCCTGGCCGTGGGGAAGCTTCCGGAAGTTCTTCCCGGACCTGATTCAGTGCTCTTTTTCCCTGAAAGCGGCAACCTTGTGGCAGGACTCGAATCGGTTGTCGGGTTGAAATGCTTCAGCCGCCATGGTAATCCTGTAAGCATCCACGGGTTTATTACAGATGATAAAAATGACACCATCGCAGAAGCAGAGACCGGGAAAAACGGCTATGGTCTGTTTACAATAAAACCTGAGACCCCTGCAAAGCTGTTCCTCCTGTCAGATGACCCGCGGGCAGGAGCGAAAATACCGCTTCCGCCTGTCAGGGAAGATGGCATCACCTTCAGCCTGGTCAGGTATGATAAGGCCTCCTTTACAATAAGGACTGACATCTCACCTGCCTTATCTGCCAGGGAGTCTTACTATCTCAACTACTCCGGCGTATCACTTCCGCCTGTCAGGAAAGAGCTGACCTCAGGCAAAACAAATGAGATTGTGCTTAACAGGAAAGATTATCCTTCCGGACCTGCCTGTTTAAGCATCACAGACAGTAAGGGAGAGATACTCGCGGAAAGATGGATATTTAATGACCCTGGTGATCAGGAGGTCTTCTCGGTCAGAATGAATAAAAAAGATTATTCGACCAGGGAAAAAGTATCCATGGAGATAAGCATGTCGGACCCGTCAGGTAATCCAGTCAGTAACAGTTTTTCTGTTTCTGTTGTCAAATCGGTCCTTGTGAACGGGGATAATCATTCATCTCCTTTACACGGTTCGCAGATTGCACCGCTTGCTGAGATGAATACAGAACTTTCCGGCGATCTGATTGACCTGAACGACTATCTTATTTTTGTCAGGAGTATTGACAGCAAAGGCATGAGCGGGCACAACGGTTCAGACGCAGGTTTCCGTTTCCCTGAAATGGAGGGCCATCTGGTAAGCGGAACCATAAGGAACACTTCCGACGGAGAGCCGCTTGCAAATGAGAATATTGTAATGTCGTACGTGGGGAAGAGTGCCCAGTGCAGGTTTACAAGAAGTGACGAAAAAGGAAGATTCAACTTTGTCATCAGGGATTACGGGAAAAAAGAGATCGTGATTCAACCACTGTCAGGAATCGCTAACAACTACTACGTAGAGATAACGAATCCTTTCCCAATGGTCAGAAGAAAATACAACACAAACGCATTCAACATCGACAGCAGCCGACTCGGAGAGATCAACAGGGCAATTATCAGCATGCAGGTGAAATCCATCTACGAACCCTTCACAAAGCCAGTTGCCACCCATCAGGATATTGCTCCTGATTTCTATGGCCGGCCCGATCTCACTATCAGACTTGAAGATTATATCAGGCTTAACACATTCAGGGAAGTCATCAAGGAAATACTTCCGGGTGTCTCAACCTACAGAAAGAATGATCTGACGGGCTTCAGACTTATTAACAAATACCCCAACATGGCATTTGAGACCGATCCCCTTGTCGTTGTCGACGGCGTTCCGGTCAGGGAAGCTGATAAAGTCCTGATGATCGACTCAGATGAACTGGAGAAGGTCGATATACTGAACACCCGTTATTTCTTCTCTGACATAATGATAGAAGGTATCATCAGTCTGACATCAAAGAAGGGGGATCTGGGTGTGATGGAATTCTCGAGGCCTCCTTTCCGCCAGGAATTTGATGCCCTTCAGAAGGTGACCGGGCAATTCTCACCTGACTATGAAACTCAGGAAGACAGGGACAGCAGAATCCCCGATTTCAGGAACACACTTTACTGGAACCCCGACCTTAAAACTGACAGGGAGGGCAAGGCATCGGTTACTTTTTATACTTCCGATGAATCGGGAGAATATACTGTTATTGCTGAAGGCCTTAGCGCTGAGGGCAAACCATGCAGGGTTGTCACAGGCTTCAGTGTTAAGGCAAAGGAATAAAAAACCCGGCTTCTCTCCGGGGAGAAACCAGGGTTAATCCGATAGCTGACAGCTGTATTATTTTACAAGCAGGCTTACCTTAAGCTTGAACTCGTCATAGATAGTCTTGTCGCCAAGGTTTTCGAAAAATGAACCTGAACCATAGCGCACATTGTACTTTGACCGGTCGACCACTATGTTTGCAAAGAACCACATCCCTTCATCATCCTTCTGTAGTGTCGCCCTGAACACGATCGGATTTGTGATCCCCTTTATGGTAAGTTCACCTTTGACCGTGCCTGTCCCTTTTTCAAAAGAGCTGCTTTCCTTTAACACTATCCTGGCGGTTGGAGACTTTTCGACGCCAAAAAAGTCATCCGACTTAAGATGTCTTTCCAGTGTCTCATTCCCACCATCGTCTTTGATTGTGGTCATGTCGATGATAAATTCCCCACCGGTGATCCTGTTGTCGTTCCAGTCCAGCCAGCCCGATTTTAGCAGTATTGTACCTGTGTGCTGTCCCAGGACCTTCTCTCCAAGCCACGACAATTTTGTACTGTCGGTAACAGCATAATGCTTTGTCTGTGATTTTATACCCTCTGAATATAT
>CAZBQM010000153.1:0-2789 GCA_964494045.1 uncultured Rikenellaceae bacterium
ATATTAAAAGAGGTAGTTGAGCCCTATTGAAAATCCTATGTTGCCGTCCTGGGCATTGAGGGCCTTTCCTATATCGACAGCCACCACAAAGTTCTCGTTCATAACCGGCATTATGCTGATCCCGGCGCACTGGTGCAGTTTATCATTGCCGGGACTGAAGAAGTCGGTGTAGAGGTATGAACTCATTTCGTCGCTGAAGCGCGAAGTGATGTTGTCGGGAAGGCTGATCTCCCTGGTTATGATACCAAAGTCGTAGAAGAAGTTAAGTCCGAGGTAGCATTCCTGTTTCAGAAATCTGAAATACAATGGTTTCCAGCGTAACTCAACGTTGCCGTAGAAGAAGGCATCGCCTATCACGCGGTTTTTCATCACACCCCTGAGGGTGCTTGCTCCGCCAAGACCTTCTGAAGAAGCTCCGGTAAGGCGTGAGGTGATGACCTGTGACTGGTAGAAGAAGGGTGTATTGCCAGTGAGTGTTGTCTGGTAGCCAAGGCGGTAGACAAAGGCAAGGTCTTTTTCGACAAGCGTGAAGTACTGTCTGTGAGTGATATAGAGCTTCGAGAAGCCCTGGTCGTTGCCAAGGAATCCGGGAGCGGCTTCAATACCCAGTTCAGTCCAGATCCCCTTCATGGGATTGGGCCTGTTGTCACGGCTGTCCCATACAAGTCCGGCCCTGATGGTATTGACCCATCCTCCGTCTGCCTCGTTGGCATCAAGGAGTCCGAGAGAGTCGCGGTAGAGTTCAAAGAGTCCTGGTTCCTCTGAAAGAGAAGGGAGCATCTCTGATTCGTCTTTTCCCTTGTTGAGCTTGTCGATGTCGACCGAACTCACTGAGAATTTTTGAAGGGCAAAGCCGGCACTCCAGCGCAGGTGGTCGCCCGAAAGCTTACCCGAGAAGTCATTCTTGAACCTGAACTGGTTTCTCTCGTACCTGTAGAACATCCTCGACCTGTAGGCTTCTGCTTCGTCATCCATCCAGTCTTTGTTGAATATGGCATCGTAGCCGTTGAAACCGTAGAAATGGCTGGCCCTGTCGGGAAGATAGCTGAGGTCGGTCACCAGTTCAACACCGGGTATGAGGTGGTTCGATTCGTACATTAACCTGTATATCCCGCTACCCTTTGTGAAGCGTGATACTTCGGTATAGGTATGATCGTAATAGTCAGGATATTTACTTCCGTCGCCATAGTTAAAGAGTTCGAAGAGAGCCCCGTACTGGAATCCGAGGTCCGAGTCGAAAGATACTGCCGGAAGTGCACCGCCGAATTTCCAGCCTGTCTTGACAGGTTTATCCTGCGCGGCCAGGTTCAGCGAGATAATGAGGGCAAAGAACAGAAGGATAGTTTTCTTCATAGTTATGGCTTTGGTTTACAAACATAAAAATAAAGAATAATTAATATCATGATCTCATTTTTCATTATTTGCTACCTTAGAAGAGCAATTATACCATTATATACTTATATGGGTCTGCTTATTACCAACATCAGGGGACTTGTGACCGGAACCGGCGGGACCAACGGGCCGGTCAGGGGCAAGGAGCTGGGTGAGCTGAATATCATCAGCGATGCTTTTCTCTTCTGCAGCGGCGGACTGATAAGTGATTTCGGACGTATGGGTGACAGGGATCTCCGGAAACTGATTGATGATGACGACACTGAGGTGATTGATGCACAGGGTAGATTTGTCCTGCCCTCTTTCTGTGACTCCCATACGCATCTTGTATATGCAGGAAGCCGTGAGAAGGAGTTCACGGGAAGGATAGCAGGCCAGTCGTATGAAGAGATTGCTGCCGCCGGCGGTGGTATCCTTAACTCGGCCGCCCTGCTTCACAACACCAGCGAGGATGAACTGTACAACCAGGCCATGGTCAGGATGAATGAGATCATCAGCCAGGGTACCGGCGCTGTTGAGATAAAAAGCGGCTACGGACTAAACACTGAAGATGAGCTGAAGATGCTGAGGGTCATCAGACGTATCAGGGAGACGGTTCCGGCAGAAGTCAGGGCCACTTTTCTTGGCGCCCATGCTGTGCCGGCCGCGTACAGGAACAGGCGGGAAGAATATGTCGACCTTATTATCAGCGAGATGATACCCATGGTGGCTTCGGAAGAACTGGCCGACTTCATTGACGTCTTCTGCGATGAGGGCTTCTTTTCCGTCCATGACACCGGGAGGATACTTATGGCCGGCCTGAAATACGGACTTATACCCAGGATACATGCCAATGAGCTGGCTTTCTCGGGAGGTGTAGGTGTGGGTGTCAGATACGACGCCATGTCGGTCGATCATCTTGAGAGGACAGGCGATGAGGAGATTGCGATGCTGGCCGGGTCCGGCACCATCCCTGTTTTACTGCCCGGGTCGGCTTTCTTCCTGGGCCTCCCGGATGCGCCGGCAAGGAAGATGATTGATGCCGGGCTGCCTGTTGCGCTGGCTTCGGACTATAACCCGGGGTCGTGTCCGACAGGTAATATGAAGCTCATCATGTCGCTGGCCTGTATCAGGCTTGGCATGCTGCCGGCCGAAGCCCTTAACGCGGCCACCATCAACGGGGCCTGCGCCATGGGTCTGTCGGAGACGCACGGCTCGATAGCCCGGGGCAAGGTGGCTAATGTCATCATTACAAAGGAGATGCCTTCGGTGGAGTTTCTTGCTTATGCGTTTGGGAGCGAGATGGTGTGGAAAGCGGTACTAAAAGGCAGGGAGCTGGGGGCAGGGGGCAAGGAGCCATGAGCCGGAGAAAAGGCATGAGGCGTGAGGCGTGAGCCGTGTCAACGAGCGTAGCGAAG
>CAZBQM010000154.1:0-2720 GCA_964494045.1 uncultured Rikenellaceae bacterium
CTGTTGGAAAAACATTCGGAAGCCTCAATAACCATGGCATCCAATTACCCTGATTACGAAATACTTGAAACACCAAGAGCGGTCAACAGCAACATTGTTTCACCAAATGTAGCCCTGAACTTTATACTTGCGATATTCTTTGCCATATTAATACCGACCGTTTATATAATTTTGAAAAACTTCTTCAACGAAAAGATAATTTCATCTCAGGATCTTGAATCATTGATCGGACGTCCCATTCTGAATCTTGTTTATTCAAATCATTATAAGTCAGAGGATGTTATCAATGAACATCCGGGATCCTCAATTGCAGAATCGTTCAGAAACCTCAGGAGCAGCCTTTTCCTGAAATTCAGGACAAACCCTCTCAAGGTCATTATGGTTACCTCATCCCAGCCTCAGGATGGTAAAAGCTTCATCTCCTTCAACCTGGCCGCATCAATAGCAGCTGTAGGACATAAGACCATAATCATCGACGGAGATCTCAGAAGACCAACACTTCATAAAAAATTTCAAAATGATAATTCAATCGGACTCTCAAATTTTATGGCTGATCACATGCCAAAAGAAAAGATCATAATGGAATCAGCCATTAATAACCTTTTCTATGTACCGGCCGGTCCGATAATGCCAAATTCAGCCGAACTTATCGAAAACGGGGTTCTTGATGATTTTGTTGATTTCCTGAAATCGAAATTTGACTATATCATAATTGACACGACGCCGGCGGGGCTGGTTGCCGATGCTTCTCTTCTAGTAAAATATGCATCCTATATATTGCTCGTGTGCAGAAATAATTTTTCAAGGAAAGATGTTTTCAAGGATGTTCTTAACATGTTCAAAGCCAACAATATTGAGAACTTTGATGTGATATTCAACGACCTTAATATCAAGAAAAGCAGGTACGGTCGGTACAATGACTATTACAAGAAATAGGTTTTAAAACACATATATAACAAACAGCAATTTTTTCGATATGAGTCTTGATAAAGAAGTAGTAAGGGAGAAAATTAGAACTTACATCAAAACAGCGATCCATGCAGATAATACAGAGGATACAACACTTATCTTCAGGGAAGGATACCTCGATTCGATGGGTTTCATAATGCTTATAGCTTTCCTTGAAGAGGAATTCGGAATAAAAACAGGCGATGCCGACCTTGTCGAGAAAAACTTTGAATCAATAAACGCCATTACAGATTTTGTGGAGCTGAAATCGTAATTCTTCATTATGTGCGGAATAGCCGGAATAATTGATCTTAAGGGCAAAGAGAACTCCAGGCGTTCGGTCGAAGAAATGCTCCGTTCCATAAGTTACAGGGGGCCTGATGAAAGCGGGATCTATGATTCTCCGCTTGCTACCATTGGGAATGTCAGATTAAGCATTATTGACATAGCCACGGGCCGCCAGCCCCTTTCTGATAACTCCGGAAGATACTGGATAGTTTTTAACGGGGAGATCTTCAACTATAAGGAATTAAGAAAAGATCTGGAGGACGCCGGACATAGGTTCAGAACCGAATCTGATACTGAAGTTCTTGTTGAGCTTTTTTCACTTTATGGTAAGAAATGCCTTTCCATGCTCAACGGTCAGTTTTCTTTTGCGGTATGGGATACAAGGGAGCATGAAGTTTTTGTCGCGCGTGACCGGGTTGGTATAAGGCCTTTCTTCTATAACCTTAACGATGGGGTTTTTACCTTTGCATCCGAGATAAAAGCAATCTTCGCCGGCAGGAACATAGAAAGACGTCTGAACCCGGAATCACTTGACCAGATATATACCTTCTGGACAACTATTACACCCAATACCCCCTTTGAAGGAATATACGAACTTCCTCCGGGCCACTATGCTGTTTTTAACCATAACGGCTTTAAAACGGGAAAATTCTGGGAACTGACTTTCAACGGACCCACATCCCTTTCCTTCAGGGATTCCGTCGACCGCTTTCACGAACTCTTTACCGATGCTGTCAGAATTCGCCTGAGGGCTGACGTGGAAGTTGCCGCCTACCTCAGCGGGGGAATCGATTCAAGTGCGACGGTGGCATACATTAAAGACATCGAACCTGGTATACTCAATACATTTTCAATAGGTTTCGAGGAGAGGGACTTTGATGAATCGGAATACCAGAAACTTGCCTCGGATTATTTCAGTACCACCCATACCTCAATGACCTGTTCATCAGGTGAAATAGCAGAGGCATTCCCAAAAGTCATCTGGCATTCTGAGTTTCCTGTTCTAAGAACAGCCCCTACTCCGATGATGCTGCTTTCAGGACTTGTGAGAAAGAACAACATCAAAGTTGTTATAACAGGAGAAGGATCGGATGAGATCCTTGCCGGTTATGATATCTTCAAGGAAGCTGTAATAAGGAAGTTCTGGTCGTCACAACCCGATTCGGCAATCAGACCCTTGCTGCTGAAAAAACTATACCCCTATCTTCCACAGATGAAGGATGCCAACCACAGGATACTTAAAATGTTCTATGGCTATAAGCTTGAAGACACGAACAATCCTTACTATTCTCACCTTCTCAGATGGAACAACTCAAACCATATTAAAAAACACTACTCTGCCAGTCAGAAACAGGTTCTCACTGACTATTCCCCAACATGTGAACTCGACAGCATACTGCCGGAGGGTTTTGACAATATTGAACTCCTTTCGAAATCACAGTGGCTCGAGACAAAGATATTCATGTCGGGTTACCTCCTCTCGT
>CAZBQM010000155.1:0-2718 GCA_964494045.1 uncultured Rikenellaceae bacterium
TGTCTGCGGCAAAACTGAGAAAGGCCCAGGATAAGATCGTGAGACTCAGACCTTACGCAGGTAAACTTCACGAAATACTTGTCGGCCTTTCCCAGAGCCTGGCCGGTACCGAAGTGGAAAATGTTTACGGCAGAACGGGCGATACCGAAAAAGTACTGATAGTTGTCGTTACTTCAAACAGAGGACTTTGCGGTGCTTTTAATTCAAACGTAATCAAGGAGACAAGAAGGGTTATTGCTGAGAAATATTTTACCCAGTTTGAAAAAGGCAACGTTAAGTTACTGACCATTGGGAAGAAAGGCTATGACTTCTTCAGAAAGATGAAGGTTCCATTTGCGGGAGAATACAACAACCTTCTTAATGACCTTAATTTCAACGACGCTTCGCTTGTTGCTGAGAAGATAATGAACAGCTTTATTGCAGGAGAATATGACAGGGTTGATATCATTTACAACCAGTTCAAGAATGCTGCTGTCCAGAATCTTACATATGAACACTTCCTTCCGGTCGAGACGGAGGCTGCATCCGGTGACAACTGGAAAAATGCACCTGCCGATTATATCTATGAACCCGGGAAGGAAGAGATAATCCGTGAACTCATTCCCAAATCACTCAGGATCCAGTTCTACAAGGCAATACTCGATTCATATGTGGCTGAGAATGGCGCCAGGATGACCTCGATGCATAAGGCTACGGACAATGCGACAACCATTATCCGTGAGCTGACGCTTCAGTATAACAAGGCCCGCCAGGCTGCTATCACCAACCAGATTCTCGAGGTGGTCAGCGGTGCGGAAGCATTGAAAGGATAGAAAGAGCTGACCAGGAAAGGATCGCAGAAAAGGCCATGTATACCCAATCTGAGCTGAAGGAATTAGTTGATAAGGCAATCATCAACATTTCGTTTGATACGGAAGCTCAAAGACTTATTGACCCGGTAAGGTACGTTCTTTCAATGGGAGGGAAAAGACTGCGGCCAGTTCTTGCACTGATGGTCTGCAACCTTTTCACCGACAACTTTGATGAAGCTATTTTTCCGGTAACAGGGCTTGAGATGTTCCATAACTTCACCCTTGTGCATGACGATATAATGGATCAGGCACCTGTAAGGAGAAGTTTTGTGACAGTTCATAACAAATGGAATACTGACCAGGCGATCCTGTCGGGAGATGTAATGGCCTTCATGACCAACGACTGTTTCCTTCATACTCCCCCCGAACTGCTGCCTAAGGTTATGAGAACTTTCAACAAGGCAGCTATCGAGGTCTGTATAGGACAACAGCTCGACATGGACTACGAAAAAGCCTCTATCGTCACAATCGAGGAATACCTGAGGATGATAGAGCTTAAAACGGCAGTACTGATAGCTGCTTCGGCAAAGATAGGTGCTTTGTTCGGTGGAGCCGATGAAAAAGACACTGAGCTGCTTTATGATTTTGGAAGGAACCTGGGACTGGCATTCCAGATCCAGGACGATCTGCTTGACGTCTACGGTGACTCGAGAAAGTTCGGCAAGGCGCCGGGAGGCGACATAGTGGCAAATAAAAAGACCTTCCTCTATGTGAAGGCTCTTGAAGTGGCCACTGCCCTGCAACGAAACCATCTGAAGGAAGTATATTCCTCAAAGGAGATGGATGCTGAAAAGAAGATCGAAGCTGTGATGGAAATATACGAGCAGCTAAACATCAGGGAGATGACCGAAATAATTGCTTTTGAGTATATTAACGTTGCTATAAGACAACTCGAAAAAGTGTCTGTGAACCAGGAAAGAAAACAGGAACTGATCCAGTTGACGGGGTCACTCGTTGGCCGCGACAGGTAGTCTGAACAGAACCGGGGACAGGGAAGCAGAAACAAGGTCCCCGCATGACATAGAATAAAGTCCGGAATTGCCCGCAGTTCAGGTTTTCCGGCAAAGTGAAGTAAAGGATATTTTAAGGTTTTTTAAATTGTAATAATGATCTGATGGTCGGTAACGTTTAATAAATTTGTTAAATTTGTACCTTCTGAAAGAAATTAATAATTGAATTTATGTCAACTAACACAGGGAAAATCAGCCAGATAATAGGTCCGGTAGTAGACGTCACTTTTGACAAGCAGGGTGGTGAAATGCCTGATATTTATGACGCACTTGAGATAAAGAGGGACGATGGTTCTGTGCTGGTTGTGGAATGCCAGCAGCATATAGGTGAAAATACTGTTCGTACCATAGCCATGGATTCGACCGACGGACTTCGCAGGGGGATGGAGGTTGTTGCAACCGGTCTGCCTATCACGATGCCTATCGGTGAACAGATAAAGGGCCGCCTGATGAATGTTACAGGAGAGGCAATAGACGGAATAGGAAAACTTGAAAAGACCGGTGGCTATCCGATCCACCGTAAACCGCCTGAATATGCTGACCTCTCCACAGAAAAAGAGGTCCTTTACACAGGGATCAAGGTCATCGACCTTATCGAGCCTTACTCAAAAGGTGGAAAGATCGGACTCTTTGGTGGTGCAGGTGTAGGAAAAACAGTGGTTATCCTTGAACTCATTAATAATATAGCAAAAGCCTATTCAGGATTGTCCGTATTCGCCGGTGTTGGTGAAAGGACCAGGGAAGGGAACGATTTGCTCCGTGAGATGCTTGAAGCCGGAGTTATTTCATACGGGAAGGAATTCCTGAAGAATATGGAATCAGGAGGCTGGGACCTTTCAAAAGTCGACATGGATGCG
>CAZBQM010000156.1:0-2687 GCA_964494045.1 uncultured Rikenellaceae bacterium
TGTCGCTCGCATAGCGCGAGCTTCCCGATAGTATAGACAGAATGCAATACTCGAGTATTCCTTTTCGCATCTGTGCCTTGGTATTTTCAAGATCCATCATATTTTGAGTTTATATATGTTAGTTAATATGAATTTTAGCCTGAAGCTCACAGGTTCATCTTGTTTTTTACCGTCTCGAATTCGTTCTTGACAGCTTCCTTTATATTCTCAATGTTAACAGTTTCACCTTTCATCTCGATCTTCTGCGATGTCGTCTTAGCCTCAGGAAGAACGATATAGAGAATGAGATAGATCAGAACCCCCAGCCCTCCTGCCAGTACCAGCGCGAGAAAAATCACCCTGACAATAAGTGGTTCAATATTCCAGTAGGCACCAATACCCGAACAGACTCCTCCTATTATTCGCCTGTCGGGATCGCGGTACATCCTGTGATAACCCGGGCGCGCTGACCTGGCCCCCGGGGAATCAGTATCCCCGTCCGATATGTCCTCGGGACTACCGAGTACTGAAATGACCTCAAGCACATCACCAAGGGTAATCACTTGCTTGAAGGCAGTCAGTTTCACCCTGAACAATTCGGCAATCCTGGCCTCAATGTCCGACAATATCTCTGATGTGCTCTCTTCGCGGGCAAAGTGCAGCTCGAGACTTTTCAGATACCTTTTCAGTTCACCATAGGCATCCTCATCAATATTGAAGGGATAGCCGCCTATGTTAATGCTTATAGTTATTTTCATCAGTATATGGTTTTTATTTTATCTGTCTGATTGAACCCACATATCAGAAAAATTTACAGTGTGTTTCATCAGTAATGATTTTTTGGTATTTTGTTTTTCATACATCTTGTTAATGCAAAGATATGATAAAAAATATATACTATGCAATACATAGTACTGGAAATATTTCAAACCGATGGGAAGTTTTCCGGAATTTAGATACGGGGCCCGACTGGTGAGGCCTGACAGTTGCAGGAGAAGCTTAAAGTGTTTGTGAAAGGGTTGAGAACAGGGTTTAGGAGCGATTTTCAGTGATTGTTGTATATTTATGGAAAGTTTTTCAGGATGGGAAGAAAGTACAGGTGGGGGATACTTGCCCCGGGAAAGATGTCGGCAAAGTTTACGGCAGGGCTGAAACTTCTTGACAACGCTGAATGTTATGCGGTAGGATCGAGAAGTTATGCGAGGGCAAAGGAGTTTGCATCTGCATATGGCTTTAGAAAAGCATATGGAAGTTATGAAGAGCTGGCCTCCGACAGGGATGTGGATGTTATATATATTGCATCTCCCCATTCGCACCATTTTGAGCATACGATGCTTTGTCTCATGAACAACAGGCATGTGATTTGTGAGAAGGCATTTGCCATGAACAGTACCCAGGTTGATGCAATGACCAGGGAAGCCTCTTCCCGGGGACTCTTCCTGATGGAAGCCCTATGGCCACCCTTCCAGCCATTGTACAGGAAGGCAACAGAGGTTCTGGATTCGGGAGCTTCTGGTAGCCTGATTCACCTGAACGCACGTTTCTCTTTCCAGCCGCCTTTTGATCCACGCGACAGGAAATTTAACCTCTCCCTCGGAGGATGCTCACTGCTTGATATTGGCATATATCCGGTTATTGATGCCCTGACGTTTATGGGGGTCCCCGATGGAATAGATGCCCGAGCCTCATTCAGCAGGTCGGGGACCGAAGATTCTGTAAGTATCATATTCAGCTACAGAGACGGAAGGATGGCAAATCTGTACAGCTCTTACAGAACAAGCGCCGGGATCGGATGCGATCTCCTTTGTGAGAAGGGTAATGTTTTCTTTTCGCGCAAAAGGGATATGTCGCAGAACCTTGTAGTTGCTATGCACGATGGTACAGTAAAAGAATCTTCTCTGGTACCTGAAGGAATGGGTTATCATTTTGAAGCTATCGAGGTTATGAAATGCCTCGATGCCGGTACAACTGAGAGTGCAGTGGTGCCTCTTAAATTCAGCAGGGACCTGATAATGACCCTCGACAGGATCAGGGAGGTGGCTGGAATCAGGTTTGGTTCAGACAGCGATGCCGTATGAACCGGAGTTCTGATGAGAGATCATTTTACAGGAAGAAATTCTTTCTAAGCCTTATAATTCCGGGCTTTTTTACCCTGATCATGTGGATGGTATGGATTTCTGAAGTCCTTCTTGACGCCGATCTCAGCTTTCTTGGAATCTATCCGCTTACCCTGAAGGGAATGCCGGGGATACTGTTATCCCCGTTTGTGCATGCCGATATCACTCATCTTTACAACAATACGGTCCCTTTTCTCCTTCTTGCAACCGGGTTATTCTATTTTTACTCTGAAGTGGCTTTGCAGGTATTCTCATTAACCTGGATCATTACCGGATTACTCGTCTGGTTTGCTGGGAGGGAAGCATGGCACATCGGGGCCAGCGGACTGGTATATGGTATAGCCTCATTTTTGTTTTTCAGCGGCATCCTTAGAAAATACTACAGGCTGGCGGCTCTTTCCCTTCTTGTGGTTTTCATGTATGGTTCGATGGTCTGGGGTATCTTTCCGGGAGTGTACAGAAACGTGTCGTGGGAATCCCACATGCTTGGTTTCGTCTCGGGGATAATCCTGTCAGTATGGTTCAGGAATAAGGGTCCCCAGGCTCCGGTCTATGAATGGATGAATGAAACTGAAGAGGAGGAGGCTGAAA
>CAZBQM010000157.1:0-2618 GCA_964494045.1 uncultured Rikenellaceae bacterium
AATGTCTTTGAAAAAAGAGCATAAAAGGTTTGCTTTTTAACGTAGAAGACAAAAGATAAAAGACAAAAGTTTAAAGTTTAAAGTTTAAAGTTTAAAGTATTGATATACAATATGCAGAGAGGCAGGAGAATGATATATTTACTTTTTGATCCATACTATATCTCTTCCGAAGGGATTAAGGGCTACTTCGGTTAGCTTGAAATGTTGCCGGCCGAAGGGTATCCCGATTATTGTAATGCAAAGCAGTATCCCGAAGAAAGCATGTGAGATTGCAATCCATATTCCTCCGAAAAGAAGCCAGATGACATTCATAATAATATAGAGACAGCCCGAAGCCCTTTCCCTTACCACACTGGTTCGTCCAAAGGGCCACAGCGCCAGAGAACCCATCTTGAGGGTCTGAAGGCCGAAAGGTATTCCTGCTATTGTGATAAAGAGAAGGATACTGCCAATCAGGTATTCAACTGCGATAATAATGCCGCCAAACAGCAGCCATACCAGGTTTCCGAGGAGTTTCATCAGTCAGGGTTTATTCAAGAATGATAGTTTGATCTTTTGGGTACCTGACAGAGTAGGTCATGATCAGCTCCCGTGTCTCGCCGGGCTTGACATCAAGTTCCCATTTCACCTCGCCGGTGGTGCTGTTATAGTTGCCACGGGTGAGCTCCACTGCACTGACTTCAATTCCGCTGTTGGTCGAAACTGGTATCTGATCCCTGACGGACATCCTTACAGGAACGGCTTTGTTGTTCCTTAGGGTAATAAGAAACGAATACGTCTCAGTCTTGTTCTGCCCGAGTACCTTTCGGGAAGTGAAATCCTCCCTCTTCTGCCTTTTGACAAGGATGCTGTTGTCAGTTCCCAGTGATACGGTCAGCGTGTCAGTCATCTGATTCACGTTAAGGAACGATTTACCCACGAAGGTATTCTCGAAATACAGGTTTGCCTCGCCTCCGATGAGGCTCTGCTGTTCCCAGTTGGTTATATTGCCCGTCAGATATGCATACGGGGCAAGCTTTGGAATTGTAAGGTACCTGTATTCGGCAGGGGATGAGGTCCGCTGAATCTCAAGGGTCTGAACCTTGCCGTCGGATGGTACTGTGAACGGAATGGCGACATCGAAAGATACGGATGTCTGACCAGGTTTTAACTGGACGGCAGGGGCAAATGCCTCAGTTTCTTCTTCTGCCGTTTTCATCATATCGGCTGCAACGGCCATCTCCATAGTTGCTTCCTCAGCCTTCATGGGGGCGGCATTACGCCTGCTGGCACCTAAGCCTCTGGTTAATAAAGGAGTATAATAGTCGATAAACCAGGTCGACATTTCCGGGAGGTTTCCCGACACCCAGGGTGTGGCATTTGAAAAGCTCAGTTTGACATCTTTCCAGTCAACACCCGTATTCTGGAACACGTTCGCCTTGTAATATATTGTTACAGGTTTTGTTATATCATCCACCCTGAGGTCGTACGTGGGGTACCAGCCTGCATTGGCTGTTACATAACTGATTATAAACCGGCCTTCGACCGCCTTGCCGGCCTGAACAGTGGCGGAAATCAGTCCCGAAGGAAGCTGCTGCCTTCCCATGCGGTCAGCCAGCTGCTTTTGCAATGCAGCAATCTGTTTCTCATATTCCGTGATGAGCCGGTTTTTTTTAAGGGTAGTGGTTGCAACCTGATCCATTCCAGTGGTGTAAAGGTCCATGACACTTTTGAACTGTTCAAGACTGAAAGAGGTTTCCTTGACGAGGATGGCCCTGTTGGCAATAAGAAAAGCTTCCTTCTCCTTAAGCACGTTTATAGCGGCTTTTTCATCCTCGACTTTTGCCTGAAGAACCAGTATCTGGTCGCGAAGATCCTTTACCACGGGATTTTCTTCAAGGTTTTCAAGATAGTTATTCTGGTGGTTGACCGAGAGAATGATAAAGTCACCGAAGCCTTTAAACTGAATGCTCCCCGCGTCTATATATGGTGACAATCCGCCAAGTACGATTGTGGTCGTCCCTGCCGGGATATCAACCCTGGTCTCATGAGTGATCCTGGCACGGTCGGGATAAACTGTTATATTATTAATGGGAGCTTTTATTTCTTTTTCAGCCGGTGATGCCGTCATGCAAATAAAGAATGCCGCCATCATAGAGAATAATATCTTTTTCATATCAGGATGTTTTTTTATTTTGCCTCTTTCCGGGATGCCCCGACCCTGAATTTCCGTGGTCATAAGGCTGGATGTCCGGTTTTCCCGAAAGATAAGCGGATTCTCTTAATCCTCACTGAGGCGTTTTAATTATTAAAGATACTCTTTTTATTTTATGATGCTCATCAAATTTCGGGCCGTTATTATTTAACTTTTTTTAATAACTTTTGGCTGGAAGTTACAGATCCATAGTAACTAATTCCTTTTGATTTTGAAAATATTGTTCCATCTTTGAATTGTTTTTGGATTTGTAGGAAGATTCCCTCTTTTTTTTGTAAGTGCCTGAGATTGTACATTTAGTATCAGACCTGACCTGAAATTCAAAATGAAAAGAAATAAGTATTAATAAGTTAACAATATAAATTACCGGATTATGCAGAATAAGCTCCAGGAACTCACGGATAAAATTTACCAGGAAGGTATC
>CAZBQM010000158.1:0-2586 GCA_964494045.1 uncultured Rikenellaceae bacterium
TCTCTCTCGGGCTCACAGGAGTACTGACACTCTGGCTGGGCCTGATGAAGATTGGTGAGAAGGGGGGGGTAGTGAGTATCCTTGGCAGAGTTTTCGGCCCGTTTTTCAGGAGATTGTTTCCTGAGTTGCCTGAAGGCCACCCGGCATACGGATCGATGATTCTCAATTTCTCGGCCAACATGCTTGGCCTTGACAATGCTGCCACACCGATGGGACTAAAAGCCATGAAGGAAATGCAGGAATCAAATCCTGATAAGAAGACCGCCTCAAATGCGCAGATTATGTTCCTTGTTCTTAATGCTTCAGGTCTTACTATCATCCCTGTAAGCATAATGGTATACAGGAGCCAGCTTGGAGCTGCCAATCCTTCCGACATCTTTCTCCCGATTCTCATCACCACCTATATTGCCACTCTTGCAGGTCTGATCAGTGTGGCCATTGTCCAGAAGATAAATCTTTTTGACAGAGTTATTATGGCATATCTTGGGGGGCTTACTGCCATCATTGCCGGAATTATTTTTTACTTATCGTCCCTGCCCAAGGAACAGATTACCGGGGTTTCGACCTTCGCTGCCAATTTCATTCTCCTTTCAGTGATTGTGATCTTCATCATTCTTGCCATGGTGCGAAAGGTTAACGTTTACGATGCTTTTATTGAGGGTGCAAAAGAGGGTTTTAGCATTGCCATTAAAATAATACCTTTCCTTATAGCCATCCTGGTAGCCATTGGAGTCTTCAGGGCTTCGGGAGCAATGGATTTCATTATCAGTGGTTTTGAAAAGCTATTTGCCTGGCTCGGATTTGATACAAGGTTCACAGGTGCCCTGCCAGTTGCCTTTATGAAGCCACTTAGCGGAAGCGGGGCCCGGGGACTGATGATTGATACCATGACAACATATGGAGCAGATTCCTTTCTGGGCAGACTGGCATGTACCTTTCAGGGGGCCACTGATACAACATTTTATATCATAGCTGTATATTTCGGATCAGTGGGCGTCAGGAACACAAGGCATGCTGTTGGCTGCGGACTGATTGCCGACCTTGCAGGTGTCATTGCTGCCATCCTGGTCGCCTACATGTTTTTTGGCTGATACATGTATACCATATTATCAGGCCGATATGACTAATAATTTCTATGATAAGAGCGAGACTCTCCATCTTGGACTTCCGGTCATAAGCGTCGGTGGAGAGACAGCCAACGGAGGTATTGCAGATTATTCACTGCTGCAGAAGAGATCGGTCCAGGTAAAGGAAGTTCTGATAGGCGACAACCACACTAACAGGTTTACCGGTGCCTACAGGTATGACGGCTTTTCACTCTTTGACATTCTGAATATTTTTATCCCGGAGAAATCAAATAGCCTGGAATTCAGATCGGTTATAGATCTTTATGTCAGCATTGAAAATGCCGATGGAGACAGTGTTGTTTTCAGCTGGGGAGAGATTTTTTACCCTGTTGCCTTGCACAGGATAATAATAGCTACTGATGTCTCAAGGATAGTCCCTACCAGGACCGGCGATTTATGGCCTCTTCCTTCAAAGCCCATGATAGTCGCTGCAAATGATCTTGTTTCCGGGCGCAATTTACTCTGCCCCGAACGTATCACAATACACTCATACGCGAGGTCATTCCCTGTTACCTCGGGTTCCATACCCTCTTATTCCCCTTTCATCATTTTATTCAGGGCCGGAAACCCTGTCTGCAGACTTTCCGTACCTGAGACCGGTGAGAAGGGTGTGACCTACAATACCATCTTTTACGGAAGAGGACGTGGTATTCATAGTACAAAACCTTTTACGGGAGTGATGCTGAAAGATGTGCTCAGGGAACACTGCCCCGTCGACAGACATAATATAAGGCAGGGTCTCTTCTGCATAGTTGGAACTGACGGTTACAGATGTGTGCTGTCTTTCTCCGAGCTTTTCAACAGGAACGACCAGCAGGAATTCCTTCTTGTAGAAAACTCCGGTGAGGAAGGGGGTAAGTTCCGGATCTTCCCGGCCTGCGACTTTTTCTCCGACAGGGCTGTGAAATCGGTCAGCAGTATCCATTTTGATAGTTAACACCTGGTTTATCTGAATATATATGAGTACACTTCTTGTTTCTCTTCTGGTAGCATTAAGCATCATTGCCATAATACTTCTGACCTCTGCGATAAAACTCAAGGCCTTTGTGGCCCTGTTCCTGGTATCTCTGTTTCTCGCCCTTACCACCCTTCCTCCCGAACAGGTGATCAGTACTATGAAAGACGGGTTCGGTTCTACAATGGGTTCCATCGGACTGCTGATCATACTTGGGACAATTATCGGCGTGACTCTCGACAGGACAGGTGCTACAATAAGTATGGCTGAGTATATGTTATCGCGGACAGGAGAGAAGAGAAGTGCCCATGCCCTTGGCATGACGGGTTTCCTGACAGGTCTGCCCATATTCTGTGATTCGGGGTTTATTATACTCAGCGGACTTGCCAAATCGTTCAGTTCCCGGTCGCGGTTGCCGATGGCTTTTATGGCCACACTCCTTGCCACTTCGCTTTACTCGGTTCATTGCCTTATTCCACCCCACCCGGGTGCACTTGCAGCCGC
>CAZBQM010000159.1:0-2533 GCA_964494045.1 uncultured Rikenellaceae bacterium
TCCTGTCGCGCAGTACCATTTTCCTGGCACGCTCCCTGTACATGGCCTCCCACTCTTTTTTGTCCGAGACGGATTGGGTGGCATGGGCCTCATCTCCTGTTTCATCGACTATATAGATCCCATATTCATCGGCAAGCTCAAGGTAACGGGTTACGGGAGGATAGTGCGAAGTCCTTACACAGTTTATGTTGAATTGTTTTAACAGGGTCATATCCTTTCTTATAGTCTCTTCATTCATCGTGTGTCCCAGTACGGGATGCTGCATATGGCTGTTTATCCCGTTAAGCTTAACAGGTTTCCCGTTAAGGTAGAAAACCTGGTTGCGGATCTCAGTCTCCTTAAAGCCTATCTTTCCCCCGACAACCTCCCCGCTTGTCCCGTCAGAAGACACAAGTTCAATTGTAAGATGATAAAGAGAGGGATGTTCTGCCGACCAGAGTAGAGGATTTTCAATAGTCTCAGCAAGACTTATCTTCCTGCTTTCTCCTGCAGAAACCGAGAAACTTTCTGACGACAAGGTTTTAATAATATTCCTGTTGTTGTCGTGCAGGGTGGCCCTTACCGTGTAATCTTCCGCTTTCTGGCCGGAGAAGTTGCTTATTTCAGTATTGAGTGTAAATATGGCGTTGCGGTAATCATTGTCGAGGTCAGTCGTTACCTGCCAGTCGAAGATATGGACCTTCGGGGCGGCATACAGCCAGACATCATCGAAGATGCCTGCCAGCCGCCAGTAATCCTGGTCCTCGAGATAATACCCATCCGAATACTTTAGCACAGCTACTGCAACAGTGTTCCTGCCAGGTTTAAGAAATCCGCTTATGTTATACTCAGCCGGTTCCTGTCCTCCTTCATTGTAGCCCACTTCTTTTCCGTTAACCCAGACAAAAGAGGCAGAGGCCACTTTTTCGAGTCTTAAAAAGACCTCCCTTCCCTTGAAGGATGAGGGAAGCGTAAAGGTCGTACGGTAAGCACCGGCCGGGTTATATTCGCGGGGCACCTTCGGAGGGTTGGGTTTGAAAGGCGTTGAGACATTCCTGAAAAGCGGATCACCGTAACCTTTCATCTCCCAGTTTGAAGGGACCTCAATGGTATTCCATTTCCTGTCGTCGAATCCTTCCCTGTAAAACCCTTCCGGAATACCTTCGGGGGTATTAGAATAGTGAAACTTCCAGTTACCATTAAGTGAAAGAAACCAGTCCGATTTATTTTTCTGATCCGACATGGCTTCATCCCTGTTGCGGTAAGGTACCAGCGGTACATGTCCTTCAGTCTGGTTCAGTTCAAAAACGGCAGGATCTTCAATATACCTGAAGATATCAGACAGGAAACCTTTATCCTGGGCCTGTGTTGCCAGGAACATAAATATTGAAAATAAGAAAAGTACAGCTTTCTTCATTGAAAAGTCTTTAAAGGATTAATGAAAGTCTAAAATAACCAATCTGAGGGTTATGGGAAAACAAAACCCGAATAATTTAAACAGCCGTCTGCCTGTTTGCTGTTTTATTCCTTTTCCATACCTTGTAGAAGAAAATAAACATACATACCATGAAAAGAAACATCTTCTCTTCCTGTCTTGTTATGATTCTGATACTTTGCTTCCAGGTTACTTTATCGGGCCAGGAAGGTAGCAGAAGCCGTGAATCGTTCAACAAGGGCTGGAGATTCGTGAAATATTTCAATTCCCATGATGAAGCTGCCACCTTCGACAGGGAGCCGGAAGGACTTCAGGTACCTTCAGTTGATGATTCATCATGGAGGACACTCGATCTGCCGCACGACTGGGCCATTGAAGGGCCATTCAGCGATACTCTTGAAAACAATACCGGACTTCTCCCATGGAAGGGAATTGGCTGGTACAGGAAACACTTCAGGCTGGATGAGGAAGACAGGGGAAAAAGGATCTACATAGATTTTGACGGGGCGATGGCTTATGCCGAGGTATGGCTTAACGGAAAACCTGCCGGAGGCTGGCCCTATGGTTATACCTCTTTCAGGCTCGACCTGACACCATATGTGGAATTTGGGAAGGAGAACATAATTGCCGTAAGGTTAAATACAAAAGCATGGGATTCAAGATGGTATCCGGGCGCCGGTATCTACAGGAACGTATGGCTTGTAAAGACGTCACAGGTGCATATCTCACACAACGGGATCTTCTGTACGACGCCTGAGATAAAGAAGGAAAAAGGTATAGTAAGTGTCAGCACCGAAGTGGAGAGCCATATCACCGGCCCGGTACCTGTAAGGGTCAGAACGGAGGTTTTCCGGACAGATGCCGGAGGTAGTCTTTCCGGTAACCCGGTAGCTGAATTTACCTCATCTCCGGTTCTGTTGCAGTCCATGGGAAAGCATAGGTTCAGGTTTGACATGACAGTCGGGAATCCTGTCCTCTGGAAGCTCGACGATCCCAGGCTATATATATGCCGTGTGACACTGCTGCTGGATGAAAAGCCTGCCGATTCGGAAGATATACGCTTCGGGTTCAGGACCCTGGAGTTTACTCCCCGCGATGGGTTCCTTCTCAACGGAGAAA
>CAZBQM010000160.1:0-2486 GCA_964494045.1 uncultured Rikenellaceae bacterium
TCTTTGGATACGTTAAGTGCAAGCATAGCCGTCAGGATCAGGTACATCATACCGATCATTTTTTGCCGTGGGGAAAGCCTTTCGTGAGCCATTTTACGGGTGGTTTAGTTAAGAAAAAATGTCACGTTACTTTACATTCATTGCTGCAAGCATGTTGCCGTAAACGTTGTTCAGAGATGACAGGTTTTCGTTTAACCTGGTAATCTGCTCGCGGTATTTTTTTGTATCACCTGCTGTATCAGCAAGGTCCTTCATCATTCCCTGGATACCTCTGTAAATATTTTCAGATTCTTTAAGATGGTCGTCGGCACCTCTCTTCTGAAGTTCATAAACAGCGTTAAGGGCTGAAAGGTTTTTATTAAGCATCTCCAGCTGCTGCTGATAAGATTTTCCACCGTTTTCAATTACCGAGAAGGAATCGGCGATAGTGCGGTATCCTGTATTTGAATCACTAATCAGCCGGGCGGTATTCTGGTAGGTATCCGAGAGTCTGTTAAGTGAATCATTGGCTGAGTTGATGGTATTCATATATTTAACTGAGGCGGCTGACAGATCACCAATGGAATTTATGTTGGCTGCCGATTCACCGAATTTCTTCATTCCCACTCCGAGTTTCTGGAACAGTTCAGGAGTGATCTCCGCTTTTTCGAGCATCTCATCGAATCTTGAAAGAGCAAGTGATCCGCCTCCGCTACCGCCGCCAATTATACCGCCGCTTATGCCACCGCTGACACCACGGCCGCCTGATCTTCCTGTACCTGCAATGGCCAAATCGCCGGTTTCTTCCTGTGGGATGCCTGCCAGTTCGGGATATACCAGTGACCAGTCTACTTCTTCATGCAAGGGTTCGAATGCTGAGAAGAAGAAGATAATAGCTTCGGTAAACAGACCGACTGTCAGCATTGTTCCGGCACCGGCCCAGTGCTGAATTTTAAATAATGCACCGACAATGACGACAGAAGCTCCAATACCATAAAGCTTGGCCATGAAATTCTTCCATCCGCTGCTTTGAACTAATTCTGCTAAGCTCATATACCTGAATGTTTAAAGGTTATTTCAAATTTTAGTTTACTCCGATAAATGATCGTACATTACGAAATCCTATGTATGATTTTGAAGAGTCCTGATATTCGTAATCCCTTGAGCTGGTCTGAAGGAAATATGCGATATCCTTCCAGGAGCCTCCTCTGATGACCTTACGTTTCATAACCGGGGGATCCTGCGGAGTGGCGTCGTACTGGTAATCGGGGTTGAGGTCGTGCTGGAAGAGATAAGCCGACGGATGGTAGGCACAGATGGTCCATTCGGCCACATTTCCTGCCATATCGAACAACCCGTATTCATTTGGCTCGTATGAGCCGACCCTGGCCGTATAAACTGTACCGTCGTCGATATAGTTGCCACGAAGGGGTTTGAAGTTTGCGAGGAAGCAACCTTCATAGTTTCTTGTATAGGGACCGCCCCATGGATACATTGAAAGGTCGAGACCGCCTCTTGCAGCATATTCCCATTCTGTTTCGAGTGGCAATCTGTATGACTGTACATCGGCAATGCCATTTTTCCTGAGGGCATTGTTCATGTAATCGGTTCTCCAGATACTGAAGGCATTTGCCTGGACCCAGGTCACACCAACAACCGGATAGTCGTCAAATGACGGGTGCCAGAAATAAAGATCAGCCTGAGGATCATTGAATGAATAGGTAAAATCCCTGATCCAGCAGAGGGTGTCGGGATAAACATTTGTTACATTGTGTCTTATGAAAGAAGAACGGTCCTTTACAGCAGTTTTGCTTCCGTCGGCATTTGTAACCTCTCCTTCATATCTGCCTGTATTGGTTTCGTAGTCGTAGATGTATTTTGATTTGGCAGCCTGCCTGAAGTCAACCCAGAAATACTCATAGTTGAGTTTTCGTACATCGATTTGTTTTTTACCGTTAAACCTTTCTTCAGGAGGATAATACATTTCTTCCATTATTTCTTTGGTGGTTTCCTCCCTGGGGTCTATCCTTTCGTACCAGTTGAGGACCTGAGGTTCGACTACATTGCCATCTTCATCGACAACGAAATACTCCCTGTCGGGAATGCCTGCTTCACCGAGTTTTGTCCTGAGTATAGAATCCCTTACATAGTATATGAACTGGCGGTATTTGTTGTTTGTGATCTCGGTCTGATCCATCCAGAATGATTCGACAGTAACTGATTTTGAGATGCTGTTCATGGCAAACAATGCGTCCTCGTCACTGGGGCCCATCATAAAATTACCTGCGGGGATGAAGGCCATCTCCATTGGTTCCGGCTCAAAAAACTTTTTTCTCCCTGGAACACCTGTCAGCTCTCCGGTACTGCCCGGAGTACCACAACTACTTAATATAACTACTAATATTAAAGCTGAAAGTATTGCCTTTTTCATAATGCTAATGGATTTGATACGCAAGTAAGTTATTTTTTTTAAAAATTCATAAAAATCGTATGCTTTTATATTTCAT
>CAZBQM010000161.1:0-2394 GCA_964494045.1 uncultured Rikenellaceae bacterium
AAATTGGCAACGGTTTCTGAAGGAACCCCCTGCTCCTCGGGAGTGCTTCTCGGCAAACCGTCGTGAAAAGAACCAGGGTTCTGAACTGAAGGGAAACAAAAAGATAAAAATACACACCCAAGAACCAGGGTGGAGAGGGCCTTGAAAGACATAGATTTTAACTTCATCCGTATACAATTTTAATTTTCAACGTTCCCGCTTAAGAGGGAAAATCCACTGACCTGGCAGGAGCCTGCCATGTATCCTCTCCTCAAAGAAGCTTGTTACGGCAGATTGATTTTAATGGTTCGGCTAAAGCTAGGGATAATTTTTAAAAAGGGGATAACTCTTTCTCTGGAATTGTTGAAGCAGAAGAATAAAGAAGCAATCTGACAGGCTTGATAAAATTGATATTGCATCCAAAAAGCTGTTATTGCCAATTAATTAATTAGTTTTGCAACCCTTTTACGGGGACGTTTTACATTGGTAATATTTTATATCCATGATAACAGTTTCAAACTTAAGTATTCAGTTCGGGAAACGCATTTTATTTCAGGATGTTAATCAGGTTTTTAGTGCCGGTAACTGCTACGGTGTAATCGGAGCAAACGGTGCAGGGAAATCAACATTCCTCAGGATGCTTGTCGGGGGGATTGAAGCACGTACTGGTTCAGTTACTTTTGGTCCGGGGGAGAGAGTATCTGTCTTAAAGCAGGATCATTTCGAGTTCGACGGATGCACTGTACTTGATACAGTGAAGATGGGCCATTCGACTCTTTGGGATATTACAAAGGAGAAAGAAAAACTATACATGAAACCTGATTTCTCCGAGGAAGATGGAATGAGGGCATCAGACCTTGAAGAGAAATTTAATGAGCTGGATGGCTGGAATGCGGAAAGCAACGCTGCAGGTCTTCTCAGCGGACTGGGTATTAAGGAAGAGAACCATTACAAACTCCTGAAAGAGTTGTCAGGGAAAGAAAAGGTTAAAGTGCTTCTTGCACAGGCTCTGTTCGGGAAACCTGAGAATCTGTTACTCGATGAGCCGACAAACGACCTTGATCTTGAAACTGTAAACTGGCTGGAGAACTATCTTTCTGAATTTGAAAATACGGTACTTGTTGTATCTCACGACAGGCATTTTCTTGATTCGATATGTACTCACATCATTGATATTGATTTTGGCAGGGTGCAACAGTTCTCGGGGAATTACAGTTTTTGGTATGAATCAAGTCAGCTTGCTTTAAGGCAGCAGATGGCACAGAATAAGAAGGCGGAGGAGAAAAAAAAGGAGTTGCAGGAGTTTATTGCACGCTTCAGGGCAAATGTCAAGAAATCAAAGCAGACAACCAGCCGGAAGAAAATGATTGAGAAATTAAATATTGAGGAGATAAAGCCTTCGACGCGAAGATATCCCGGGATTATTTTCACTCCCGGCCGGGAACCAGGAGACAAAATACTTTCAGTAAAAGGTCTTACAGGGATTTTCGAAGGTAAAACGCTATTCAGCGACCTTAATTTCACTATCAATAAGAATGATAAGATAGCATTTCTTTCGAGGGATACCAGGGCAATGACGGTCCTGTTTGAGCTCCTGAAAGGTCATGACGAACCTCCGGAAGGTTCGTTTGAATGGGGCCAGACAATTGTAAAGGCTTACCTGCCTCTTGAAAATGAGAAATTCTTCAGGAAAGATGTGTCACTTATTGACTGGCTGGCCGGTTATTCGGAAGATACAAGTGAAATGTTCCTTCGGGGATTCCTTGGGAAAATGCTTTTTTCAGGTGAAGATGTATATAAAAAGGTTAATGTGCTTTCAGGAGGGGAGAGAGTCAGGTGCATGATAGCCAGAATGATGGTCCGTAATGCCAATGTTATGATTCTTGACAGCCCGACGAATCATCTCGACCTTGAATCGATTCAGGCTTTCAACGATACTCTGATAAAATTTAAAGGTAACATACTTATGTCGTCGCACGATCATGAGTTCATACAGACAATATGCAACAGGATCATTGAAATAGGTCCGAAAGGGATGATCGACATGGAGATGCAGTATGATGACTATATCTCAGACGAAAGACTTTTAAAAAGAAGGCTTAGTATATATTAGGATCAGTGTTGGGGAGCAACGGATCAGTATGCATTCCAGAACATTGTTAAGTGGAGATCCCCTCCGGATCGTTCATGAAAAAAGCCCCGGTGATATTGCACCGGGGCTTTCTTTTTCAGGTATGAGGTTTTTGCTTATGAAAGAAGCGGTTTATTCACTCACATTTTAAACAGGACACTATTTATCATATTTCAGTGTTATGATAATTTTCCCACTTTCTTTTCCAGGAACAACTTTCAACTCCATTTGTCCGGTTACTTTGGTACCAGTACCAAGCTTTGAAAGGGTTTCTGTCACCGTAG
>CAZBQM010000162.1:0-2374 GCA_964494045.1 uncultured Rikenellaceae bacterium
CCATGCCGTCGTGGAGAATGCGAAATAAACACCATCCCGCGATACCTTCACGGGAAGCCAATCCATACGTATGAAAATGATTATTTCTTCAGGAACCTCTTAACAAAAGAGTTCTTGTACGAATCACCCAGACCCGCCCTGTTACCCTCCGAAAGAATAACCTCACCCTGCTTCGAGTAACCCGATACATGGTTTATGTTGACGAGATAACTGTTATGAACCCTGATGAAATTATGATCCGACAGAAGCGACTCAAAATGCTTGAGGTTCTTCGAGCTTGTGACCTTCCTGTTGCCGGTCATGAAGAAATTGGTACAATAGCCTTCGGCATGGCACATGATTATCTCCGGTATCTTCAGAACCTCAAATCCCTTGAGATGAGGTATGACAAGGGTAGGGGTGGTGCCAGGACCTGTTTTCAGGTTGTCAAAAAGGGCTGAGAGGTTGTCGGAACCAGCAGCGGTACTGTTCAGAGCCTTTACCCTCTCGATGGCATCCTTCAGCTCGTCAATCTTCACGGGTTTAAGCAGGTAATCAACAGCACTGACCCTGAAGGCCTTGACTGCATATTCCGAATAGGCTGTCACAAAGATTATCCTGAAATCAATGTGATCAAACAGTGTCAACAGGTCAAACCCCTTGCCATCTGTTATCTCGACATCCAGAAAGACAAAATCAGGCAGGTGTTTCCTGATCACCTTGTAGGCACCCATCACTGAAGAAGCAGTCGCAACAACCTCAACCTCCGGACAGTACTCATGCAGGTAGTTGCACAGCACTTCACGCGAAAGCTTTTCGTCATCTATTACTATTGTCTTCAGCATCACAGGTGTTTTTCAGACAGAAACTCATTCCGGTTTTATAGCTGCTCATCTGTTAAAAATAATCAAACAATCAGATATGTACAATGGTTGTTAATTTTTTTATTTTTTCATTTTTTCTTCATATTCATCCTTTTCCTCACAGTGGTCTCTCATTATGGGTGATTCCTCTGTTTCATCCTCTATATCTCTGTATCATTATACTGGACCTGCACCTTATCAGCCTGCACAAAGGGTATCTCAATTATCACCTTTGTGCCTGTCTCTTTCCTTTCGGGAAAGAGGTCACTGATGCTGAATTTGCAGTCGGTACCGTAGAGGTTATTCATGATCCTGAGCCTTTCTTCAACAATGCCAATGCCCCTCGACCTGATGTGGTTATTTCCCGGCTTCATCGATTCAGATATCTTCCTTCCTGATCCGTCGTCGCATATAACCGCCTCGAGGTGATCCTTTTTCATTGCTATCTTTAACTCAATCATACATTTTCTGTTTTCAATGCCCCTGATGCCGTGCCAGATGCAGTTTTCAATAAACGGCTGTATCATTCCCGGCGCCACCAGCAGCCCCGAACTGTTGATGCCTTTTTCGACACTGATACGGAAGTCGAACTTATCACCAAAACGCAGGTGTTCTATATTCAGATAGTCTGTGATGAACTCAACCTCTTTCTCTATCGGGATCAGGTCCCTGTTAAAATTGGTAAGTATGGTTCTTATGAGCTTTGAAAAATCGGCAATATACCTGTTGGCCGACAGCTTGTCGTTGCTTGAGATAAAGTAATTTATGGAGTTAAGGGAATTGAAGATGAAGTGCGGATTCATCTGTCCCCTGAGCGACTGCAGCCTCAGGCTGTTCTGTTTATGTTGCTCCTTCTGTTTTATCTGCTCTATATAAAGGTTGATCATTGTCAGAACTATGAGGATAAAAAGGACAGGCAGACCTATTCTGAAAAAGCGGGTCTCCCAGAACAGCGGCTGCACGACAACGGTGAGCCTTCTTGTCTCACTCCAGTCGCTCTCGTGATTTGTGGTCTGGATATCCAGCTGATACACACCCGGCGCCAGGTTGGCGTAGTTGATGTTCCTGTTCTGCCAGTCCGTTTCCACCCAGTTCCGGTCAACACCGCTGAGCCTGTACCTGAATCCGGTCTTTTCAGTATTAAGAAAGTCAGTTGACGATATCTTAAGGTGGAAGTTATCCTCTCCCTTGGTAAGTACAATGGTATCAGCCTTGTTAAGATAGCCGCCTACGGGTTTGCTGATCCCCGATACTATGAGATCGGTGAGGATTGGCCTCTGGGTGAAGTCCTTCTTTTCCCTGAAGTCAATGCTGTCGGGAACAAACTCTGCTATTCCTCCCATACCTCCCAGGTAAAAGAGCCCGTCAGAAGAGATGTAGGCGGCATCGGAGTTGAATTCAAGGATGTTAAGACCGTCGTTCTGGTTGAAGATCCTTATAAATCCGGTCAGCGGATCTATCCTCGAGATGCCACTGTTCGTCGATACCCATATCTTGCCGTTCCTGTCCTTCAGCACTGAATAGGTGGTGTT
>CAZBQM010000163.1:0-2360 GCA_964494045.1 uncultured Rikenellaceae bacterium
AGCTTCAAAGGAACCGGGATCGGCAACGGGCATATCATTTGTGGTCATCATGGTCGGGCAGGCCACGTTGGATCCAGCGCTCCATCCTATGTATGGGATCCCTTTTTTTACCCTCTCCCTTACCGGCAGAATAAGATTATTGTCGCGTATTTGTTTCAGGAGCATCCATGTATTGCCTCCCCCGACAACAATAGCCTCAGCATTCCTGATGGCGGCCACAGGATCAGGGAAATGGTGGATGGATACTATATCGTGACCGATTTCCCTGAATCGTGCGGCTACTTTTTCCTCGTAAGCATCGTACGAAAAAGTCACTGCAGCATAGGGTAAGAAAAGTGCCTTTACGGGTTTGTCACCCAGGAATTTCCTGATATTGTTTCCGGGATAACCGAGATAGGCTTCGCCGGCATTAGTTGAATTGCTTATCAGCAGTAGTCTCATATGTCTTCTTTATTGTTTATCTGCGTGGCAGAAATTGTGTCAATGATATGGTTTTCGGGCCTGTCAGTGATGTTTATTATTCTGAACAGGTTAGTAAGGATATTAAAGACAAGGATTTTTCCTGAAAGCACATCACCGGTTCCCGTAATAATCTTAATTACTTCGTTTGCCATCCAGGTCCCGGTTATTCCCGGAAGTACCCCCATAAGGCCAACGGTGCCCGGATCGGGATCCCTCAGGTCGCTCCGGCCGTTCCAGGGATTAAAGCAGCGGTAAGTGGGCCCGTTAATGTAATTGAAAACCCCTACCTGTCCCTCGTATTTGTAAATCGATCCGTGCACCATCGGTATCCCGAGTATCACACAGGTATCATTGATCACATACCTTGACCCGTAGTTGTCGGTGGCATCGACCACGATATCGAAATCCCTGAGGATCCTCAGCGAATTTGAACTGTTAAGCCGGAGGTTGAATAGTTCTATTTCGGAGAAATTATTGAGATGTTCAAGCCGGTTTTTGGCTATTATCGATTTCAGTTTGCCAATATCGGCCGATCCGTAAAGCACCTGCCGCTGGAGGTTGGTCTCATCAACAAAGCCGTCTTCGATGATCGCCAGCTTGCCTGTCCCGGCAGCTGCAAGGTACTGGAGGGCAGGACAGCCTAATCCTCCGGCACCAACCACCGCCACCCGGGCCTTTTTTAGCTTTTCCTGTCCGGCAAGTCCTATTTCAGGGACCATTATCTGCCTGCTGTAACGTCGGATCTCCCTTGGCGATAATAACTCTTCAGGCATCAGGTAGTAAATAATGATATATGCAAATATACATTCTTACCCTGTCTCTTCAAAAACTGAAAGGGCAGCCAACCGAAGCTGACTGCCCTTAAATATTCTGTATTGTTTTTCTAGTCGTTGATAGTAAATGCCAGGCCTATTTCAAAAGGAACAAGGTTGAGTCCTTCGGGTCCCTTGAAATCATGGAACCATGGAGTGAGATAATAGGTTCCGTACAGCATGAAGTTTTCAAAGCCCACTCTTGCTGTAGCTCCGGCACGCAGAAGGTTGAGGTTATAATCCCCGTTTGACTTGACCTTCTCGCCGTCTTTAAAGACCATCTTCGTCCATGCTCTCAGCCTCAGACCACCGGTAACCCCTGCTGCCACGTTGAGCCTTTTTGAATAGCCAGCCGGTATCTGGACCTCGAGGAGAAGAGGTATTTCAAGGTACAGGGTCGAGAATTTCGATTTCTTAACCGGGATACCCTCAGGCGGGACCATCTCAATGATAGTTCCTTCATCTCCTTCAGTGATATTGTTTGGCTTTTTGAAGAAATAGTTATTCCAGGTAAGACCCGCCCCGGTGACAAAACCGATATGACGTGAGAGACCGATATCGGCCTGGGCGAAGAAGACGCTTCCTCCGAATGATTTTCCAGTATTGGATTCCATATATGATATCTCTTCCGGCATCTCGGAAGATTCATCAAAGAGATACCCGTTGAATCCGAAATTTACTCCTGAAAGATGGCCCCTGAAATCCCTGGCACTTCTGTAGTCGTCCTTTTCCCAGTCATCCTTTTCCCAGTCGTACGTCTCATGGTGGCTGTCTCTGTAATCCTGCAAGGTTTCACAGTTCAGATCATCGCTGTTAAGTTCCCCGACCCCGCTATTTTCTTCGGAGCCTGCCTGATAGTCTTCCGGGGTATCCGGTAAATCTTCTTCATACGAATCGGTATCCATCTGCATTTCATTCGTTTCGGATCGGTTGTCATATCTTTCAAATTCCCGGTTTTTCTTCCCCTCCAGGGATTCAAGAATTGAGATGTCTTTGTCAAGGACCTTCACTTCTACTCCTGAATCCGATTCCTGGACGCTAACAAGGTTTTTGCCTATGACCACTTTGGTCATGAGGGTCGAATCT
>CAZBQM010000164.1:0-2334 GCA_964494045.1 uncultured Rikenellaceae bacterium
AACAGTGATTGACAGCCGTCTTCTTGCCGGTACCTGCATGAACTGCCATTCCTTCAGGGCCAACAATACCGATCATATGATGTTTCACATGAGGGGAGAAAATGGCGGTACTGTAATATATGATGAGGGTAATCTCAAAAAAGTCGACACAAAGACCGACAGCACCATTGCTGCAGGGGTTTATCCAGCATGGCATCCTTCAGGAAATTTTATTGCCTTCTCAGTCAATAATATAGTTCAGAGTTTTCATGCTATTCAGGGGAAAAAAATTGAGGTGTACGACACACTTTCAAACATTGTATTATATGATGTGCAAAAGAACGTCGTAAGCACCTGCCATGATCTTTCCTCACCGGGTATGCTTGAGACCTTCCCTGCCTGGTCGCCCGACGGTCGTTACCTGTATTTCTGCAGTGCCGCTAAAAAGCCCATGGACAGATACAATGAAATAAGATATGATCTCATGAGGATCAGTTTCGATCCGGCTACATCCGGATTTGGGAATGTTGAAGAAGTTCTCACGGTATCTGACAGCAGCAGGAGTATCTCATTCCCAAGGCTTTCTCCCGATGGTAAATATCTTATCTTCTGTATGGCTGACTACGGTAATTTCTCGATCTGGCATCCCGAAAGTGATCTTTACCTTCTCAATCTTGCTGACAGCAGTGTCAGAAAAATTCCTGTAAACAGTGATATGACAGAAAGTTACCCTGCCTGGTCATCATCAGGAAGATGGATAGTCTTTTCGAGCAGGAGGCTTGATGGACTATATACACGACCTTTTTATGCCTATATGGATGATACGGGTAACTTTCATAAACCTTTTGTTCTGCCCCAGAAAGACCCCGGCTTTTATACCGCTTTTATGAAGTCATTCAACAGGTCAGAGCCAGTGACATCGGTTGTTGAAATGGATCCACGGAAGCTTGAAAAAATAGCCCGTTCTGCAGCCCTTAAGTCTGTCTTTATTTCAGGTCGTTAGTCGCTTCATCCTTAACAAAGCCACCCTTCCCGCCTTCAATATGAATGCCTTAAAAGGTGTTAACAGAGGTGGCTTTCTTTAAGATTTTTTAACCTGTTCAGGTGCTTGAAGCTGTTTAAAAAAGGCCGGAAAAAATTGCTTTTTACGTAAATGTTTTATATTCTTGTTTATGAAATGAATTGGTCTGGCCGTGTTGCACGTAAGTATAAGACCAGAAGATAATTATAATAACAAATCCTAAAAAATCAGATAGTATGAAAAGATCGGTTACGTTAGTTTCACTCCAGTGGGGTGATTTACCTTTTGAAACAGTATGCCAGAAGGCAAAGTCTTTCGGTTATGATGGTATTGAGATTGGTTGTACAGGTGACCATTTGGAGATCGACAAGGCAGATGATGCATATTGTGCTGCAAAGCTTAAGACTCTCGAAAAATATGGCCTTAAGGTGTTTTCTCTTTCTACTCATCTTGTAAGCCAGTGTGTTGCTGACAGGATTGATCAGAGGCACAAGAGTATTCTTCCGGCTTATATCTGGGGTGACGGTGATCCTGAGGGTGTTCGTCAGCGTGCAACCCAAGAAGTTATCAAGACCGGAGAAGTTGCTGCAAAACTCGGTGTTAAAGTGGTTAACGGATTTACCGGCAGCCCGATCTGGCATCTTATCTATTCCTTCCCTCCTGTTACTCCCGATATGATTGAGGAAGGTTTCCAGGAAGTTGCAAGAAGGTGGAAACCTATTCTTGATGCCTATCAGAAACTTGGAGTCAGGTATGCTCTTGAAGCCCATCCGACTGAAATCGCATTCGATATAGCCTCAGCACGCAGGATTCTCAAGGCACTCAACAACCATCCTGCCTTTGGTTTCAACTACGATCCTTCGCATTTCGGCTATCAGGGAGTTGACTATGTCAAGTTCATCTACGAATTTGCTGAAAAGATTTACCACGTTCATATGAAAGATGTAGCCTGGTCAGATACTCCTGCCGAAGCCGGTGTATTCGGAGGTCATACAGATTTCGGGACTCTTGGACGTTACTGGGATTTCAGAAGCCTCGGAAGAGGATGCATCAATTTTGAAAAGATAATGAGAGCTCTGAACGCCATTGGTTATAAAGGGCCATTGTCAGTTGAATGGGAAGATAACGGTATGGACCGTGAACACGGAGCAACTGAAGCATGTGAATTTGTCAGGAAAATTGATTTCCCGCCTTCAAACATTGCTTTCGACGCTTCGTTCGACAAATAATTGATTCAGAATAGCATCTTACAAAGCTTAGGTACTGTAGAAGGAGCCGCTCTTTGTAAGTTGCTATTTTAATTTTTTTTATCATCATTCTTTTTGATTTTAATA
>CAZBQM010000165.1:0-2231 GCA_964494045.1 uncultured Rikenellaceae bacterium
AATTGCGTTGAAATTCAACGCAACTACTGTCTTTTCTTCACTTGTGACTTTTGTCACTGACGCTTCGGTCAGTGTCTTCGTTGAACTCAGACTTGTATCTTATATCTTTTCTCCTTTGGAACACTGGAACTTTCTCTCTTCTTCACTTGTGACTTTTGTCTTTTGTCTTTTGTCTTTTCTTCCCTGGAACCCTGGACCCCTGGAACCTCCAGTCCTCTTCCTTCTTTTCAAACATCTAAAATATCTTCGGCACAGAATTTGCACTAAGTCATTAAATTACAACCACAAACCCTGACTACCTAACATAAACAACCTATGAAAAAGTTAATTACAATAACTACAATTGTTTTTCTTTTTGCATCCCCGGGTTGCACCAAAGATTCATCACTGAATCCTGACGCAGATAAATTATATACCCCATACCTGACAAGTGTCAGAGGCGATGGAGAAGTAACACTAAAGTGGGGCAAGCCACCGTGCGAGTTATGCGGTACTTGTCCCTGCCCTGGATTAGACCCGAAGTATTTTGAAATTCTTATTTCTGACTCTTCCCCGGCAGAACTAAAACCATTTTCCACTGTTAAAAACAACATTTTTGAGGTAACAATAAATAATCTGACTAACGGAACTCCTTATTATTTTGCCATAATAGCCATTGGACAAATAGAATATACTGTTTCAGAAACAATAATGGTGATTCCCGCCATTGCGGAAACTAAATAACCTGTCTTTCAGACAATAAGCAGCAACACAGAACGTGGAACCTGATCGGGCGACCAATCAACAAATGGACAATGAATCTGCAAAGCAAACGTTTTATTTAGATTAAATCAGTAAATTTAAACTGAAAAGCTTTTATAAATTAACCTAAATAATACAGATCATGATCATCAGAAATTTGATTACCGGCTTCTCCCTGATATTGGTAACAGCTATCCCTTCATATGGTCAGGGCAATCCCACAACTGCGCCGCAAAAGGCTTTAAAAGAAGCATACGCAGGGAAGTTCCTTATAGGAGCTGCAAATGACCTCACATCGATTTCTGAGGCCGAGTCGGCAAATATTAAAATGCACTACGACATCATTACCCCTGAAAACTGCATGAAACCACAGCCAATCCATCCTTCGGAGGACACCTACAACTTTGTAACCGCCGATGCAATGGTTGATTGGTGTCAGAAGAATGGTATAAAGGTCTGGGGGCATACCTTAGCCTGGCATTCTCAGTCGCCGCAATGGTTCTTCCAGGAAAAGAATGCAGCAGCCGGAGAAGCAGCCGGTCTGGCCCAGCCTGCAACTCCACCATCAACGGCACCGGCTCCTGGTTCTCCGCGTCCCGACATGGCAGGCTTTGGTGACCGTGGCAATACTGGTCCCCAGGCAAGCCGGGAAGTCGTTCTTGAACGACTGAAGAGTCATATCATGACTGTGGCCGGGAGATACAAAGGGCGAATAACCGGATGGGATGTATTTAACGAATCGATAGCCGACGGTGGTGATGGTACAACAGAAAATCTCAGGACATTCAGCTGGTATAAGGCTGTAGGACCCGAGGTTCTGACCCTGGCCTTCAAATGGGCACATGAAGCTGACCCGGACGCTGAGCTTTACTACAACGACTACAACATCGAGCAGGGTGCAGTTGAAAACAAAGGCAAACACGCCAGTTCAATGTTACTCCTTAAACGTCTCATTGCAGAAGGCGCTCCGATAACCGGGGTGGGTATCCAGGGACATTGGCACCTTGACACTAACCTTGATGACGTTGAAAAAGCTATCGAAAACTACGCTTCTCTGGGTCTTAAGGTATCAATAACAGAATTGGATATAACAGCAACAGGAAGCAACAGTGGCGCTTTTGGCGTTCGTCAGGGTGATAAAACCATCCCGCCTGAAAACTATCAGAAGCAGGCTGAAGTATACAGAAAACTGTTCGAAATTCTCATGCGTCATGCAGATGTGATCGACCGCGTAACCTTCTGGGGACTTAGCGATACAAGATCATGGCGCAGGGGACAGGGTGCACTTTTGTTTGACGGCCAGTTAAATGCCAAACCAGCATTTGATGCCGTTATTGAAGCAAGCTCATATAAGTAAAATCTGATTTATTAAGGTTAGGTTAGATAGTAACTTACTCTTTCTTTCATAAAGGCTCATTTATTCAACCCTTTCAGGGCTGAATAACCGTGGTGCATATTAATAACCCCGGGCTGTCGGCCCGGGGTTATTA
>CAZBQM010000166.1:0-2055 GCA_964494045.1 uncultured Rikenellaceae bacterium
TCTATTATTGCTTTATAGAATTCCTCCTTACCAAAATCAGGCCAAAGTACTTCGGGGAAATACAATTCGGCATAAGCCAATTGCCAGAGCAGAAAATTGCTTAAGCGCAGTTCCCCGCTGGTCCTTATCATCAGTTCAGGGTCCGGTACATGTGATGTGGCCAGAAAGTCCCCGAAAATCTTTTCGTCGATCAGATCCGGATCAAGCGATCCTTTTTTTACCTCATCAGCCAGCCTTCTGGCCGCCTCCGTGATCTCCCAGCGTGAGCTGTAGCTCATAGCAATTATAAGGTTCAGCCCGCTTGCCTGTGAAGTCAGTCTGATGCTCTCCTCAAGCTTCTCCTTTACATCGGCTGTAAGCCTTTTCACATCACCGATGGCAGAAAGGCGGATATTGTTTTTCATAAGGGTTCCGGTCTCATTTGTAAGTGACTGGACCATAATGCCCATCAGTGCGGAGACTTCATCGTCGGGTCTGCCCCAGTTTTCGGTTGAGAAAGCATAAAGAGTCAGGCACCTTATTTTAAGTTCTACAGCAGCCTCTATCACATGCCTTACAGCCTCCACTCCCTGCCTGTGGCCGAAAATCCTCTCCATGCCTCTCTGTTGTGCCCATCTTCCGTTTCCATCCATAATGATTGCCACATGCGATGGCAGCTTATCACGGTTTATCTGAGAAATAAGAGACATATCTACCTTTTTCTTTTGTTATCCACATCATTAAAAGCCGGACATCCAACCAACCTGTTAAAAAACTTCCAGGTAAAAGCTATGCCAGCAAATGAATACCAGTCGTTGTTATGAATCGGGGAATCATCTGCCTGATCAATCATAGCCACATCTTCAAGGCCGTCAAAGTTATCATAAAATGTTTTACGAAAACCATACTCGGCTTCCAAACCCAGATTTTTATGAATGTTTACCTTAAATCCCAGCCCGAAAGGAATAACCGGCTCATATGTTGTCACTACGGTGTTTATGAAGACTATCCCGGCACCAGCAGCAAGGTAGGGAGAATAATTCCACCTCTTTCCACGGGTCGAAAAAGGCAGGAAGTTAAACTCGAACTGAACTGCCCACTCTCCAATGGTTCCTGAAAAGGATTTAGCTCTCTGTGTCTGGTAATCGTTACTGAAGTCGAGGTCATTCCCGCTCAGGCTGCCAAAATACAGGTTGGTCCGCAATGAATGCCTGGGGTGAAAATTATACCTGTAAAAGACTCCGGCAGCAGGGCCGGGTGAATAAAATAAGCGTGAGGAATTTATGTCACCGAAATATGAAGAGGTTCCGGCAAAAACACCAAAATCAGCCTCCCGCTGGCCAAAGATGACCGGCGATATACTAATCAGCAAAAAAAACAAACACACTCTTTTCATCAAACTGAATCCGGCTCTTTATCATCTGAATGATGGCAGTCCGCGAGGACCGGCCTTTACCTTATAGGTAATAGTGAAATTTAAAAAATAATAAACGTCGTTTGCGGTCGAATATTGTGAAGTATAGCCGTCAATATAGTCGGTGAAAGTATATCTTCCTCCAAGTTCAAGACCGAAATTATAATTGGGATTATAGATCAGTGAAGCTCCTAGTCCTACAGGTATAAGTGCGGAGAAACCGCTTTCCTTCATCCCGTATTCAACAAGAGGGGGATTGCCTTTGACATTGTAGTACACGCCCCCAAAGCCTGTAAAAGCATAGAAGTCAAGTGAAGACAATAATTTCCAGAAGCCTCTTCCCCTCAGAAAGAGGTAGCTGCTTTCGGATCTGTTCTTTACAAAATAATACTCACCCAGAAGGGCAGGTTCGGCAATGATTGTGGTGGCCTCCATTGCTCTTCCTTCATTTGATCCCCAGGTATCAACGCCGTGGAGCATGCCTAAGGTTCCGCTGACCCTGGCATTTAATGTTCTGGTCAGCCTGTATTTAATGTTACCGTTAATGTCAAACATAATCTGCCTGTAACTCAGGTCCCTGAAACCAAGAAGGTTTTTCGACCTTGAGTAACCACCGATATCATCAAAGGAAAACGAAGGTCCTACCCCCAGAGAGGTCTCCC
>CAZBQM010000167.1:0-2039 GCA_964494045.1 uncultured Rikenellaceae bacterium
TAGAGCACTGGTCTCCAAAACCAGGTGTCGGGAGTTCGAGTCTCTCCTCCCGTGCTAATTTAATAGTACTATGGATATAAAAGGATATTTCAAGGAATCTTATACCGAGCTCGTTCACAAAGTGACCTGGCCTACCTGGAGCGAACTTCAGAACAGCGCAGTTCTTGTTCTTGTTGCTACTTTGATAATAGCTATCATCGTATCGGCAATGGATTTTTCCTTTAGCAGAATAATGGAATTTATATACGGTTTGTTATACTAGAAAGGAGATCTGTTCCGATGAGCGAAAATGTAAAGAAGTGGTACGTGCTTCGGGCTATAGGAGGGAAGGAGAAGAAGGTAAAGGAATACATCGACAATGAAGTTACCCGCCTTAAACTCGAAGAATTTGTCTCACAGGTGCTTATTCCCACTGAAAAGGTTTACCAGATAAGGTCGGGCAAAAAGATAAGCAAGGAAAGGACTTTCTTCCCGGGCTATGTGCTTGTCGAAGCAGTCCTGGTAGGCGAAATACCACATCTTCTGCGGAATATCCCCAACGTCATCGGGTTCCTTGGATCTCAGGACGGAGAACCGGTACCTTTGAGAAAATCGGAGATCAACAGGATTCTTGGTAAAGTTGATGAGTTGAATGCCAGCGATGAGGAACTGAACGTCCCGTTCTGTGTTGGTGAATCGGTTAAAGTGATCGACGGCCCGTTTAACAGCTTTACAGGTATCATTGAAGAGGTTAACGAGGAGAAGAAAAAGCTTAAGGTTATGGTCAAGATCTTCGGAAGGAAAACACCCCTTGAGCTTAGTTTTATGCAGGTAGAGAAAGAAAATTAACAGAAGATATTGATAGTTGTAATATTCATAATGCTTCCTGAATAACTATCAAGCTCTCGCAATAAACACGCAAATACTAAATTATGGCAAAAGAAGTTGCTGGAATTATTAAGTTACAGATTCGTGGCGGAGCTGCCAATCCATCACCACCGGTCGGACCTGCACTTGGTTCGAAAGGTGTGAATATTATGGATTTTTGCAAGCAATTTAATGCGAGGACTCAGGACAAGGCTGGAAAAGTCATACCGGTTGTTATAACAGTTTATACAGACAAATCATTTGAATTTGTTACAAAAACACCTCCGGTGGCTGTTCAGCTTCTTGAATTTGCCAAAACCAAGAAGGGTTCAAAAGAACCTAACAGGGAAAAAGTGGCAAGTATCACCTGGGACCAGGTAAAAGAAATTGCTTCGGAAAAGATGGGGGACCTTAATTGTTTTACAATTGAGTCGGCCATGAAAATGGTAGCTGGTACCGCAAGAAGTATGGGAATCTCCGTAAAAGGACAATTCCCGGTAAATAATTAATTAGGAGAAAAAATGACTAAACTTACCAAAAACCAGAAGCTTGCCTCTGAGAAATTAGACAGGGAAAAGCTTTATACGTTGACAGAAGCATCTGCTTTGGTAAAGGAATTAACCAGCACCAAGTTTGATGCATCCATCGACCTGGATGTAAGGTTAGGTATCGATCCCAGAAAATCCAACCAGATGGTCCGCGGCGTTGTTTCCCTTCCTCACGGAACGGGTAAACAGACACGCGTTCTTGTACTCTGCTCTCCCGACAGGGAAGCTGAAGCACAAGCAGCCGGAGCTGACTATGTGGGCCTTGACGATTATATTGAAAAAATCAAGGCAGGTTGGACAGATATTGACGTTATCATAACCATGCCGTCAGTAATGGGTAAAGTCGGTCAGTTAGGGAGAATACTCGGTCCCAGAGGACTGATGCCGAACCCGAAGAGTGGAACTGTTACCATGGAAATTGGTAAGGCTGTTAAAGAAGTGAAGCAGGGTAAAATTGATTTCAAAGTTGATAAGAACGGAATCATTCATACCTCTATTGGAAAAGTCTCTTTCGAGCCACAACAGATCGTCGAGAATGCCAGGGAGTTTATCCATATGGTAAACAAACTGAAACCGGCTGCCGCCAAGGGAACATACATAAAAAGCGTGTTCCTCTCAAGCACAATGAGCCCGGGTATTAAAATC
>CAZBQM010000168.1:0-1914 GCA_964494045.1 uncultured Rikenellaceae bacterium
GTCATCCCAAAATGGAATAGGTATTGTGAATGATCTCGACAATGGTTTAATGTTTGTACCTGAGGCTTATTTCAAGGAAAGAGACAGAGAATATCTGCTTGGTATCCAATATCCTGATCAGATAATAGCTCGTGCAGCAAGTAAAGAATTCAAGAACATGGATCCGCAGATGCCGGATAAGAAAGTAGAATTTGAAAAACTGGCAACAGGTCTAAATGCCACAGACAATCCGGTTATAGTCCTGGTTAGGTTGAAAAAGTAATTAAATGCTTAACTTTCAATGATATCTTCAGATCGATTCATAATGAATCATGGGAAAATTATTCAGGAACAAATATCATTTCGGATCTTTCAGATAAAAGGGGTATGATTATTTTTCTCCACAAGGATGATATCAGAAGATATGGCTGAGATCTGTTTCCAGAAACTCCTGCCAGGGCATGCCTTTATCACCAACAAGAAGCAGTCTGTGGGGTTTAAACAGGCGGCTGAATGATTCCATTCCTGATCGACTGCCCATGGTTCCGCTTTTAACTTCAATGGCTGTCACTCTTTGATCGCGGACCACAACAAAATCGACCTCATTGTTACTGTTTCGCCAGTAGAAAAGATCAAAAAGGCCTTTGATGTATCCATCAATAAGATATGAGCCTATTGCTGACTCCACCACCCGTCCCCATTTTTCGGGCTGCATTAATGTTTCCTCAAAGGTAGAGGCTGAGAGTGAGCTCAAAAGGGCAGTATTGTGAACAATAAACTTCGGACTTGAAGATCTCTGCCTGACAAGGCTTCCGGAATATTTTTCCAGTCCTGTCAGCAATCCGGCAGAAGAAAGCAGCCTGAGATAATGTGCCAGCGTCACTGTATTACCTGCATCCTGTAATTGTCCCAGTATCTTTGTAAATGATAGTTCCTGCCCGGAGTATCTGCAGCCCAGCTCAAACAGTCTGCGCATAAGAGCCGGTTTATCAACCCTGGTAAGCATCAGGATATCCTTTGAGATGCTGGTCTCAATAAGAGCGTCTGAAATATATCTCTTCCAGCGCTGTTCATCGTTTATCAGGGAAGCTGAACCCGGATAACCCCCGAACCAGGCATAATGATCTGCATCCCATCCGAATGCCTGATGCATCTCATTGAAGGACCAATGGTTCATATAAGTAACCTCGAATCTGCCTGCCAGCGATTCTGTCAGGCCCTGTTGTACAAGAAGCCGCGATGATCCTGACAATATAACTTTTAATGGAATCTTTTCCACACTATCTTCATCCCAAAGCCGTTTGACAACACTGCTCCAGTCGGCTATTCTCTGTATCTCATCTATTGCAAGAATAAAATCCTTATCAGGATTGCTCTTTAACCTCATTCTTGCAGTATGCCAGTGCTTCTCAAGCCATACCTCACCGTTGCCTTCAATACTGTCTGCACTTATGTAATGTGATGTTACCGGTAACATATCAAGAAGCTGAAGAATAAGCGTTGTCTTCCCTACCTGTCGCGGACCAATAACTACCTGGATGAACTTTCGCTCTTCCTCAATTTTCTTTTTAACTTCCCTTAAATGAGGTCTCTGATACATAGATTTTATTTACTCAATATACTGAGTAAAATTACTCAATATAATTAGTAGATACAAAATTTTCTGGGTTAAACCGCACAAAACGGGCGATTTGATCTATTACAGATTAATTTCTATCTTTCTGTGTCCGTTGCATTTCTGAATCATGGGAAAACTATTCAGGAACAAATATCATACAGCTTCGATAAGATTAAAGGGGTATGATTATTCATCATCGGGGATGTATTATGTCACCATATGCACAAAAGACAGAATCCATTATTTCGGAGAAATCAAAAACGTGGAGACGCGATGCATCGCGTCTCCACCAAATCCCAATCAAAATCCATCAATGA
>CAZBQM010000169.1:0-762 GCA_964494045.1 uncultured Rikenellaceae bacterium
ACCAGGTCACCGATGGTTTCCCCAGGCTTCCCAACGGGAAGATAAACAGGAAAGCACTTGTTTTTAATAAGGCTGATTTGCATGATGAAAGTAATATCGACTACAGTTTACTTACCCCTATGCAGCAGAAACTTGTTACGATATGGGGGAACGTCCTTAATAACAGGAATGTAAATCCGTCAGGAAAGTTTTTTGATATCGGAGGAACCTCATTGCTTGCTATAAGGCTGCTTAACAAGGTAAGGGAAGATCTTGGCTTTACATTGACATTCAAAACATTTAATACTTATCCATCGATTCTGCAGATGGCAGCTTACCTTGAAAGTCAGTTCCGGTCAGAGGAGAAAACAATAGGCCTTGTTCATCTGGAGAGAACCACAAACCTGCCTCTGACCCTGAATCAGAAAAGGTTGTGGATAATTTCTGAATTTCAGCCCGACGCTCCGTCATATGTCATCCCGTTCACACATAGGCTCTCAGGGAATCTTGATATTGAAATTTTCCGAAAGAGTATTGATATGCTTTTCCAAAGACATCATGTTGTCTTTTCGGTAATAAAAGAGATGAATGGTGAACCATTTTGCGATATTATTCCATCCGAGGTCAACATTACGTTTCTTGATTATTTTGATGTCGTTGATAATGAAAAGATGATAAAGGTACTGGATCTGGTGAATGCTGATTCCAGAAAAGCTTTTAATCTGAGGAAAGGACCTCTTTACCGGATATACCTTATTAAGACAGGCATGGAGGAATATTATT
>CAZBQM010000169.1:772-1896 GCA_964494045.1 uncultured Rikenellaceae bacterium
TATTTCCACATGAGTATCCATCACATTATTTTTGATGGCTGGTCGTGGGGAGTGTTCGTCAGGGATTTCAATGAAATATATAACAGCCTTGTCAGGGGGAAAGAAATATCGCTTGAAAAGGTTGAATTTCAGCAATATGACTTTGCAGAATGGGAGAAGGGTTCAGCAGGTTCAGAGCATGTACTTGAATTAACAAAGTTCTGGAGGGGCTACCTCGCAGGTTCATCCCCGGTTCTGCACTTTCCCTATGATTTTCCCAGGACTGATGTCACTTCGGGGAAAGGGGAGATAGAATCGTTCGGGCTTTCTGAAGAATTATCACAAAAACTCCGGGAGGTAAGCAGAACGGAAGGAAGTTCACTGTTCACCGTCATGCTTGGCGCCTTCGGACTGCTGATGCATAAGTATACAGGTGAGGAGGATCTTAATATTGGGTTGCCGATAGCTTACCGTCCGCATTCAAAGCTTGAGAATATTTTCGGTATGTTCGTCAATACCGTGGTCGTCAGGCTAAGATATGATACTGACAATTCATTCAGGATGTTGCTCAAGCAGGCAAATGAAGCTGCGTTGAATTCGATAGCTCATCAGGATCTTCCTTTTGAGAAAGTGGTTGAGATAGTAAATCCCGAACGATCAACAAATGTCAATCCTTTGTTTCAGGTGGCATTCGACTGGCATAATAATCTCAGCGAACCGCTTAAGCTTGATAATGTCACCAGCCGGTATATCCCGGGCAGGGACCGGACACTGGTATTCGATATGACCTTTTATATGAAAGATGACGGTAAAAGGATAATCGGGGAGATAGAATACAACACAGATATCCTTAAACGAGAAACAATTGTACGTCTGGTAGAAAGGTTCTCCTGCCTTCTTGAAGCTGTCGCTGTAAATCCCGACCGGATGATCTCGGGTATGTCAATATTGACTGAAAGGGAAAGTAAGAAGTTGTCGGAGTTCAATATAACTGAAGTGCCTGTTCCCGCTTGTATGTTACAGGATATGTTCATTAAGCAGGCTGAAACAACACCGGATAGGGTAGCAGTGACATCGGGCGGAATCAGTCTTACATACGATGAATTAAATAAGAGATCAGGCCGGCTGGCTAATTTTCTGTTATC
>CAZBQM010000170.1:0-1351 GCA_964494045.1 uncultured Rikenellaceae bacterium
CCTGACCGTAAGATAGGAACCGTTGATCCGAATATCTATGGTGCTTTTCTCGAGTCCATGGCTGCTTACCGTGGCATTTATGATCCAAGCTCAAAGTTTGCTGATGAGAACGGATTCAGGAAAGATTTCATTGACATGGTTAAAGAGCTGAATGTTCCTGTTGTCAGGTGGCCGGGTGGGAACTTTGTATCGGGATATAACTGGCAGGATGGGATTGGTCCCAAAGATCAGCGTCCGAAAAGAGCAGATCTGGCCTGGAATTCCATTGAAACCAATGAAATGGGTACAGATGAATATGCTGAATTCTGCAAACTGATAGGGGCTGAGAATTTTGTCTGTATCAATGCCGGAACCGGTACCCTGGATGATGCAAGATACTGGGTGGAATACTGCAATTATCCCAAAGGAACATACTACTCTGATTTAAGACGCAAGTATGGCAATGAAGAACCATTTAAGGTAAAATATTGGGCTCTTGGAAACGAGACTGACGGACCATGGCAGATCGGGCAGAAAAATAAGGAGGATTATGTAAAATTTGCTTCCGAGGCAGCCAAGCTGATACGGCTTGTCGACAAGGATGTCAAACTTGTAGCCTCAGGTGCCTCAAACTACCCCGGGGTTTCCGGAGGGTACAATCCTGAAGAGGGTTGGATTGCCTGGAATGATTATATCCTGGATCATATGGCCGGATCCATTGATTATATTTCCCTCCACAGGTATGCTACACAGGCCCTGAGGGGAAAAGGAGAAGAGACCTTTTCGAATGTAATGTCCCTGGGCCTTGAGATAGATCAGATAATAGATGTTACACAGAATCTGATTGAAAAGGCCATGATGAAATCGGGATCCCGCAGGCCGGTTTATATCTCATTTGATGAATACAGTGCACGTGGCAATGGTCTGGTCGGACCATTATTGCTGGCCCAGCATCTGAACTCTTTTATCCGTCATGCCGATATTGTAAAGATGGCAAACATCACCATGATAACGGCCCTGGCTGGGAACTCACCTGACGGATACTTCAGGAATACACTTTTTTATCCGTTCTATCTCTATTCCCATAACTGTAAAGGAACTGCCCTTGATGTATATACAAGCAGTGAAACATACAAAAGTGATGCATTCAATGAGGTGCCTTATCTTGATGTAACGGCTGTACTTAATGAATCGGCAACAGAGGTGGTTTTAAATGTAGTCAACAGGAATGAGACCAAAGCACTGGCAGCAGACATAATACTTCAGGCAGGCGAGTATACGGGGAAAGCTACAGTCAATGAAGTTAACGGAGCAACGATCAACTCTGACAACACGAAGGACAAAGAGGAAGTAAAGACAGTAACAAAAGAGA
>CAZBQM010000170.1:1361-1685 GCA_964494045.1 uncultured Rikenellaceae bacterium
ATAATTGAAAATGGCAATCCGCTTGTTTAAAAAAGGCGGTGACCCTTAAGCTCTTTACCGAAGTTCTCTGACCACCTCCTGCGGTTGTAAATATCAGTCATAATGTGACTCATATCTTCTCAGACCGGCGGGAAGCGGTCAGGGCTTTGGACTTTCCCTGGCAGGCGGTGAATTTAATTGAGCTCATCGTCTGCTCATGAGGTCGTGTCCTCTACAGTTGGCTTTCCGCACCGAGTCACTGGTTACATCGGGTGTTAGCATTAATTCAAACGACATGCCTGCCATGAAATTTGAAGAAGACCAACGCTTTAAAGAGCTTCCAAT
>CAZBQM010000171.1:0-1649 GCA_964494045.1 uncultured Rikenellaceae bacterium
TTATTATTTAACTTTAACAAACCTGGGGCAGCGCTTTTCATAGCACCGTTTGTTATAGCGCGTTTTTATTTTACTATGTTCTTGAGGCCCATAATATCATATCGATTTTTCTTGGAGTCCAGAAGTTGGTGCCAAAAATCTTATTATTTTCTTTTGCTTTTTTCAACATTATGTTAATCAATATTATGCCATTTCTACGAGTAAGGTTGTCTGGTTTCATTTTCTTAATCTCGTTAATTTCAGATAAGCATGGAATTTGAGAGAGTGCTTTTACCGCAAATTGATCAACGGTAGCGAAATTATTTGGATACATAAGACTTAAAAGTCCAGAAGCCCCAGCAATACCAAGTCCACGGATTTCTTTTGCAACTGAAAGTCCATCTGAAATATCAAAAACATTAAGATTTATTAATCTCTTTTTTATATCAAACAAACTATCAAGTTGATTTGAATCCTTGTACTTTTTAAATGCCATAGTAGTTGAGGCGTATCTATTAGGAGCAGTATATTTCCAGCGAAAGTATTTATCAAGTAAGAAATTATACCAATCAAGCTGCCCGAAATTGCTAATTTGCTCAAGTTTCAAATCGTTTAACTCACGCTCCAATTCTATATTTTCGGGTCGGACAAAACTCCAATAATGCTCAAGAGCAGCTTTCCAATCATGCTCATTATTTGATACCCAAAGATTGTTTATTGAAATCATAATATTTCACCTTAAAATTAGGAGTGGCGCTTTTTCAAAATGCGCTATAACGGTTGGCGGTATGGCCAGTAAGGGATTGCGAGCGATAACCTATCAAGATACACCAAGTTTGATGCGGGTGACAAGCTTCGTATACTCCTGAAACCCTTATTGGCTATACCGCCTGTTATGCAGCGTTTATTATTCGTTTTCAGTCATTTCTAAATCACTTTTTCCTATATTACAATCTGAACATAATGTTTGAAGATTGTCTATTACAGTTTCTCCGCCATTTGCCCAAGCTTTTATATGATCAACATGCAAAATAATCTTCGAGTCTGTAGCAGGTGATTTTCCACAAATCCTACATTTGAAATTATCACGACGCATGACCATAAATCGTAAACGAATATTTATATTTCTTTGAGTTGTGTGTCCATTTGGAGTGCTTGTTTTAATCAAATCAGTATTTAGGTTTATTTCTGCGTCATTCATATACTTGACAAAATTTTCAAGGGCGTTTATCCATGTTCCAAATCTGTTTTCATAAGTACCAGAACTAAAAGCAGAGAGAGGTTTGTACATTTCATTATATCTTGGTTGCCGGCCCAACTTAGTCCATACGCTTGCTAGATTTTCAAATAATTCTTCATTTGGAATATTAATCCTACTACGTGTATTTTCTAATCCTGCTAATTTGAGACATCTGAACCAAGACCCGAATCTACGAGTTAGGGTCATGCTATGAAATCTACCATTTTCATTATACTCGTCAAGAGTAACCTTATCTTTATTTAAAAGTGCAGCTACTCTTTTCAAGTCATTTATTAAATCATCATCAGGAGTATTACGATTATATGTTTCTAATTCAAATTTCATAGTACGGTTGTCTTCTTTTTAAATGCTGCATAACTCGTTTATATATTAACTAAAAGTAAATATAACATGCCTTATCTGGCTGTAT
>CAZBQM010000172.1:0-1568 GCA_964494045.1 uncultured Rikenellaceae bacterium
GTTACCATTACGGGACTGTCTATTGATATGTTTTCAGTTAAATCAAACTTAAGATGCTGTTCTTTGATCTCAGGATTCAGTCCAAAAGCACTGGCGTATTCCTTTGAGATCAGCGAAACACCTCCGGCGCCTGAGTCGAGACTTAACCATGTCATGCCTTCCGGAGTCCGGACGCCCATAAAGATACCTAGGCATCTTCCGGAGCATTCGCGTGATACGCGAAGCGGAAATTCCTCCATCTTTTTCGTTCTCTTTTTCAGACTGCGTGGAGTTTCAATAATAATCGCCCCGGATTTCTGATCCAGTGTAAAAGCCTTACCGTCGAATGCATCCAGTGACAATAAGCCGTCAGGAGCCTTGTCACCCGGGAAACGGTCGCCAAAGTCAATTATTCCTGCACTGACAGGAGATAGTTTTACGTCACCTGCATAAATACTGATACTGTCACAGTGAGGGCCATCACCTCTATCACCAAACATGTTATAACCTGTGGTTCGTCCCCAGAACCTGCAGTCCAGATCTTTTGAGAAATCTTCTGACAGCAGTGTAATCCCTCCTCCTGTATCGAGAAGAAAATCCCCTGTCTTTCCCTGTATGTTGACATTTACTTTCCAGAGTGCCTTGCGGAAACGATCAAGTCTGACAGATTGTGGACCTGGGAGAGTACTCTCCTCAGGGGTGAAGCCGCATATGAATATAACAGACACAATAAAGAATTGAATCAAAGACTTTTTCATAATATTCATCTTTAGTTTATTTGCTTGTCATTATTACTAACATAATATCTCATTTCTGCAGAAGGATTTTTTTTATAAAACATCCTGATATCTTAAGATATAATGCAAAGATGAATATGATCAGTATTGTACTGGGTTAATGGCAGGTTAATAGCAGGTTAATGGCAAATCGTCAATGTATTACATCAACCCGGATGGGGATATTATTTATCCATTTTGCAATGGTTTCGGCTCCTCTTACCACAGTTGATCTGCCGTGTGAACCGTTTTTTATTGTTACGTAACTCTTCTTATCACTCAGCCATGCAGAATAAATCTCATCGCAACCAGATTTGTGGACAATATTGTCATTTTCGCCATACAGAAGCAGCAATGGACAATCTGCCTGCCGGGCATTCTTAATCATTGCTCTCATCATTCTTTTTGACTCAGCCATACAACGCATACTGAAGTATTTAACAAGGAGAGTGTCTTTATTCCTCAGTTCCGATTCCATCCTGTCCGATTCATCCGATATTATAGAAGGATTCCCCGCCATGTTTACAATGGGTTTATGAGGGGCAAAAACATAATATCCTATATAATTCAGGTAATCTGAGAAGCCAGGACTCATTCCCTTTGCAGGTTTTAGCCTGTATGGAGGGTTTACCAGTATAATCCCACCAATATCATGTAGTTTTGCTGCCACCTCAAGGGCAATGGCACATGACATGCTATGTCCATACAGGATAACCTTTTTATTACCTGACATATAAGCGCTGTCATTGTTAATAATTTCATAGTAATCTTCAATAATATTTTTCCAGCGAACACCCTTTGTTTCTATGTCAT
>CAZBQM010000173.1:0-1516 GCA_964494045.1 uncultured Rikenellaceae bacterium
CCCCAGGCTCCGGTCTATGAATGGATGAATGAAACTGAAGAGGAGGAGGCTGAAAATGAAGGTGAAGCAAAAGTTGAAATGGATGAAGAATCATCATGAATCTGGCCCCCCCGGTAAATGTTAAAAATATTTAATCTATTGATGGTTACTCTGAATTAATGGGGATTGTCTTATTAATATTTTCATATTTGTAAACGAACAAAAAGTCTCTCTTTTTGTTCGTTTAAGGGGAATATTAAACTTTTCAGAAGGGGAATACAAATGTTGGGAAAGATCGTCCTTAGAACACTGTGGATAATGATTATTATACTGGCCTTTGGTCAGAACGTTGAAGCTCAGGAAAACAAATCAGCCGCAGACAGTGCAAGAAATTCAGCAGTAAAGGTTTTTCTCGACTGCAGAACCTGTGATATGAACTATACACGCGAAGAGATACCTTATATAAACTATGTAAGGGATGTCCGCGAAGCCCAGATCTATATCAATGTTACATCACAGAATGCAGGCTCAGGAGGAAACCAGTATACCTACACTTTTGCAGGGCAGAAAGAATTTGCCGGCCTGGCCGACACCCTTGAATACACCTCCAGTCCCGATCTGACCAGCACAGAAATAAGGGAAAAGCGTACAGATCTGTTAAAAATGGGTCTGATGCGATATGTTGCCCGAACACCCTTGTTCAATGAAATTAAGATAGTGCATAATTCAGATCTCAGGGCTGAGGAAGTTGTAGATAAATGGAAAAACTGGGTATTCGAACTCCAGATAAACCCCCGTTTCGATTCAGAGGAATCATATAAAAAGCTTAATCTTTCCAATTCATTTACAATATCGAAAATCACCCCGAAAATAAAGCTTGAAATAGATTTTGACCAGAGTTATAACAGGCAGCGGTTTATCCAGGAAAGTCTTGATACAACCTATGTCAGAAACAGTGAATCGGTTGATTTTTTGTTTGCCAGGAGTCTCGGCGAACATTGGTCGGCAGGTCTTTTATGGGAAGCAAGTACCTCTTCAGCTGCTAATTATGATTTAAACTTCGACTTTATGCCGGCGATAGAATATGACCTTTTCCCTTATTCTGAAGCCACCCATAAGCAGTTACGCATACTATACAGCATCGGTTACCAGTATGCCAACTATGCCGATACAACCATTTTTGACCTGAAGAGCGAAAGCCTTTTCAAGCACGAAATGCGGATTGCCTATCAGGTGCAGGAGAAATGGGGTTCGGTGAACATTTCCCTCGACGGATCGAATTATTTCCACGACTGGTCCAAAAACCGTATCGAACTCGATGGCTTTGTCAAGATCAGAATCTTCAAGGGTCTGTCGTTGTCGGTCGACGCCTCAGTGGCATACATAAACAACAGCCTTAACCTTGCCAAGGGTGATCTTACAGAAGCAGAGAGACTTCTGAGGCTTAAGCAACAGGCGACCAAATATCAGGTGGGCGGAGGGATAGGGATTAACTATACTTTCGGTTCGATCTACAATAATGTAGTCAACCCCAGGT